>NZ_CP036261.1:6509340-6831495 GCF_007741475.1 Rosistilla ulvae | reverse complement strand
GATCGGGAAGAACATCGCCAGCAGGACATTCAACCGGTGAGATGCCCGAGCCATCCGGTCGCTCGCTTCGGCCTGCTGTTCGGCGCGGCGAACCACCGCGACGTCCATCGCATTTTTGGCGTCGCCGTACAGCAGTTCCGCCGTCCGCGAAATCTCGTAAGCCCGGTCGCGGCATTCGATCAGGTCGCGGTCCTGAGGAACCTCTTTGCGAGCCTCCTCCAAGACCTGCAACATGTTTCGCGACGCCCGCAGCAAGGGCGATAGCCTTTCGAGCAACTGCAGGTACTGGTCGGCATGCAGCGCCTCGGTCTCCCGCTGCTCCGACGCATCCAACGCCGCAGCGTATTGATCCAAGTGTTTGTGCAACGCCGCCGGGCCAGCTCCCGAATCGGAACTGTGCCACGTCCCCGAGTCTTCGCGCCAGAAGAAACGCCCCGTTCGCGTCGTATCATCCGCTCCGGGAACGACGTGCAGCACCAACAACAAATGACCGTCGGCCAACATCGCCCGCTGCCGGCCCGCAGTCGATCCCAAGCGATGCCGAAACTCTTCGGGCAACTGCCACATCGGCGGCAACAGCTGGCGTTTTGGCTTTGTCGGACTCATCAGTTCCCCCTCGTTCAAATCGATTCAACCGGCGGCGTTGTCGCACCGCTTCAATCGACGCCCCACGTAATGAAAAGGCCTACACATTTCCTGCTTCCCGCGCCACGCTTCCTTGTCGCTCGCCGACAACCTGCCCGGCTTGCAGTTGGATCTGGCGATCGGTCATCCGGTCGATCTGCTCGCTGCTGTGGCTGGTCCAAACGATCGACCGCTGTAGATCCGCCGCTTGCCAATCGCTAATCATCGCTTCGACGCGACGAGTCAATTCGGCATCCATCGACGCCGTCGCTTCATCGAACAGCACGACGATCGGATCCAACTGCAGCGCTCGCAGCAGGGCAAACAACTGTCGCTCGCCGCCGCTGGCTTGCATCATCGGCCCTCGCGGCAAATCGACATTCAACCCACACGCGTCGATCCAATCTGCGATCCGATCGGCGTCGTATCGGCGATCTCGATGGATCTTCCAATCAAACGGCGACCGCAGAAACTCTTCGACAGCCCCATCGGTGACCGGGACCAATTGAGGCAGATACATCGCGCGGCTGCGGAATCCGGGCACCTCGCTTCCAACAACCGGTTGCCCCTGCCATAGGATGCGGCCTTCTTGAACAGGATCCAATAAAACCATCGACCGCATCAAAACGGTCTTCCCTGCGCCGCTGGAACCGACCAAACCAATCCGTTCTCCGGCAGCGATCGAGATCGAAACCCGATCGATCAACACGCGACCGGTGGCGGAATCGCGGCGAGTGATCTGTTCGGCGGTCAGTAGCGGTGCAGCCAAGGCGATAAAACTCAAGTGGTGTCGTTCTGGAAGTTCGCCGATTATAAGCAGCCAGCAAGCAGCCTTCTAGGTTTAACCGCAATACCGTTCAACGAAGCGTAGTGGACGAGGCTACGAGTCCTTTTGCATCAGACCAAATCGCTGGGACTCGTAACCTCGTCCACTACGTCCCGCCGCTAATTCTTTCGACGGTCCGAAGAGCCTGCGGTTTACCCGGAAAACATATTGCGACATGCTTAGCCGACACCGCCCCGGGCGATTAGACCAGCCAACCGCCGTTAACGTGCAGCGTCTGGCCGGTCATGTAATCGGCCAACGGACTGCACAGAAACAAGATCGCGTTAGCAATTTCCGCTGGTTCACCAAATCGTCCCAAAGGGATTTGCTTCAGCATCTCGGCGCGAGCCGCTTCGGGAATCGAAGCTCCCATCTCGGTCAGCACCACGCCGGGAGCGACCGCGTTGACGGTGATCCGTCGGCTGGCCAGCTCCTTGCTGATCGCTTTGGTCAGTCCGACCACGCCCGCTTTGGCAGCTGAATAATTCGCCTGGCCGAAGAAGCCAGTAAAGCCGGAGATCGATGTCATGTTAACGATTCGCCCGCCATCGGCGATCCGCTCCGACGCCTCTTTGCAAACGCGATAGACGCCCGACAAGTTCGTATCGATCACCGAACCCCATTCGTCATCGGACATCTTCTTCAGCGTGCGGTCTCGCAAGATCGCCGCGTTGTTGACGACGATATCCAACGATCCAAAGTGACCGACCACGGCATCGAACATTGCTGCGATCGAATCGCGATCGCGGACGTCTCCTTCGACCGCCTTCGCCCGCGACCCCAAGCCGCTGGCCGCCTGCTCGGCTCGCTGCTGGTTCACCCCCGCAGCGTCCTGGAAGTAGGTCAACACGACGTTGGCCCCAGCGGCGTGCAGCGTCGTCGCGGTCTGCAGTCCCAGCCCTTGTCCGCCACCGGTAACCACGGCTGTTTTCTGTGTCAGGTCGATGCTGATCATTGTCTTTTATTCGTTTGTAGAGGAAGGGATCTCATCGCGACGAAGCGTCTGCTGTCAAACCAATCCGGTCCATTGATAGATCGCAATCACGACAAAGACCGCCAGTGTCTTGATCAATGTGATTCCAAAGATGTTGCCATACGCTTGGCGATGTGTCAGCCCGGAGACAGCCAACAGCGTGATCACGGCACCGTTGTGAGGCAGCGTGTCCATCCCGCCGCTGGCCATCGAAGCGACTCGATGGAAGACCTCCAACGGAATCCCGGCGGCTTCCGCATTGGCGATGAACGTTTCAGACATCGCCGCCAACGCGATGCTCAAACCGCCCGATGCCGATCCAGTGATCCCGGCCAATGTCGTCACGGTCACCGCTTCGTTGACCAACGGATTGGGGATCCATCGCAGCGCATCGGAAACGATCAAGAAACCGGGCAGAGCAGCGATCACTGCGCCAAATCCGTATTCCGATGCCGTGTTGGTCGCGGCCAACAACGCTCCTGCGATCGCCGGCTTCGTTCCCTCGGATAGCTTTTTGAACAGATGCCGCCAAGCCAGCAACATGACCGTCAAGATTCCCAGGATCAACGCCGCTTCGATCGACCAGATCGCCGAGATTTTGGCGACGTCCTGAACGATCGGTTCCGATGTCCCAACAACCGCTGGAATAAATGCGTGCGATTCACCGTACAGTCGCGGGATCGCACCGGTCAGGATTTTGTTAGCGACCGCAACGACCAGCAGCGGCAGCATGGCGAGCCAGGGGGAGGGAAGCCGATCGTGCTCAAACGCCGCCGGTTCGTTCAACAAGACGTCGCCATATCCCTCTCCGCTTGCGGCGGCGACGCGGACGCGCCACTCTAAAAAAAACAGACCTGCCAACAGCGTGAACAGCCCGCCCAGGATCCCCAACCACGGCGCTGCGTAGATGTCGGTCTTGAAGAATGCCGCGGGGATCACGTTCTGAATTTGAGGCGTTCCGGGAAACGAATCCATCGTGAAACTGAACGCTCCCAAAGCGATCGTCGCGGGGATCAATCGCTTCGGAATCCCGCTCTGACGAAACAATTCGGCGGCAAACGGATAGACGGCAAAGACCGCCACAAACAGCGACACGCCGCCATAAGTCAGCAGCGCACTGACGATCACGATCGACAGCACCGAGCGTTGCCGTCCCAGTAATTCGATGATCGCCGACGCGATCGATTTCGCAAATCCCGACAGTTCCATCGTTTTGCCGAAGACCGCACCGAGCAGAAAGATCGGGAAGTAGAGCTTAAAGAAACCGGCCATCTTGTCCATGAACAGCCCCGTGAACATCGGGGCGACTTCCGCCGGGGAGGTCAACAACACGGCTCCCATCGCTGCCAGCGGAGCGAACAGGATCACGCTGTAGCCGCGGTAGGCGGCGAGCATCAAAAAGCCGAGTGCCGCTAAGATGATCAGAAGGTTCATTGCGCGGTCCAGCCACCATCGATTGTGAGCGTTTGGCCTGTGACGTTCCGCGCCAACGGGCTGGCCAGATATTCGATCGCCGCAGCGACCTCATCGCATTCGATAAACGCCTTCTTCGGCATCGGTGCCAACATCACTTGATCGATCACTTCGGCTTCGGTTATCCCGCGTGCGATCGCTTGGTCGCCGATCTGCGCGTCGACCAGCGGCGTCCGAATGTAGGCGGGGCAGATGACGTTGCTGGTGATCTCCGAACCAGCCGTCTCGAGCGCCAACACTTTCGAAAATCCAAGGATCGCGTGTTTGGCAGCCGTATACGCCGTCTTGTACGGCGACGCCACCAGCGAATGAATCGAACCGATATGAATCAGTCGGCCATATCCGGCGGCTCGCATTCCCGGCAACACGGCTCGCGACATCAGGAACGTTCCCTTGACCATCACGTCGAACAATTGCTCCCACTTCGCCAGCGGGAAATCTTCCAACGGGGCGACATGCTGCAAGCCGGCGTTGTTGATCAAAACGTCGATCGGGCCGACGCGAGCAAGCAATTCCTGGGCATCCTGTTCACTCGACACATCCAATTGATGAGCCTGCGCCGCACCTCCCGCAGCCACGATCTCCGCAGCCGTCTGTTCGGCTCGCGACAAATCGAGATCGGTTGCCAAAATCGTGTGCCCTTGCCCAGCCAGACAGATCCCAAGCCCACGTCCCAATCCGCTGCCAGCACCGCTGATCAAAATTGTACGCTTCACGAGCAACCTTTCGCATGTTGGAGGTATTGATCGCGGAGCACGCGTCGCATGACTTTGTTCGACGCGGTTCGTGGCATCACATCGACAGGAATGATGTCGTGGATTTTGAACAACGGATTCAATTCTTTTCGAATCGCCGATTGCATCGCCGCCATCAGCTCCTTCTTTTCGACCGTCACGTCTTTCGCAAGCACCACGTAGATCACCAGTTGGCTAGGACCACCGTCGGGCGCGACGCCGATCGCCGCCGTTTCGGAGAGCCCCGCGACGCCTTGCAACACGCGTTCGATCTCCGCCGAACCGACTTTGATCCCACCCAGGTTCATCGTATCGTCGGCTCGCCCCATCGCTCGCCAGCCCCCAGCGGGAATCCGCTGGATCTGGTCGCCATGCCGTCGCAAAACGTCCCCTTCGTGACGGCACGGGGTCGCTGCGTAATACGATTTGTGGTGGTCCCTGTTCAATAATTGCGTCGACATCCCGATCGTCGGAGGGACAAGGAACGCCTCGCCGCTGTCGGCTGGTTGTCCCTCGGCGTCCAAGATCACCATTTCGGTACCAAGCGTCGGCGTGTTGAACTCACCGACTTTGCAAGGCAGCGCGAGCGTCGATGCGATGTAACCGCCGCCGAGCTCCGTGCCACCACAATATTCGATGACCGGTCGACCGCCAGCCTGCTGCATCAACCACTGCATATCGTCCGCGGCGGAGCATTCGCCGGTCGTGCTGAACAGCTCGATCGAACTCCAATCGAGCCCTTGAGCCGCGTCCACTGCTCGCCACGTTTTCACCAGGCTGGGGATCACTCCCAACATCGTCGTCCGCGCGTCCTGAACAAACCGGCAGAACTCCGCACCGGTGGGCGATCCGTAGTAGAGCCCCATCGATGCCCGATTCATCAGAGCAGAGAAGATCAGCCACGGGCCCATCATCCAACCGATATTAGTTGGCCAAACAGCGACGTCGCCCGGCTGGATGTTCTGGTGGAAGTGGGAATCGGCCGCGCATTTAATTGGCGTCGTATGCGTCCACGGAATCACTTTGGGATCGCCCGTCGTACCCGAAGAGAACAGGATGTTCATCGGATCCGAGGGCTCGCAAACCGCAACCGGCGCGTCCTCGTCATCGCCAAGAAAATCGCTCCAGTGACAATCGCCATCGCGCAGTTCGGCTGTCGAGCCTTCGGAGACGACGATCGCTGCCGGCGCCCCGGCTTGCTTGACGCCAGCGAACAACGGATGCGATTTCCCACCGCGGCGGAAGACATCTTGAGTGAAGATTCCGACGGCGCCAGACAGTTTCAGCCGCGTCGCGATTTCTTTGGGTTGGAAGCTGTCGGCGATACTGACAGCGACACAGCCAGCCCACGCGATGCCGAGATAGATCGCAACGCATTCGACAGTCATCGGCATCAAGATCGCGATCGCATCGCCCGGCTTGAATCCGCGTTGTCGCAGCCCATCGGCGACTCGCGACGCAAACGCCCGCAATTCACGAACGGTCAGCGTTTCCAATTCGCCCGCTTCGTGCTGATAGATGATCGCCGTCGAATCGGCAGCCGCGTTAAAGCAGCTCTCGACAATGTTCAGCTTCCCGCCGGGGAACCACTTCGGCGAGGCGACTCCTTCGGAAACATCGACGATCCGATCGAACGGCGACTGGAAAGGAATCGCCAATCGTTCGACGACCGACTCCCAAAACAGTTCGCGACGCTGGATCGACCAATCGTGCAAGGCTTCGTAATTGTCGACGCCGGCGCGCTGCATCAGCCAAGCCACGTTAGTGGCGTCGATCGTTTCCTGGGTTGGTTCCCAGATCCCACATTGTTTCACTTCGACAGCTTTCACTCTGGTTTACCCAAAACAACGGCACATCCCATCCCACCACCGACACACAGCGTCGCCAGCCCGCGTCGGGGCCGGCGGTGTGCCAGATGGACGATCAACCGCGCTCCGCTGGCACCAATCGGATGCCCCAATGCGATCGCGCCGCCGTCGATGTTGACCTGGGCTTCATCTAGTTTCAATTCACGCATACAAGCCAGCGACTGCGCCGCAAAAGCTTCATTTAATTCGATCGCATCAAACGACTGCGGATCAACGCCCATTTTTCGCACCGCGTGAACCGGGCCGAGGCCCATCAATTCAGGCTCGCAGCCCGCGACGGCGCTGGCTGTCAGAACCATCATCGGTTCCAAGCCGCACTGGCGTCCCCAGTCTTCGTCGCACAACAGCAACATCGCCGCGCCGTCGTTGATTCCCGAAGCGTTCCCCGCGGTCACGGTGCCATCGCTTTGGAACGCTGGCGACATTTTAGCCAGCTGTTCGACAGTCGTTCCCGGCCGCGGATGTTCGTCTTCGACGCAGCCATCAACAGCGACGATCTCGTCGGCGAATCGCCCCGCTTGCTGCGCCGCGGCGTACATCGTTTGGCTGCGAACCGCAAACGCGTCTTGCGCCGCGCGGGAGATCTCGTACTTGGCCGCCAACCGCTCGGCGGTTTGGCCCATGTGATCGCCGCTGAACGCGTCGGTCAGCCCGTCGCGCAAAACCGAATCGACAAGCACCGCGTCGCCCAACTTGTATCCCCTGCGGGCCCGCTGCATCAAGTGGGGTGCGTTGGACATCGATTCGGTCCCGCCGCACAGAACCATTTTGGCCGATCCGTTCTGAATCGCTTGAGCCGCCAGGATCACCGCCTGCATCCCCGAACCGCACATCATATTGACGGTGAAGGCGGGCGTACTCACCGGCAGATCCAACCGCACGCCAACTTGCCGCGCGACGTTCATCCCCAGCCCCGCACTCAGCACATTGCCAACGATCACCGAATCGATCCAACCGGGATCGACCGATGCCACGACCTCGCGTCCGGCCGCGACAGCCAGGTCGACGGCCGATTGTTTTGCCAACGCGCCGAGCAAGCGTCCCTGAGGAGTCCGCTTCGCTGCGACGATCCATACCGATTTTTCAGACTTCGCCATCCGACTACTTCTTCCCTATTGTTTCAAGTACGAATTCGGAGGCTCGCTTGCCAGCATCTCCACCGGCTCCAGCAACTCCATGATTGGCTCCCGGCACCACAACAAGTTCCGCTGTGACACCTGCTTCTTGCAATTGTTTGTCCATCCGCCGGGCATGTTTGATCGGCACGATATCGTCCGCATCGCCGTGGACCTGCATGATCGGCGGATCGTCGCTGCTGACAAAGCTGATCGGCGAGACGTCTTTCATTTTGTCGGCATCCATTTCGGCAACCGCCGTTCCCGGTTGATAGCCCAGCAATTGTCGGTAGGCGGGATGCTTGTGTTCGATATCGGACAACAGCGACCAATCGGTGGGGCCAGCAAAACTGACAGCGCACGCGACGCGTGACGACTGTTTTTTAATCGGATCGGTCGCCTGGGCATCGGCCACATCGTCGTGCAATGCAACCCACAGCGAAAGGTGTCCGCCAGCCGATCCGCCGGTCACGCCGATCCGATCGGGATCGATGTTCCACGCTGCGGCGTTGCTGCGGACAAACTGAATCGCTCGCAAGCAGTCGTCGGTCTGGGCCGGATGCGGCGCGACGTCGGTGAATCGGTATTCGACCGAGACGACCGAGAGCCACCCTTGCGCGACCGCGTTGCTGAGCCATTGGGGCAAGCGATTCTTCGATCCTCCCCGCCAACCGCCACCGTGGATGTAGACCATCGCCGGGACCGGCGTTTCCGACTTCGCCAGATAGACATCCAACCGCTGCGACGCGTGCTGGTTGTCGTAGGCGAGATCGCGATGCGTCGGCGGAATCTGCTGGCAACTGGCCGTCATCGGCACGAGGACCAATAGCAACAACGGTAAACCAATCGACAGTGAGAGTCTCTGGAATCGACGCATCGTTTTCGCCTTGAGGAAGGTGGGGGTGGAGAGAGTGGACGGATGATTGTAGCTGGAGGGAGGGGAACAAGAAACGCGTCGGTCGCACCGCATACCAGGCCGACTGACAAACAATGGTTCCCTTGCCCAACGTCGCTCATTATTATGACGGGTCCTCAACTTGCGACCCTCCACCACGGCGACTGCTGTCCAGGCGATGCCGCCTACGTGGGGGGGCCATCCGTTCCCCTTCACTCCGCCGCACGCAGCGGTGGCAACCGAAACAAACCATGACCAAAAAGCAGCGGATCCCGCACAAATTCCAACCGTGGATCGCCGTCCGCAAAAAGTATCGGCTGACCGACGCCCAGGTCCAGATGGCCCGCGAACTGGGGCTGAGTCCGAAGCGATTCAGCAACTACGCCGACCGCAAGGATCAGCCTTGGAAGCTGCCGTTGCCCGAATTCATTGAAGCCCTGTACGAAAAGCAGTTCGGCCGCGTCGCCCCCGAAGTCGTCCAGACAATCGAAGCGATGGCCGCCGAACACCAAGCCCGACGCGAAGCCAAGAAACTGGCCAAGCAAGAAGCCTTGGCGCAAGAAGAATCGCAGTCCGAACAAACCGCCACGGACGATGCGGCATCGCCCGAAGCAGACGATCAATCAATGTAAAACTTGTCAATCCAAACTCGCCGTTACAACGATCGTAAGTTCGCTGCCGGATGTATCCGGCAGCTTGATCGCGACGACCGCCCGGAAAATTCTAAGCCCTGGCGGTTGTCTTCACGGGGCCGGGGAAAAAGGCGTTGGTCCGGGCGACGTAGTCGGCGTAGCCCGGCTTCGACGTCGACAACTTCGTCTCCAGTAATGTCACTCCCGAGACGCGCATCAGCAGCACCGACATTAACAACGGAGCGATCACCGTCCACCAAGCGGCTGTCAGAGAGCAGCTGACCAGAAACAGGCCCCACCAAACCAGGACGTCGCCAAAATAGTTCGGGTGCCGCGTGTAGCGCCACAAGCCGCTGTCGAGCACTTGCCCCGCGTTGCCCTGGGCGGCTTTGAAACGCGCCAGCTGCCAGTCACCAACCGACTCAAAGCAGAGACCGGCAGCCCAGACGATCACGCCGATGATTTTGAGCCAGACCAGATCCCGACCGGCCAGTGCGGTTCCGATTTGAATCGGCAACGCAACAATAAACATCACCACACCCTGCAGGCCAAAGACTGTCAGCAGACTGATCCAGCGAAAGGCCGATCCCCACTTCTCCCGCATCGCCCGATAGCGATAGTCTTCCGGTTGACCATGGTTCCGCCAGAACAGGTAGCCGCTGAGTCGCAGGCCCCAGAGCGTTGTCAGCGCGGGCAACAGCCAATCGGCCGAATCGCGATCGGCGATGCCGTACGCCGTCCAAGCGACCAGCACAAAGCCGAGGCCCCAGCCGATATCGACGATGCTGGCGTCGCGCCGCCAGAGACTCAGTATCCAGATCGCGAGCATCAGACAGGTGATCGCGGCGGCACAGGGGAGCATGACGTTCAACAAGGGAGTGCTCATCGCTGGAACAGATAATGGGAAACGAACCACTCATTGCCGCCGTCGTAGGCGAACAACTCTTCACACGCCATAAAAAACATTCGCCAGCGATTCTGCCACATGATCGCTTGGTCATCGCCGTACGTTAGCTTCATCATTTGCAACAGCGACTCGCTGCAACGGTCGTGATTCTCCAGCCACGCGCGACTTGTCTTCGCATAGTGCATGCCGCTCCACCGCCACTTGGAGACCAAGGTCAGTCGCGAGCCGACGTTTTCCAGCAGATTCTCGCTGGGCATCATCCCGCCGGTGAAGAAGTAGCGTCCCATCCAATTCTGCTCGCCGTCGGACCGGAAAAGATAAGGCGTCTGTTTGTGGCAGAAGATATGCACAAACAACTTCCCGTCGGGGACTAGCCAGTCGTGGATCCGGTTCATCAATTTGCTGTGGTTCCGCATGTGTTCAAACATCTCGACCGAGACGACGCGGTCGAACCGATCGGTCGGGTGAAAGTGATTCATGTCGACAGTCAGCACTTCCAAATTCGTGAGCCCCGCCTCGTGGGCTCGGGCGGTGATGAATTCACGCTGCGAATGGGAATTTGAAACCGCAGTGATCTGGCTGTTCGGATAATGTTCCGCCATCCATAGCGACAGCGATCCCCATCCACACCCAAGCTCCAAGATGCTCATGCCATCTTCTAATTGAGCGTTCTCGCACGTCTCCCGCAGCGATTGCTCCTCCGCCTGCTGCAGTGAAAGAATGCCTTCGGTCCAGCGGCAGCAACTGTACTTCAACCGCGGCCCCAACACCTGCCGAAAGAACTCCGCCGGGACTTCGTAATGCTGATCGTTTGCCTTCTCCGGCACCACGGCGATCGGTTGCGGACGCGTTGCCCGCAGAAAGGCTTCGCAATCGGCATCCTCGCTCGACGCGTGAAGGTCGCGCAGCCGCGTGCGCAACAGTCGCCGGATGCCAGCCCGCAGCAGCGGATCGGGCAACCAGCCGGCTTCCGCTTTCCTCATAAAAAACCCGAAGAACGATTGCAGCGTGTTCTCGTCGATCGCCGGATCTATCGCTTCGGCTTGTCCCACACAACTTGAACAACCCGAACCGCTTGTTCGCTGAACGCCGCTTCGCAATAACACAAATAGTACTCCCACATCCGAATAAAACGATCATCGAAGCCAAGCCGTCGCACATCATCCAGTCGCCGCATGAACCGCTGCCGCCAGGCGTGCAACGTGCGAGCGTAATGCGGCGAGAGATCCTCGACCGTATGCAGCCGCAGATCCGTCGTCTGGCCAACCGCCTGTTGCATCGCAGCCACGGAGGGAAGGAAGCCGCCCGGAAAGATGTACTTTTGAATAAAGTCGGCGCCGCGGCGGTAGGCGTCGTAACGCGATTCGGGCATCACGATCCCCTGCAACACAAACCGGCCACCCGGCTTCAACAGGCTGCCGCAGCGTTGGAAATAAGTCTTCAGGAAACGCTCGCCCACCGCTTCGATCATCTCGATCGAAACCAGTTTGTCGTAGCTGCCGACGAGATCGCGATAGTCGCTGTCGAGCAGTTCGACTCGATCGGCGATCCCGGCCGCTTCAAATCGCTGGCCAGCTTTTTGGTACTGAGCCGATGAGATCGTTGTCGTCGTTAATCGAACGTCATAGTTCTGGGCCGCATGCAACGCAAAGCCGCCCCAACCGGTGCCGATCTCCAGCACATGATCCTGCGGCTGTAGATCGAGTTTCTCGCAGATCCGTTGCAGCTTGGCCTCGGACGCCTCATGCAGCGAAAACGTATCCTCGGCAAAGTAGGCCGAGGAATACATCCCCGTCGAATCGAGGAACAAGTCGAAAAATTCGTTGCTCAAATCGTAGTGGGCCGCGATGTTTCGACGACTACCGTGCAACGTGTTGCTGGCCAGTCGATGGGAAAACGACGCGAGTCCACGAGTCAGCTTGGCGATCCACGACGTGTCGCCAGTCGTTTGGCAATCGTTGCGATAGAGGATCCGCAACAACGTCGTTAGGTCATCGGTCTGCCAGTGATTGCGGAGGTACGATTCGGCAAAACCCAGCGATCCGCCGGTTGCCAATTGAGAATAGAACTCGGGCGTGCGAACATCGAGACTCGCCTGCAAACCATCCTCGTCCGCGGTTCCGAGCACTCGCCGCTGACGGCTGTCCGAAAATCGAACGACTCCGCCGTCGGCGGTCGACAGCCAATCGATCAGCTTGCCGCGGGCGGACCGCTGCAGCCAGGAGAGCGACGGGGCCGCGGGGTGTGGAAGCGTGGTTGCAGTCGTACTCATCGAGATCCCTCGCGTTGGCGGCCTGGATGCGGGACAAACGGAACTTTTTTCCACCACAATCGCAACGCTTGCCAATAGATCGCTGCGACCACTTGGAAGGTCATCAAAGGAAAACGGACGACGGCCCAGACCAACCGGCGGTAGGAAAACGGTTGGCGTTTCAGCTGTAGCGTTGCATCAAAAACTTGCGTCGCTTGGTCGAAGTTTTCGATCTGTACTGACAACTGCTGGGCCGGCGTGGAGATTCGCCAGCGATACATCATCTGCATCGGCATGAAGGGCGAGACGTGGAACACTTTGCGACTCTGGTGGCGGTGGATTCGTGAAGCGCCATCGCACGGAATCACATAACAATGCCGCTCGCCCCACGGCGTGTTGGTGACTTCGGCAACGATCGCTTGCAACCGTCGACCGTCGGCGTGGTAGCAGAAGTAGAACGAGACGGGATTAAACGACAGACCGAAGAATCGCAGATGGGTCAGCAAGCGGATCGGCCCGGTGATTGTCAGCCCGACCTGTTGTTGAACCAATTCGCGGATGCAATCGGCCAGCGGACGCTCGGGATCGCCCATGTAGTCGCTGCGGCGAAAACGGAGCAGACTGAAACGCGATGTGCTGCAGAACAAGGGGAATCGAAACAGCGAATCGACTTCGTCCAGATCGATCAGCGCCAAGAACAACGAATAGCAGAACTGATGCCCGACGGGTACAAAGCGACGGTGGCGGATCGTGCCGAAATAGAGACAGCTGACGCGAGCCGGCGGCGACGATTCGCTTGATTCCTCCGCTGCAAACTCGCCGTCGAGTTTGCTTGCCAGCGAAACGTCGCTTGGAATGATGGCCGATGTACTCATGATGCCGTTCCTCCACTAGCCGCGGTTTCTGGCGATGACGGCACCCGCGACGTGACGGTTCGCTGTCCAGTCGCCGTCGACTCGGGCAGACGCTGTTTGGTCTGCAGCGACCAATCGGGAATACCAAACTCACGGCAAACCGCCAAACCGCTGACCACTCCATCTTCGTGAAACCCGTTCCGCCAATAAGCTCCGCAGAACGAAGTCTTGCGGCGGCGAATCACTTCGCGGTGTCGCTTTTGAACCGCCGCGCGTTGAACTGTGAACAGCGGATGCGAATACTTGAACCGAGCGATGACCTTCTCCTCCGCGATCCGTTGATCTTCGTTTAACGTGACACAAAAAGTCTGCTCCGAATCGATGTGCTGCAACAGATTCATGTTGTAGGTCAACGTCGGTCGATCGACTTGCGTTTTCGGGAGATGGTAATTCCAACTGGCCCACGCGCGGCGCCGCTTCGGCAGCACGCGCTCGTCGGTGTGCAGGACCGCGGAGTTCTCGCTGTAGGGAAACGCCGACAGCAGTTCCCTCTCCAGCGAATCGGCATCGGCCAGTAATCGCAAAGCTTGATCGCTGTGGCAAGCGAAAACGATCTCATCGAAGATCTCCTCACCTCCGCGAAAGTTCACGCGCACGCCATCGGCTTGGCGGACAACCGATTCGACGGGGCAGGCCAATCGAATATTGCGGCGGAACGGTTCGACCAACCGCTCCACATATCGCATCGATCCGCCGCGGATCACCTGCCACGTCGGCCGGTCTCGCAAGCTCAACAGGCCGTGATTGACATAGAACTCCAAGATGAAGCGGATCGGAAAATTGGCGAAGTCGGCGCAGGGACAGGACCAAATCGCCGCTCCCATCGGCAACAGATACTGCTGAGCAAACTCATGAGAGTAGCGATGCTGGGCGAGGAACTGGCCGACCGTTTCGCTTTCGGTGACCGTTTCGAGATGCTGAGGCCCTTCGCGATTGAACCGCAAAATGTCGCGAAGCATCCGCAAGAAGGAGGGCCGCAGCAGATTTCGCCGCTGGGCGAAGACGCCGTTGAGCGAGGTCCCGTTGTATTCCAGCCCGGTCCGATCGCAACAGACGCTGAAACTCATCGAAGTCGGGTCGGTCGGGACGTCCAGATCGCGAAGGATGCGTGTGAAGCTGGGGTAGGTGCGGTCGTTGCAGACGATGAACCCGGTGTCGATCGCGTGCCGCTGTCGGCCGGACTCCGCCGTTTCGATTTCGACGGTCTGCGTGTTGACGTGGCCGCCCAGTCGCCAGTCGGCTTCGAAGACGACAACATCGTGGATCGCGGAGAGCATTCGCGCTGCAACAAGTCCCGAGACTCCCGATCCGACGATGGCGATTCGCACATTCAACTCCGCTGAGATTTGCTGGCGTCACGCGATGCTGCGGCCACCCACGTGTTTGTAGAGCGAACCGCTGGATTGACCAATGAAATTCTTTCTCCCGGCGAGAAACGCTTTAATTTTGTGGTCAACCCAATGGGTGACGCTATAAAGGATGCGGGGTCGAGAGTCGGGCGACTCTCACCACTACATCAACCCACGCACTGGCAATCGACTTGGGCCGTACAGAAATCGCCTACATCCCGAACGAAGACTTTGATACGGCGTCCGAACAAGACTTTGCCGAGATCGATGGTCAGTTGTATGCCGACGAAGAGGATTTCGGACGCAGCCGCCGCGATGCCGAAGCGTTTCTGATGGCGATCGAAGCGTCCCGTCTGTTGACGGTCGAAGGGGAACGTTTTTTATTCAAGCGGTTGAACTTCCTGCGATTCCGAGCCAACGCCTTACAAGCTTCGCTGGGGCGCGGCCGAGCTGCCAAGCGGGCTCAACAGGAGATCGATCGGCTGCTCTGCGAAGCGAATCAGACACGCGACCAGATCGCTTGTGCAAACCTTCGGTTAGCCGCTTCGATCGTTCGAAAACTTTCGAACTCGCAAGACGATTTCGACGAGTTTCTGGCTGAAGCCAATGCGATCTTATTAAACGCAATCGACAAGTTTGATTACTCCCGGGGCTATCGATTCAGCACGTATGCGACTCACGCGATTCAACGACACACTTACAGGTTGCTGCAGAAGACACGGAAGGCTCGCGACCGGCAAACGGCCGACGGCAACGACCAGATCCTACAAATCGAAGCGTCCCCCTATGCTGACGAAGCGGCTTGCGAGGACGCAGCCAAAGCGATGAAGAAACTGATCGCCAGCTTCGATCGCGTGCTGGACGATCGCGAACAGGAAATTGTCCGCCGCCGGTTTGGGCTGAACGCTTCGGGCAAAGGGTTGTCGATGCGGGCGATCGGCGACGATTTGGGGATCAGTAAAGAACGCGTCCGACAGCTCCTGAACAGTAGTATCGAAAAGCTGGCAAAAATTGCTGAGCCGCTGGAATCCATTCTTCAACAAGACGGTCCATGACATACGCAGACGTTCCCATCGATCGGGATTCGATCAATCCCGCCTACAAGCCACGCGGCTGGATGCAGTATGCGCTGTGCGTTGCTGCCGTCTACCATCTCGCCTGGGGTGCGCTGGCGATCATGATGCCCGCGACGATGCTCGGCTGGCTGGGGACCGACGGCGACGGCTTGGCGATCACCCTTTGGCAATACATCGGCTTGCTCGTCGGGCTGTTTGGAATCGGGTGTGGCATCGCGTCGCGAAACCCGACCGGGCACTGGCTGCTGCTGGCGATCGGGTTGATGGGAAAAATCTTCACAGCCACGGGATTCGCGCTGGCGTTTTCAACTGGTGCGGTTCCTATGGCGATCGGTTGGACCGTGCTCACGAACGATCTGATTTGGATCGTTCCGTTGGCGTTGATTCTGTGGGAATCGGCGCACACCGCGCACGCCGTCGATTCGGCGCACAGTGAACCGGAAGCCGACGATCCGATGGATGATCTGCGAACCAACACCGGCAAAAGTTTAAACGAACTCGCCGACGCCAACCCGCAAATGATCGTCTTCCTGCGTCATGCCGGTTGTACTTTTTGCCGGCAGACGTTGGCCGATATCTCGCTGCAACGGGCGTTGATCGAAGCGACCGGATGTCGGTTGCTGTTCGTCCACCTGGGACCCGAAGACGCTCAAGCGACCGAAGTCTTTCGTCGATATGATGTCGACGATGTCCCCAGGATCTCCGACCCTTCGTGTCGGCTGTACCGTCAGTTTGGGCTGGAGCTCGGCGGCTTCTCGCAACTGTTTGGACTGCGAGTCTGGCTGCGAGGCTTGATCTATGGAGTCGTCAACGGCCATGGGATCGGCGCGATCCAAGGGAACAGTTTTCAGATGCCGGGAGTCTATCTGTATCACTGCGGGATGATCCTCGACGGCATCCGCCACGAACTCGCGTCGGATCGCACCAACTACGTCGACTTCGCCCGCCAGATCGAACAATCGCCTCCCGCAGTCTCCGCATAGGCGTACGCAGGCGAGCGGATTCCCAAGTGATTCAGGGAAAAAATTTGCATAGCGTTCTTCCGGCATCCGGGGAAGCATCGATAACAGGACACCATCGAACTAACGAATAGTCGCTTGCCTGCGTAAGCCCAAAGCACGACAATCGTTATAAGAGACTCTTTACTGCGATCCCTATCGCCCCGCACAGGGCAAAACTGAATCCCCGTTCGAAGGAATTTGCATGCTGACTCCCAACTTCAATGCAGTAATTCGCCGTGATGGCCAATGGTGGATCGGCTGGATCGAGGAGATTCCAGGCGTCAATTCACAAGGTGCAACTCGGGATGAGTTGATAGCGAACCTACGCGATGCGCTGGCGGAGGCGATCGAATTGAATCGCGAAGACGCTCGAAGAGCTGCAGGCGAATCATATGAAGAGGTGGCGATTCAGCCGTGAAACGTCGCGATCTTATCCGACACCTCGTTGACTGTGGCTGTGCTCTGATCCGCGAGGGTGGCAAGCATTCTTGGTGGGCAAATGTGGACACCGGCGCGCGTTCTGCAATTCCTCGGCACCGCGAAATATCCGATCAACTAGCGCGTAAGATCTGCCGTGATCTTGGAATTTCAGAACCGCGCAGCCCCTGATGAATTCATCGCGGAGCTTTTTAGTTCCTCTGCCTCCCGTTTTTCGATCATTGCCCACGCTTCATCGCTAGCTTGATCCCACGCTTGCATCTCGGCACGCAAATCCGCCGGAATAGATTCCGGCTCGACCATGATCTCAACATGCGTCCCTTCAGCCAACGGCTGGCGTGATTGCGGAACAACCACACCATCTTTCACGATTCTAGGAATGCTCGCTCGACTGTCTGTGGACATCTTTTCTTTCCTCCCACCAGCTCTTTGTTCCGTCTCCGTCGCCCACGCTTGATTTGAACAAGCCTATCGGTTCCCCACCGAAACCTTCTAACCTAGTCTAGCTGGACATCTTCCCTCGAGTCCACAAGGAAATCAGGCCGGCGGAAGTCGATCCAAGCCGGCAACATCGCGGACGGTTCCATTCGCGTTCCCGATCGCCTCGGGATTCCAGGCGTCAAACTTCAGATTGACCGAATGTCACGATCGCCTGCGATCACACGCACGACTTCGATCCCGCCAACGATCGTTCGATGGAAAATAACGTACCGCCCAATGATGCTACTGCGAATGTCGCTACCATACTCCGGTCGGGCTTCTCCGACATCTGGCGTTGCCGCAATCCGTCTGCACTTTTGCTCAACCTTCTCAATCCACATCGCGGCCGCGACAGGCTTGTCTCTTGCGATGTAATCGAAGATGTCGGTCAAATCTTGCTGCGCCGATGGCGAAACGACTAACGTCGCCATTCAAGTGGCCTTTTCGATGGCGGCCCTTGCGCGTTCTTTTAAGCTGGCAAACACTTCGTCGCCGTTTATGCCCAACCCCGCATCCAGTTCAGCAATCCCCTTCTGGATGTCAGATCGCAACTGTTGCCGGCCCATCAACAATCGCACGCCATCGACAACGGCCTCATTTGCCGAATCGTATTCGCCGGAGGCGACGAGCCCCTCAACAAACTGCATTGCTTCGCGTGGTAGTTCGATGTTCATTCCAAACCTTTGCTGTTGAGACCAGGAGACTGAATGTGGTTTCTCACTCGGCATCCTTGATTCTACGCCACCGAGATTCGATTTGACAGAATCCGCTTGGTACTACCAAATCCTCAAGCCTATTTGTCGACGCGGCCTGGTGAACGTGCTCCGGTGGGCGGGCGCTTGGTCAGTTTGTCGCCGAGGTCGCTGCGAGCGGCTTCGGCGTGTTGCTTCAACATCGCCACGACTTCGGGATGCTGATCGATCACGTTGGTCGTTTCGTTGACGTCGTTGTCGAGGTCGAACAGCTCGAGACCGATCTTCGTCTGCTGGTAGTTCGTCGGCAGACCCTCGGTTCCTCCCGGCTTGCCGGCAAGCGTTCGGTAGCGATGGGGAAAGTGCAGCTTCCAACGATCGTTGCGAACCGCGTGCAGTTCGCCACCACTGTAGTAACAGTAGAACGCTTCGTGAGGCGATTTCGCTTGCCCCTCCGCTTCGAACATCAGCGGCGTGATGTCCTTGCCATCGATCTTGTGCTCGGGCAATTCGGCTCCGATCAAATGTGCGACTGTCGGCAGGATGTCGATCGTCGATGCCAATTGATCGCAGGTCGTCCCCGCAGGAATCTTGCCGGGCCATTTCATCAGCGTTGGCACGCGGTAGCCTCCCTCGAACATCGTTCCCTTCCCTTCGCGGAGGCTCGTCACGCCGGCGTGATCGCCGTACGACAACCAGGGGCCGTTGTCGGAGGTGAAGATCACGAGGGTATCGTCTTCGATGCCGTTCTTCTTCAACGCCGCGTTGATCTGACCAACCGACCAATCGACTTCCATCACGACATCGCCGAACAGCCCACGCTTGCTTCTCCCTTTGAACTTTTCCGAAACGTACAGGGGGACGTGGACCATGCTGTGAGGCACGTACAAAAAGAAGGGCTTCTCTTTGTTGCGTTCGATAAACGAAACCGCTCGCTCGGTGTACTGCGTCGTCAGTTGAGCCTGATCTTCGCCACTGACCTGCGAGTTGATCGTTTCGTTCCCTTCGATCAACGGCAGATGTGGCCAGCGTTTCACGCGTTGTTCCATCGGCAGATGTAAAACGTCGGGATGGTAGGGCCACATGTCGTTGCTGTAGGGCAGACCGAAGTACTCGTCAAAGCCATGTTGCAGCGGCAGGAAGGGTTTCAAATGTCCCAGGTGCCACTTGCCATAGATCGCAGTTGCGTAGTCCTTTTGTTTACAGAGTTCTGCGATCGTCATCTCATCGGGATTCAGCCCCACTTTGGATCCTGGTCCAAACGCGCCACTGATTCCCAACCGCCGGTTGTAACATCCGGTTATTAGCGCCGCGCGCGACGCCGAACAGACAGCCGATGAAACAACAAAATCGGTAAACCGACGCCCTTGCTGGGCCATCGCATCGAGGTTCGGCGTCTCGATCCCATCGGCACCAAACGGACCGATGTCTTCGTATCCCATGTCGTCGATGAAGATCACGACCACGTTGGGCAAACGCTCCGCCGCGGCGACGCGCTGCGATGACGCTCCGCCGACCAACAGACAGATCGCCAAGATCAGCGGTGTTGCGATCGTTGGGGAACATTTCGCAATCGCCCGCGACTGGCGCGTGCGGCGGCGATTTCCCGACGACAGGATTGAAGGAAGGCTCGAGAACATGGGAATCCCGGTTGGCTGAAGGTCTTGGGGGTGAGGTGGGGACCAAAATCGGCAGCCCCCAGTTTTATTGCTCAGCCGTGCCCGGTCAATTCCCAGCCGTAATTCACACGATTGGGTTGTGAGTTGCCACGTTGACAATCATGGTTTAATCTCAACGATCCCCCCAAACCGTGTTCGACTCCTGCCGAGGTGCTTTGTGAAGTCTATTGCTGCGTTGATTGTTCTGTTGCTGGCCAGCACTGCGGTTTCCGAACAACCGAACTGGAACCAGTTCCGCGGTCCCGATGGCGACGGCAAGACCGCGGCGACAGGGCTGCCGATCACCTGGAGCGATACCGAAAACGTCGTCTGGAAGACGCCCATTCACGGCAAGGGTTGGTCTTCGCCGGTCGTTTGGGACGATCAAATCTGGATGACAACGGCATCCGAAGATGGCAAGCAGATGTCGGCGGTCTGCGTCGATTTCGAAAGCGGCAAAGTCGTGCACGATGTGCCGCTGTTCGAAAACGCCGAACCGCGTTACTGCCATCCGCAAAACAGCTACGCCTCGCCAACCCCGGTCGTCGAAGCGGGCCGACTGTACGTCCACTTCGGCAGCTACGGAACCGCGTGTGTCGATACGGCCAAAGGTGCCAAGATCTGGGAGCGACGCGACCTGGTCTGCAACCACTGGCGTGCTCCCGGATCGTCGCCGATCGTGCATGGCAACCTGTTGATCGTCGCCTACGACGGATACGACAACCAATTTGTGATCGCGTTTGACAAACAGACCGGCGAGACGGCGTGGCAGGTCGATCGCAACATCGAATACGGCACCGACAACGGCGATCACAAGAAGGCGTACAGCACGGCCCTGATCATCCAACACGAAGGCCGAGCGGAGATGATCAGCCCCGGCGCTGTCGCCACAATCGCTTACGATCCCGAGACCGGCAAGGAGTTGTGGAAGGTCTATCACGGCGGGATGAACGCGGCCCCGCGTCCGCTGTTCGCTCACGAGATGGTCTACATCACCGGTGGGGCGGGAGATCTTGGGTTGATCGCCGTTCGGCCCGGCGGCGACGGCGACGTCACCGATTCCCACATCGTCTGGGGCAAGGGGCGCGGGATGCCCAAACGCGGCTCGCAGATCATCGTCGACGACCTGATGTTTGCGATCACCGACGATGGAATCGCGATCTGTCTGGACGCCAAGACAGGCGATCAGATCTGGAAGCATCGGTTAGGAGGCGACTTCTGGGCCTCGCCGCTGTACGCCGACGGTCGCATCTACGGTTTCAACAAAGATGGCGATTGCCCCGTTTTTGAGGCGAGCGACAAGTTCAAACTGCTGGCCGAGAACAAGCTGCCCGAAACGATCTGCGCCTCGCCGGCAGTCGTCGGCAAGAGCATGATCATCCGCACGCAATCGCACCTGTACCGGATCGAGAAGTAACGGTCGGACGTCACTTACTTCAACAGTCGCAGCGTGAAGGGATAGCGATACATCTCTCCCTCGTTCGCAGCCAGGGCGGCTCGGATTGCAAAGTAGACGTGGAAGACGACCAACCCTAGGCCCAGCGGAACTGTCAAAAACATCCCAAAGCCAAAGGTCAGGAAAGTGACGACGACCAGAGCGATACCATACAGCATCACCGAGATGTTGAAGTTCAACGCCTCCTTGCCGTGCGCGTCGACAAACGGCATCTCATCCTTCTTCAAGATCCACACGATCAACGGCCCGAAGATGCTCCCCAGACCATTGGCCAGGTAGCCCAACAGTCCACATAAATGACATGCCATGGCGATCGTATTTGCATTCATGGACTTCGCTCCTGTGCCTTAATTTTTACTGAACCGTCGATACAACGCGGTGAGCGGGTGGTCGACCACGGTTATTCGTCACCTCGAGCTGGATCTTGGGACCGCGGGGGCGGATTATATCACGCGACGACCGCGATCCGATGCCGGGCTTGTCGTTCGACCAAGGCCATTGAGTGTTTGGGGTTAGGCACTCTTGATAGTTCGACGCGTAAGCGAGGCATCGGGTGAATTCTTCGCTAACGTGTCGGGTTACCATTTTCGGAGACGCTCCAAATTGAAACAGTGATTCTCCCCGGTGCGTTCTGCAACGGGCTCACTAGCAATGGGCTCGATTCTCGGTAGGATGACCTGCATGGACTGCTTGCAAGATTGGCCGGCAGCCCGCGAGGCTGGAGCGGATACGAATCAGCCGTTAGCGAAACGCAATCCCAACGCGCCGCGAGAGTCATCGATGAGTAAGCTGGTTGTTGAACAGGTCTGCAAAGAATACGAAACACGCACCGATCCGTTGGTCGTATTGCGGGATGTTTCGCTGCAATTGGCGGCGGGAGAAAACGCGGCGATCATCGGCCCCAGCGGGTCGGGGAAAAGCACGCTGCTGCACATTCTCGGTTCGCTCGATCGGCCGACTTCGGGCAGTGTGAAGCTGGACGGTGTCGACCCCTACGCGTTGGATGAGGAAGCGATTGCACGCTTTCGCAACGAGCGGATCGGTTTCATCTTTCAAGAGCATCATCTGCTGCCACAGTTGTCGGTGATCGAAAACGTGCTGGTCCCGTCGCTAGCTCACGGCAAGCCGTCGGCGGCGAGGGTTCAACGGGCCGGGGAGCTTCTGGATCGCGTGGGGTTAAGCGGTCGCTTGGAGCATCGGCCGAGTGAGCTTTCCGGCGGCGAGCGCGAACGCGTCGCGGTCGCGCGGGCTCTGCTGTGCGAACCAACGCTTGTTCTGGCCGACGAACCGACCGGCAACCTCGATCGCAATACCGCCGAAACCGTGGGGCGGTTGCTGGTCGATTTGCAGAAGCAAGAAAACGCGATGTTGATCGTCGTCACGCACAGCATGCAACTGGCCGACCTGATGCAGCAACGCTACGAATTGATCGATGGTGGGCTGCAGGCTGTCGATCGAAGCAGCGCCTGACAGCAACGCGCTGCGGGCTGGTTTCCCAGCTATTTGGCATCCGCTGTCGCTTCGGCAGCTGCTTTGGCTTTGGAGGGGAGCGGTTCCCCTTTTTCCGCGGCGATCAGGTCGCGCTGCAGTTCGGTGATCAACGCATCGGAGATATGTTCCTTCAACAGTTCCCGCGTGCGGCCAAACATCTTTCGGATCGACGCATTTTGGTACTTGCTGTCGGATTGGATGATCGTCGATTGGAAGTCCATGTCGTCGGCGATCAAGGTGTAACTGGGTTGTTCCTTGAGCGACCGAAACAGGTCTTGAGCCGATTTTAGATCCCCTTTCTCCAGCTTGATCCGGATTCTTGCCGCCAGCAGCGTGCGGATCGCGACCAGGTCGACGATTTGATTCTCCACGCCTTTGAGATACGCTTCGGCTCGCAGGCGGATATCGTCGCCGGGGATATCGGCAACTTCCATCTCGGATTGTCCGGGGACGACGGGGAGTCGTGCCAGGACGGATCGGCCGTTTTTGACATACAGCAACAGCAGCGGCTGGTCGCTCTTCTTCAACCAAATCCGGCCGTCCCAGTCGGTGCGGCCAATCAGTTCCATTTCGCGCGATTCCAATTCCTTGCTGAAGATGTCGTACCCGATCAGCGGCACGTCGGGCTCACGTTGGGCGTGCAAACGGACCACCGTTTCGTCCAAGTACGGACGGATCTTCATTGCCGTTCGCGTGGTCCGGCGATCGGATCGACCTTGCAGCGTGCCGACGCGACCGGCGTACGCGTCCATATCGATCTTGGCCTTGTCCAGTTTGGTCGCCTTCAGGTAAGCGAAATCGACGATCTCCAGCATGACCGGGTTGCCAAAGCGATCGATGCGGCGGATCACGGGTTGCAACAGATCGCCCGGTTTGATCGCTGCAGGGGAGGATTCGTCGAGGACCAGTTCCCCTTCGGCGTTTTCGATCATCAACAGCCCACCCGCCCGGACGCGTCCGGTGGCCGTCTTTTTTCCAACGTTGTCCAGACGCACGATCGGCGAAAACGCCTTCAACGTGGCGCGGGCGATCGCATCGCCCAGCGTCCGTTGATCGATCGCGGTGGCGTCGACCATGGGACCCATCAAACGCATTGGGCAATCGAGTTCGCGAACGGTGACTTCCATCGGGGTCGCTTCGGTGCGAATTCGGACGACAAAAACTTTGTCGGGCGATTCGATCATCGGTGCGACGGCCCCAGGTATTTTGGGGTCGATGATTTTTGCTTCGGGCTGCAGGTTCAAAGCGATCCCGCGAGGCAGGATCATCGCGTCCATCAGGTCGTTGTTGACGATCTTTTTCTTCGCTTTGCGAGCCGCCTCGTAGACTTCCTCTTCTTCGCCGACCGCCCACTGCGATTCCAGGAACAGGACCCCCTCGGGCTGCGCCACCAGTCGGGTCGCAAACTTGGTCCAGCCGTTTCCCTCGACGATCATCTCGCGCAATTGATCGATTAGGATCTGTTGGTTGACAAATTCATCCTGCTTGTCGATCCCGACCGCACCGTCGGGTGTCTTGATCCCATCGGGACGCGCCGTTTTGAGATAGAAGTCTTTGAAGACGCGGTTGGGGAGCGGCAGGAACGTCTGCGTGCCGGGAAGCAGCATGTGCAGGTTGTCGTCTTCGTCGATCTTCCATTGTTTCACGAACTCCGCCCACGGTTGCCGCTGTTCTAGCGCCGCCCGGATCGGTTGCAGGATGATGTCGGTCGGGATCGTGATCTCCTGAGTCTCGCTGAGCTTCAGGATCAGCTCCTGTTCTTCAGTCAGCGTCGTCATCTCGCTGATCGCCGCCCAGGCCTCGCTTTCGGCGATGATCTTGTTCAGTCGTTGGGCTTCGGTGGGGGAGGCGGTCGGGAGCGATTCCTTGTACTTTTCGGCCGCGCTGCGAAGTCGCGGGGCGTTTTCATCGAGCGCGTTCTTTAATCGAGCGATGAATGTTTGGTCGAAGTAGATCGCGACATCGGATCCATCTTGAGCGGCTGCGGCGATTCGAAGACGCTCGGGACTTTCGAAGGTTAACGAATCGAGGAACCGGTTCCAGTTTGCTTTGGGAATTTGGTCGGCCGCTTTGGACATCGTCTCGATGGCCACTGGATCGCCGGGGATCTGTTCCAGCTTGTCACCGGCCGTTGCGATCGACCGCACCGACGAGGCAAATAGATGGTTCCGCTTCATTGCCAAGACATAATCGCGGGCGGCGATGTCGTCGTATTGCAGCGATTCAAAGTTGCGATACAGGATCGAATGGATCTCTTGTGGTGGTTCTTCGACGACCGGGCTCCAGGCGGCTCCGGGGGATTTGTAGAACGATTCGTCCAGGCTGTGGATCAAGTCGGGCATGTCGAGCGCCATCGGATCATCGGCGACGATCCAGACGACAACGCGATACGGCTTGAAGTCCCACGGCAACGGGTTTTCCGCGATCGCGGCGCAGGCCAGCACGGCCAGCCATGGGAGACAGGAGATTCGGACGATACAGTTCACCAGAGATCGCATGCGTTATTTCGTGCTCGAGGAGAGACGCCAATTGTCCAACGATTGGTAGAGCGTGACGTTGCTGCGGCCGATACCGCGGATGTCCTTGCGGAAGGCATACGAATCGACCAATTGCCACAGCGGCAGGACGGGCAATTCGTGATGCGAGATGCGGTGGAGTTCGCGCAAGCCGTCGCGGACATCTTTCCAGTTTTTGGACATTTCCAACATTCGCAACCCCATGCCAACCAATTGGCTGTCCGATTTGGCCAGTCCATCGGGGCCGACGATCCGGCGGGCGTCGGCCACCGGTTCCCAAACGCTTGCCATCACGTAGACCAAATCGCACTGACCGGGCTCGGGCCAGGTTTGCCCAGGAGGCAGCTTGACCGTTTCGACTTCCAATTCGCTCAGCAGCGACAATTGCGTCTTGATCGCCTCGCAAGCGACGTTGGCGATGTCGGTGGCGGGGTACCCAATCCGGATCGGTTTCAGTTCCGGCGGTTTTTCTTTATTGCGTTTGGCCAATGCCGCTGCCTGCTGTTTGGCCATCGTGATCAACAGATTGCCCAGTCGCGGTTCGTAGGGGCGCGGTTGGATCGATTCGTCGTACGCGTAGGCCAGCGGATCGTTTAATTCGATCCCGGCGGGAAATGGTCCCGACAGCACTTGGCAACCCTGCACCGATTTATTCGCCAGCAGTTCGCCGCTGAGGATCGTATCGCGATCGATCGCGTACAGCAGGGCGCGACGGAACGTTCGATCGGCCAAGAAGTGATGGTCCGAACAAGGGACCAGCATGTGGACCGAAGGAAGCGGGTAATTGACGACGTTGACACGTGGGTCTTGCCGCAAGCGGTTGGCGTCGGCGGGGAACAGTTGGTCGACGACGTCCAGTTCGCCACGCAGCAGGCCCGACACGGCATCGCTGGAATCGGCCAGTTCAATTTCGACGATCTCTCGCGGTTGGCTGGCCGAGAGGTCCTTTCCGGTGTAGACGAAACGGGTAACGCCCTCTTCTTGGACGTCGAAGCGGTACGCGCCGGTTGGCGACCCAGGTTTGCCTTCAAAAACCCCACCGTCGATCTTCCGCTGCAGCAGCGCGTGCGGGACGACGTGCGGGCGATTCAGATAGGCGGTGATCTTGGTCAGCGTGGGGATCTCGATCCGGTCTAACAACGCCGCCCAGGGGGCCGAGTAGTCGGGGTGATCGGGACGCGCGCGGTTCATCAACAATTCAGAGACGTTAAACGAATTTGCCGTCGCCAATGTGGGCGGAAGATCGTTGAGGTCGATATCGAAATAAAGTTCTTTACGATCGTCGCTGATCTCGAGGTCGCCAAACAGAAAGTCGTATTCGCCCCCCTCGGGACCGGCGCCGCTGATCTCAAACAGCGTCCGATACAGCAATCGTCCGGCGCGGCGAGCGGACCAGTTGTCGATCCGCGTCGGGTCGAAGACGGTCGCCGTTTGCAGGACACCAACATTGACCAGCGGATATTCCGAATCGATCTTCGTAATCAGCGCCTTGCCCCCTTCGATCCGTGGCCAGATCGCATAGCTTTCCCGCGACAGTGCGCGTGCGGCCCGCATGTCGCCACGTTCGCGAGCGGCCAGCGCCGCGGCACGCTTTTCCGTCGCCATCTTCAGGAAGATCTCGGACCATTTCTCGATCGACGAAAGACTGGTGTCGCGGTAGTCGTTTTCTAGGCGGGCGTGCAGCTTTTGAGCGTATTCCAGTTGTCCCTTGTCGACCAGTTCTTGGATCAATTTGTCGGTCACCGCACCGATCACGCGAAGCACGATCTGGGTGTTAAAGGTCGGGTCGTGTTGGCGGAGCGATTCCAACATTGCCAAGGTCTGTTTGTATTGGCCTTGTTTCATCGCGTCGGCTGCGTTGCGATACATGTAATCGGCCCGCAATTGATCCAGTCCCTCGATCTGCGGGTAATCGCGCAACAGGATCGCCAACAACGGGTAGGCGTCGTCGAAACGTTTTGCAGCGATCATCTTTTGAACTTCGGCCTGCAGCCGCTTTTCCCAAAGTTCGATCGTTTCGATGTCTTTCCAGGCCGCTTCGTATTTGTTTCCCTCCAAACCGACAAGGCTCATCACCAGCTTCCCCTTTGGATTGACGGGAAGCTTGCGGTTGGGAAAGTTGAACAGCAGCGTGCGAACGGCACCTCCCCCCGCTTTTTCGGTGAAGCGAACGATGTCGAACGGTTCGACATCCAACAGTTCCATACCGCTGGGGACTGGGCCTTGGGCATCGTTTTGGCCGAGTGCCACAGGGCTGCACCAGATCGACGCGGCGACACACAGACACAGCGTCCACCCCAAGGTGAGACGGCTTCGCGTGTCGATCAGGTTGCAGGTTGGCATCATATTGAATTTCTGATCCATGAGTTCCAGCGAAGCATTAAACGAACGGCGTGGTGGGCGTTGAGGTCAATTCATTTTGCGTTGTCCGGGGGATCGATGGCAAATACGATTCCCTCGGCACCAGGGACGACGATCACGCTGCCAAACGCAATCGGCGTTCCCGAGAGTGGTTGGCCGATATCGGTGGTGCCCAGCAATTCGCCACTGCTGAGGTCGAGTCGCAGGACCCAGCCCTGTTCGCCAGCAATCAGCAGCGAGTCACCGTTTACCACTGGATCGCCAACCGGTTTTCCTTTCGGAAGATCGATTGCCCAAGCCGCTTTGCCGGCGGCATCGTAAGCTGTCAGTTTTTGGTTGTCGGTGGCAACGACCGCGACGGCACCGATCGTTTTTGGGCCCCAGGTGGCGCGTCCGGCAAGCAGCAGTTCCGAGTTTGATTTGAGGCTGTTGGAATCAAATGTCAGCAGCATGTCGGCCGACGGGCCCGATGCGATCGCCAGGACTTGATCGTCGACGATCGTTAGCGGGCCAAGCAGTTTCCGTTGGACCTCGCTGTCGGAAAGTTGGCGGATTTGATCCCCGGCGCGGACCCGGTACAGTTTCTTGCGATTATCGCCAAAGATTACCTGTTCGGGATCGCTTGGCAGCGAGGCCATCGATGTCCATGTCACCTTTTCGTTTGGCTTCAGCGAAGGTTGGAACGGGTTGGACAGCATCCGCCCGCTCTGCCAATCCATCATCGCAATTCGGCCGCTGTCTTGTGGCATCAACAGGCCCTTGCCGACGACCAATGGATCGGCGGTGGGACGACCGTCGGGCAACGCCAACTTGACCAGTCGCAGTTTCTGTTTTTCACGCGATGGATCGTAGACAGCGATCTGGTCTGGTTTGGTTTGGTTGACCATGATCTTGGTGTTTTCGCCAAACGAGATCGGCGAGACGAACTGGATTCCGTGTCCCTGGCCGCCTGGGTTTTCGACCGGTTTTTTGGTCGCTCCCGAAGCGATCGAAGCGGCGTCGATCTCGTACAACGCCCCTTGGGATGTCGCTGCGTGCAGGACCGATCCATCGTTGGCGACAAACGCCGTTGGCACGCCCAGATCGGTTTGCCAGAAGACCTCCATCGTCTTCGGTTCCACCGCGGTGACGCGAATCCCTTTGGTGCCGCTGACCACGCGAGCGTGGATCAAAGCATTCCCAATCAATTTCGGCTGGGCGGTGAAAATGTCACCTGCGTATTTCACTTCGCCAGGAATCACGCGCCCCGTGTTGATCTGCAAATCGAACCGCATGATCTGGCTGCCGGTGACCCACATCTGCGATCGATCGATCGCCATTTGAGTCAGCGTCGGTTCGCTGTAGGAAGGGACCTGTTCGGCGACCATGCTGACCTTGTTGGTCTCCGCGGTTGGTTCCACTTCGAAGACCGAGATCTGTCCCAGGTTGGTGACGACGATCAACCGTCGACCTTCGATTTGGGGAGCGACCAACACATTGCCGGTCAGTCGGAAACTGGCTTGCGCTTTCTTTAGTTCATGCCCTCGTTTGTCCGTTTGCAGCACGTGCATCAAGCAGTAATCGCTGGTCTTGTTTTCGAAGACAAAGACGTGGTTCAACAGGTACGTTGGCGGAACGCGGATCGATTTTTCTTGATGGCCAACATAGTAGGATTCCAGACAGTTGCCGTTGCGATGGTCCAGCACATACAGATTGCTGTGGTCGCCCGGCACATAAGAGACCGACAGTCCCTTGCGGTTCTCGGTTCCAGGGCTGACCTCCAAGGCTTGCGGCAGTTGCGAAACCCATTGCGTCTTGCCGGTCGCCGAGTCGATCGAAGCGACCTTGCCCGAGTGGGTGCTGAAATTGATCGTGTCGTCGGCGACGATCGGGCGAGTGAATGTTTCACCGATCGCGGCGCGCCATTGCAATTTGCCATCGGCGCCCGAGAGTCGTTGGACTTCCAATTGGGAACCATCGGACAACAGCACGCCGTCTTCGGGTGTTTCGCCTAGCGCGGTCGGTGGATGTTCGTCGCGATATCCGACAAATCGCCGCCACAACAGCGAACCGTCGGCTGCTTTGAGCGCTTGGACCGATCCGCCGACGCGGACAAAGTAGACCAGATCTCCCAGTTCGTTCAGCGTTCGGCCGGCTTGGTTGGCCAGCACGATCGACTTGCGAATTTTGGTCTCCAGTTCCTCGGTCGAAACCTTCAGTTCAGCGACACCGGTTTTGACCAATTCCTGTTGGATCTTGCTGGCTTCCAAGACCAGTTCGTTCATTTGCGGTTCGTCATGCAGACGCGGGTACTCGCGAATGATGTTCTTTCGCGCCGCGTACGCACTCTTGGTATCCTTCGCCTCCAACGCCTTTTTCATCGTCGCGATCGTATCGGCCAGCTTGCGATCGCGGCTGATGTCGCGGTTGACTCGCAGACGGTCCTCTTCGATGATCGCCAGGCGTTTGCCGAGGCTCTCACGCAGTTCGGTCGAAACATAGCTCGGTTCGGCGATCAGCTCCATCTGTTGGTCCAACTGGCCGATGATCTGTTCTTTTTCATCCGCGTTGGTCGTCTTGTCCGCCTGGCCGACAAACTTTTCAGCGACATCGACCAATAACCCCGCCAAGTCGGCGCGGTTTTCGCCGAGCGCTTGCTCGTTGATGATCGACGGCAGCAGGGTGGATGCTGTTGTGAGGAACTTTTCCGGATCGGTCGAGTTCTGCATCGTTTGATACAGTTGCGCCATGGCGATCCGGACGCGTGCCTTGGACGAATCCTCGGTCTCTTCGCCGAAGTTGTCTAAGAAATCCTGATAGGTTTGTTTGGCGCCGGTGTAGTTTTCTTGCGCGTAGAAACCGTTGGCCCGCTCCATGTATTCGGCGGCGTTCCCTTTGTTGATGTAGTTCCAGAAGAACCAACCCAACGGCAGGCAGGCCAGGATCGCTCCGGCCACGCCGTAGATCTTAAATGAATCCCATTTGCTTTTTTCGGGTTCATTCGACGCTTTGCGTTTACGTGTGCCGGTGCGGCGCGTTCCGGATTTGGGACGCGTGCTTTGGGTATCGCTATCGCCGTTGGGAACCGCTTCGGCTTCGACAGCTTCGGCGCTAACGGTTTTGGCTTCGACAGCTTCCGGCTCGATCGCCTCGACTTCAATCGCTTCCACCTCGATCGGTTCGACGTCCATCCCAAGCTCGCTCGCATCGTCGAGCATCAGTTCGGGTTCGTCGGCGATTTCGGCAGCTTCGGGCTCTTGCGAGTCCTCTTCGTATTGTTCGGACCGCAGTTCGCCGATCAATTTTGTGGCTTGGTATCGGGTCAGGTGTCCGTTGTCGACCAGCAGTTTGGCGACCGCTTCGGGAGTTACTCGCGCACCACCCTCCTGCATCTGTTGGTTCAGGGCATCGACGATCTCTTGGTCCAACAGACCCCGGCGTTCAATCAGGGCGATCAATTCGCGAGCGAGCACAGACTGTGACATCAACTATCCTTTTACCTCAGATTTCTGGATCTCGGAGAATCCGACTTCCGCTCCGGCGTCCATCGCGTCGACCACCGCCTCGATCACCGCGTCTTCATGGACCTCGATCTTCAATCGAGCTTCCGATTCGGGTTTCGCTTCTTTGAGTGCTCGGATCAAATTTTGTTTGCCGGGAACCTCGCGTTCCCAGTCGGCTGCCAGCACCGTAAAGGAATTGAATTCATCGATCTGGACCGTTACCAGATCGATCTCTTCCTCCGGTTCATCCTGCTGATTGGTGCTGGGGGCTTCGCTTTGTTCGCGCGGCATCGTGATCGATTTCTGCAAACTGAACGAAGCGGTGACCATGAAAAAAATCAGCAACAGGAAGGTTACGTCGACCATCGGCGTCATGTCCAATTCCGAATCGTCGCGGATCTTGCCTTTCATCTCGAGGTCGTCGGGGACGACCTCTTCCTCGATGCCAAAATTCGTCGCGTTGACCGCTTCGGCCATCGCATGACCGTGATGGTGGGCGGTGGCAGTGGTCTCGATGGAGGATTGCGTTTCCGTCGCCGCGGTTTCGGTGGCCTCAGCCTCCACGGCTTGGGCACCGTCGTCCAACGCTTCGGTTTCGGTCGGTTCGACCGCCGCCGGATCCGCATCGACAGGGATCGCGTCGACGGGCGGAATCGCGGCTCCACAGCTTTCGCAGCGGGTGCCTTGCGTTTGGAAGCCGCACTGCGGACAGATGTTGCTCATCAAATCAGATCCCTATTCCTCTTTGACCGCGATATACGTTGTCTCGACTTCGGGGAAAGCATCGCCCAGCATCTTCTGCACCCGGGTCACCTCGCCGCTGCGGACATCTTTTTCACACATCAGCATGATCTTGGCTTTGCCGGATTCCCGCTCGCGGGTGATGTACCGCATGATCGCTTCTTGTTGAGCCGCCGGATCGCTGGAGAACGTGACGCCATCGTTGGATTGCAGTTCCGCCGTTTCCCCCGTCCCTCGCTTCATTTTGACCACGGCGGAATCTTTTGCCGAGATCGCCAAGCCGTTGTCGGCTAGCGGCAGGTTGGTGGTTTGCGAGGGATCCATTTTGGAGCAGACGACAAAGAAGATCAGCAGCAGGAAGGTGATGTCGATCATCGGCGTGATGTCCATCTCCTCATCATCGGTCCGTTTCGGAGCCATGATCGGCGCGTCGTCTTCGATATCATCGATCGGAGCCGCTGTTGACATGGAAATTACTCGGGCAGGTTTTGTTGGAAAAGTTTCAGGCGGCTGGCTGTGTTAGCGAGGCCGCGACAGCCCGTTGCGGAACGCTTCGAAGAAGCGGTTCAAACCGGCACCGACCAGGTCTTCCATCTTGCTGATCCGGATGTTCACGCTGGCGGTGGCGATGATCAACGGAACCGCGATCGCCAGCCCGCAAGCTGTCGTTCGCAGCGCGACGTTAATGTCGGCCGCGAGCATTGTCGGGTCGACCGATTCGGCGGTCGCCAACGTTTTAAAGGCACCCATCATGCCGAATACCGTCCCGAACAGCCCGATCATCGGGGCGCTTTTGATCACCGTCGAAATCCAGCTGAGCCGGTGTTCCAGGTCGGCGATCACATCGCGTTGGAATCGCTCGACGACCAGCGCCTTCACCTTTTGGTAGCCGAGGTCGCGATTTTCCAATGCCAATTCGACCATCTGGGGAATCGCTCGCGGGTCTCCTTCGACAAGTTCGAGCGCCGCGTCAAAGTCGCCCTCTTCCAATGGTTCGGCAACTTCGTCCAGGTAGTCGTTTTGGTCGTCTTCGGATTTGAATCGCTTTGCCGCGACGCGTGTCCAAACGATCACCACGCAATAGATTCCCCACAGGGCGACGGCGGCCAAGGCGAAATAAATCGAGTTGGCGATCAGTGAATAAACGTCGGTTTTCGCAAGCAGCATCGCGGACATAGAGTCGTGGTCTCGAAACGGAGGATATTTCTTCGGAGCGTTCGCTAAGTTCGACTTGGTTGGACGGATTCAAACGAACCAACGGCGCGGTTGATTCGGGTTGCTCGAGACGATCCGTGGGGAGGAGTCGGAGGAGTTGGATGTCTCTGGCAAATCCGTTTGCATACGAGCATATTCGCCGAGGAATCGGTGGCAAGGCGACGTACACTCAGGGGCATTCGATTCCTTGAATTATAGCCGGTCAGATACCGATTGCAGCCGAATCACTTTGCTTTCCGATACCGTTGCTCGATGACGACAAATTGGTGCCCGTCGCCACCGGGCTGCGATTCGAAGATCGTCTTGGCGATCTGCGTCACGCTGGGGTAGCCCTTCTCTTTGGCATATTCCAGTTCGGTGTGGGCCAGGATGTTTTCAAGGTTCGGCGGAATGAACTTCAGCACATGTCGACCCGCCCCGACTCCGACCCCCGCTTTGCCAAGCAGTGTTTTGTCCCAGCGTTCCAAAGGTCCCGCTTGGGTGAAGCGAAAGTAGAGTCGTTTTTCGGTCGAGGTGTCCGGGTTGTGTTTCTTTTTGGGTGCTTTGGCGAGGTTCGACGCGTAGTCGACCCCCTCGGTGGAGCCGCCGATCGCCCCCAGTTCGATCTTGTAGAAATCGAGCTGTTCGGCGTAGGAGGCCATCGATTTGGCTTGGAATTTCAGATTCCACCGCTCGAATCGGGGGACGATGTCTTCCCCCTCTCCCTCGGGGCCCGGAGGCCGGCTGTCACCTTGCCCCGATCCGGAGGTCGACGCGGCGGCATCGGTGTTCATCGAATCGAGCGACGCGGCGACGGAGCTGACGGCATCGGTTACCGCTTGCAGTGTGTCGGTCAGGGTCGGCTCGGTCAGCTCTTCGACTTCCTCTTGTCCGGGCGGTTCGAAGTCGCGCTCGAAACCTTCGGCGTTTTCGCCGCGGCCGGCTGCTTCTTCGACGATCGCCACCACGACTTCGCCCGATTTGAAGTTCAGTCGATCGAGCAACCAGATCATGAACATAAAGAAGACGAAGAAACCGACAAACATCAGTAGCGCCATCAGCAGCGAGCTGACCTGGTCGAACTGAGAAATCTTCAGCGACGGCTGCGGATGTTCTTCGCGATGTGTCGTGGGATCAGCGACCGACATGAAATGATTTGGGTTTTTTTGGGGGACGGGACAGCCGATCAGAGGGCTGTGTGGTCATCGGTTGTACGTATTTCGGCCGTCGGAAGATCGATTGGCCGAGAGGACCGTTATGTTTTTTCTTGCCAGCGAGGGCAAGTGCCCCTCGGAGTTCGGGAAACCGTGTGGGATCCGATTCGCCCGGGCGATTGTTTCTAGGAGTAGCAGCGGTTTGCGGAGGTTGCAGTATAAAACATGGCAGCATCGGAAGCGAACTTCCATCCCACGGCAGAGCGATAAAATTGCCGTCGCAAACCCACCAGTCGACAGAACCTACAATTTCTTCGACTTTCGAAACCAATTGGGGCCCGTGGACCGATTGACACAAAGTGCAGTTGGAATCAAAATCCCTTCTCACCTTTGCAACAAGGTCGGGTAGCTCAGTTGGTAGAGCAATGGATTGAAAATCCATGTGTCGGCGGTTCGATCCCGCCCCCGACCACTTCTTTTTCGCATTCTTGCGATATTTCGGTGCAGCCGGCCCGCAGATTTCCCTGCATCGGCCGAGCGAGTTCCCGCGTCGATCTGTGATCCTTCATGGGATCATTGCGCGTCGGGACGTTGCGTTACCGGAGGTGCGCCGCTTCGCGACGACCTCCGGCTATCATTTTTTTGATCCCTTGGGGATCATTCGCGCGGCGACGTCAGCTCGCGACGTCGTCGGTTTGTTCGCCTACGCGAGCCATTGGCGGGCTTCTTGTTCCTGGCCGGCGTCAAAGTATTTGATCGTCGACATGGTGAACGGCTTGCAGATCGCCGACATCCATTTTTCCCATTGGGTTTCGCCGACCATCGCAATCTTTTCGATGTCACGGCAGTGCTTGGTCGCAAATTTGATGTCTTCCCAAACCGCTCCCATGTCCCAGCCGTGGAAGTCGTGCATCACGAGCAAGATCTTGATTTTGCCGGCCGATTCGATCAGACGCTCGACGGCGGGTTCGAAGTGCTCGTAGTCCTCTTTGCTCAGCTTGTCGCTGACTTTAACTTCCAATTGTCCTGTTTCGAAGTCTTCGTGGATCGCGATCGCCATCGGTTCGGTTCCTTGATTGAAATGGGCTCGGAGTTTTGGCTCGGTGAAATAGTTGCGTTTGTGACGCGACGCTGCCGGTCGGTTTGAGTGCTGCTCGCCCCCCGGCAATTCCGTCCTATCATACGGGGCCGATTGGGGTGGGGCTACATCGGGCGTAGGGCAATTTCATCTCAAGCTAACGTTGGCTGGCCGCGCGATGCAGAGCCGAAGCTGTTGTTTCAAGGCCGCTGTGGCCGAGTACGCCTCGTTGGAGTGGTGTTTCTGGGCAACTCTTGGGGCCGGGACGCGTCGGTTTGGCGGGCCGGCGGTGTGTTATTTGCAGCGGTGGCAGGCTATAGTTGATGTTCACCGCCGGGGTTCTGCCCGGTCGCTCACGTGCCCAAATCCCCCCCCCCCCCACGAACTCGGATCTGCTGATATGTATCTGCGAATGGCCAAGCGGCTCGCTTTGGAAACCGATAAGCGTTTGCTGTGGAAGCTGTTTTGGTTGATGGGGATCAAGGGATTTCTGAGCGTCCACAAGCACAAGCGACGGCTGAAGCGGGGCGAGTTTTTTCCGCCGTTCTTATATATGTCGGTGATCAACAGCTGCAATCTCCGCTGCCAGGGCTGTTGGGTCGACGTCGGGGCGAAGCAGAGTCGGATCGAGGTCGACGCGGCCAATAAAACGATCACGCAGGCCAAGGCGATGGGAAATTCGTTTTTCGGAATCCTTGGGGGCGAGCCGTTTATGCACAAGGATCTGATGGAGATCTTCAAAGCGCATCCGGACGCCTATTTCCAGGTCTTTACAAACGGCCACTTTATCACCGACGAGGTCGCCGCCGAACTGCATCAACTGGGGAACGTGACGCCGTTGATCAGTGTCGAGGGGAGCGAGATCATCAGCGATCAGCGCCGCGGCCGCGAAGGGGTGCTGAATCAGACGATGGAAGGAATCCGGGCGGCGCTGCGAAACAATCTGATGGTTGGTGTCTGCACAAGCGTTTGCCAGACAAATATCGACGATCTCGTCAACGACGCCTGGGTCGATCGGTTGATCGAGATGGGTGTCATGTATTGTTGGTTCCACGTCTATCGTCCCTGCGGTCCCGACGCCAATCCCGATCTCTCGCTGACCAGTGACCAACAGCGCCGCGTGCGGCAGTTTGTTGTCGACACGCGAGCTACCAAACCGATCATCGTTGTCGATGCCTACCACGACGGCGCGGGGAATGCTTTGTGCCCGGCGGTGACCGGCTTCACGCACCACATCGGCCCTTGGGGCGATATCGAGCCCTGCCCGATCATTCAATTGGCTGCCGAAACGATTCACGACGATCGGCCGTTGAAGGAGAAGTTCAACGAGTCGGAGTTTTTGCGCGACTTCCGCCACATGACAGCGCAGAACACTCGCGGATGTGTCGTGATGGAGCGGCCCGACATCTTGGTCCAGATCGCCGAGAAGCATGGTGCGCGCGACACGACCGCTCGCGGCACAGCGATCGAAGAACTCAAAGCGATGCAACCGCGCCGCAGCCAATACGTGCCGGGCAATGAAATTCCCGAGCGGAATCTCGCTTATCGGTTAGCCAAAAAGTTCTGCTTCAGCGACTTCGGCGCCTACGACCAGCAAGCCTTCACGCAGGCCAGTTGGACCGACCCAGGCGAATCGCCAACTCCGGCAGGCGGACGATCTCCATCACAGTTGCCCGTGATCTCGTCGAAGTAACGATGCGTCGTCCAGACGCCAATCGCATTGCCGCCGTTCGATCCGACCGTAGGCCCTCCCCGGAAAACGTCGCTGAACGCTCGTTTGCCGACCCTCCCAGCGTTCCGCTGGGCGGGTGAAGTGACGCGGCACTTCACCCGCTCTCAAACGAAGTTTGAAAGGGAGGGTCGAACGAGCGAAGCAAGGTTCGGGGAGGGGCGTTAGTGTGTGTCGAGCCTGGAAGATGCTCGGTCGGCCCTCCGCGGAAAACGTCGCTGGACGCTCGTTTTCCGACCCTCCCAGCGTTCCGCCGGGCGGGTGAAGTGGCGCAATGCTTCACCCTCCCTCAAACGAAGTTTGATCGGGAGGGTCGAACGAGCGAAGCAAGGTTCGGGGAGGGGCGTCAGTGTGTGTCGAGCCTGGAAGATGCGCGGTTAGCCCTCCCCGGAAAACGTCGCTGTACGCTCGTTTTCCGACCCTCCCAGCGTTCCGCCGGGCGGGTGAAGTGGCGCAATGCTTCACCCTCCCTCAAACGAAGTTTGAAGGGGAGGGTCGAACGAGCAAAGCAAGGTTCGGGGAGGGGCGTCAGTGTGTGTCGAGCCTCGACGATTCGCGGTCGGCCCTCCCCCGGAAAACGTCGCTGGACGCTCGTTTTCCGACCCTCCCAGCGTTCCGCCGGGTGGGTGAAGTGGCGCGATGCTTCACCCGCCCTCAAACGAAGTTTGAGGGCGGGGCGAACGAGCGAAGCAAGGTTCGGGGAGGGGCGTCAGTGTGTGTCGAGCCTCGACGATTCGCGGTCGGCCCTCCGCGGAAAACGTCGCTGTACGCTCGTTTTCCGACCCTCCCAGCGTTCCGCTGGGCGGGTGAAGTGGCGCACTTCGCGATGCTGCTGACCCACGTGAATCATCACCGCGCCGCGGTTCGTCACGGGACGCTTAGGCCATCACGTCGTACAGCGGTCGACCGCCGATGATCAGCGGTCGGTTGTCGCGATCGTAGATCTCGGTGTTGGGATCGATCCCCAGCAATTGATACATCGTCGCGGCGAGGTCTTCCGGTTTGACTGCCTTCTCCAACGGGAACTTCGCCCGTTCGTCCGACTTGCCATGAACGTAGCCTCCCTTGACGCCGCCACCAGCCAGTAACGCGGTGTAGCACTGGGGCCAGTGGTCGCGGCTGACGTTCTTGTTGATCTCCGGCGTGCGGCCGAATTCTCCCATCCAGACGACAAGCGTCTCGTCCAACAGGCCGCGTTGATGTAGATCGTCGATCAGCGTTGGCAGCGTCTGGTCGGTCAGCGGCATTTGGTATTTGTCGACGATCTTGTACATCCGCGTGTTGTCGAAGCCGTGAGTGTCCCAGCCTCCCTGCCCAACGCGGCGACCGCCGATGCTGTTGGAGAAGTAGACGGTGACAAACTTCACGCCCGATTCAACCAATCGCCGGGCCAGCAGGCAGCTCTGCCCATAGCTGGTCCGGCCGTACGCCTCGCGAACGGCTGTCGGTTCGGCTGACAGGTCGAACGCTTTGCGGACGTTGTCCGATGTGAGCATCGAGATCGCCCGCTCGTAATACTGGTCGAAGCCACGAGCCTCGCCCGAGTGCTCCATCAACCGCATCTGTTGATCGACCAGTTGTTGCATCTCGCGGCGGCGATGCAGGCGATCGATCGACAGCCCGTCGGGAAGGCTGAGTTCGGGGAGCTGGAAGTTTTTGTCGTTGGGGTCTTCCAGGAATAGCAGCGGGTCGTGCCCCTTGCCGAGAAAGCTGGCGTGTTGTCCGGGGACGATCGAGCCGTCGCGGATCACGTGCGGATAGGAGACAAACGATGGCATCCCTGAATTGCTTGGCAGCAGATGATCGACGACGCTACCGTAAGCGGGGAAGAGGTCCAGCGAATCGCGCAGCCGTTGATCGTCGCTAGGCGGTTCGTGACCGCTGAGCGCGTAGTAGCCGGCTGAAGCATGGTTCTTCATCTTGTGAGTCATCGTGCGAATCAAGCTCACATGATGCATTTGCCGCGCCATGTTGGGCAACAGTTCGCAGACCTCGATCCCATCGGCGCTCGAAGCGATCGGCCGGTAGGGACTTCGCACCGCCGCCGGTGCGTTCGGTTTCATGTCGAACGTGTCCAACTGACTCGGCCCGCCCCACTGGAACAGGAAGATCACCGACTTGGCCTTCGGCTTGATCTGCCGCGTCTGTTCGGCGGCGCGGATCAACTTGGGCATCGACATCCCCAGCATTCCCGCACCTCCAACTCGCAACATCGCGCGTCGATTCAACATCGGTATGGGCTCCTGTGAAGGTGGGATCTGGGGGGCGTATGGCAGTGCGGTGTATTATACAACGCGGCGGGGCCCAAATCGATCGCGAAGGCTGGAGTGGAGGCTTCAGCCGATTTCCGCCGTTGCGACAACCGCAGGACGCACCAATGCGGCTGAGATGCCCAGATTGGGCCAGAGGCCGGCAGGGACAAGCTGCCGGCGGTGGTGTGTGGATCGGCGCGAGGGCGTTTTCGGCTGAAGCCTCGACTCCAGCCGCCTCGCAAACGCAGCTCGATTAGACGTCCATCCAGGCGCGTTCTTTGGCGCTCTTGAGGACTGCATCGCAGACCTTTTGCGTTTCCAAGGCGTCGCGGAACGATGGGTGAACCGGCTTTCCTTCGTCGAGACTCTTCAAGAAGTCGGCGACTTGGTGGATGAAGCTGTGCTCGTATCCGATGTTCAAGCCGGGAACCCACCAGTTGCCCATGTAGGGTTGGTCGCCATCGGATACGTGAACGTCGCGCCAGCCGCGGACGATCCCGTCGTCGGCGTAGTTGAAGTATTGCAGGCGATGCAGGTCGTGCAGATCCCAGGCCAGGCTGCCGTGTTCGCCGTTGATCTCCAGCGTGTTGAGCGCCTTGTGGCCGCGGGCGTATCGCGTCGATTCGAACAGACCGAGGGAGCCGTTCTCGAAGTGGCAATGGAACATGCAGGCATCGTCGATCGTGACAGGTTCCTTCTTGCCGGTTTCGGCATGCATGCGTTCCTTGACAAAGGTCTCGGTCATCGCCGAGACGTCTTTGATGTTGCCGTTGAGCCAGATCGCTGTATCGATGCAGTGAGCCAGCAAGTCGCCGGTCACGCCGCTGCCGGCCGCTTCGGCATCTAGGCGCCAGGTCGCTGCGCCACCTTGAGGGACGTCGGCGTTGATCGTCCAGTCTTGCAAGAAGTTCGCGCGGTAATGGAAGATCTTGCCCAAGCGACCTTCATCGATGATCTGCTTGGCCAACGAAACCGCGGGGACGCGGCGGTAGTTGTACCAGACCATGTTCGGCACGCCCGCTTTCTCGACCGCTTCGCACATCGCTTCCCCTTCGGCGACATCGATCGCCAACGGCTTCTCGCACAGAACCGCCTTGCCCGCTTCGGCGGCGGCGATCGAGATCTCTTTGTGCAAGTTGTTTGGCACGCAGATGTCGACGGCGTCGATGTCGTCGCGCTTCAGCAATTCACGCCAGTCGGTTTCGATCGATTCGTAGCCCCAGTTGTCGGCAAACTCTTGGGCCTTTTCCGCGTTGCGAGCACACAGCGCCTTGAGGACCGGTTTGTGGCCAAGCTTAAAGAAGTGGTTCGCTTGGGCGTAGCCGTTGGTGTGCGCCTTGCCCATGAAACCGTAACCGATCATTCCGATGTTGACGTTTTTCATGTTGGTGGTGTCTCGTTTATGAAGTGTTGTGAGGGTCTATTCAATGCCGATCGGCTGCCAATCGTCGCCTGCCGCGATGGTCGCCTTTCGCTCCGCGAAAGTGCGTCGACCACCGCTCTTTCGCGGAGCAAAAGGCGACTTGCAGCCCGAGGGGGTTACACCAAGCTGGCGTTGGCGTCGCGAACCTTGATCATTGTGTCGAGGATCGTGTTCCAAGTCTTGGGATCTTCCAGCGTCGCGTTGGGGAACATGCAGCCGTCCCAGCAGATGTGTTGGATGCCACGCGACGAAGCGTCTTTGAGCCAGTAGCTGGCGCAACGGACGATGTCCAATTTGCCGTTGGGATCATCCGCCGGGCAGTGCTTGCCCGTCTTGTCGTGCGACCCGGCACCGTGGACTTCGCCATCGTTCTGGGCGACGTGGAAATCGATCGTCCAAGGACGCAGTTTGTCGGTCATCTTCTCATACGCTGCGTAGAACTCTTCGTCGCTGTAGCCCGGTTGCAGCAGCGCGTGTTCGGCGGCGTTGTAGCCCATCAGGTACAGATACGTGTGAGCCAGGTCGGCTTGGAAACCGAGACTCTCTGGCATCCCAACCGCTTCGAGAAGGTCTAACATGTCCTTCCAGCTGTGCATGCCGGCCCAGCAGATCTCGCCTTCGGCAGCCAGACGCTGGCCGTGATCGGCGGCGATCTTGGCAGCTTCTTTGAAGGTCGCTGCGATTTGAGCGGTATTGGCCGACGGGTTCTCTTTCCACTTTTCGACGCCGAATTCGGCACTGTCGATGCGGATCACGCCGTATTTGCGAACGCCATGGTTATCGAAGATGCCAGCGACGCGGCAGGCCATCTTGACTGCCGAAAGGAACTTTTCGCGTTGTTCGGCGGTTCCCATCGCGGAATCGCCGATCGTGCCGGGCCATACGGGGGCGACCAGCGAACCGACGGCAAAGCCTTTGCTTTGGATCAGGTCGGCGATCTGACGCAGTTCGTCGTCGCTCGCTTCAGGGTTGGTGTGAGGCAGGAACAGGAAATAATCGATGCCATCGAACTTCTGACCGTTAACTTCGGCAGCGGCTGTCAGGTCGAGCATCTTTTCCAGACTGATCGGCGGCTCTTGTCCCTCGTCGGTCCCTTTGCCAACCAGTCCGGGCCACATCGCGTTGTGTAGTTTCATCGTTGTTCCTGTTCCGTGCTTTGTACTTGCTTTGGTGTGTGGGCAACGACCCACATTGGTTCTGTTGGGTTATTGTAGCGAGATGCTAAGAGGCCGTTCGACGATTGCCGAGGCCAGCCGAAATCCTTTGACTTCGGCTGGCGGCAAGCCGAGGTGCGGCGTGCTATTTCGATCCGCCGTGCAGTGGCAGGTTCGGATGCACATCGGGACCGAAGTACCGCAGACCGACAAGCGGTTCGCTGCCGGTGTTTTCGATCACAACGCCGGCGTTGGCGGCTTCGTACGAGATGAAGATCTCGTCTTCAGTGTTTTCGCCGAAGCGAATCGAAGCGGGGGTCTGCAGATTCAAGCTGCCCATCTTCCCCTTGCCCTGCATCGTGATCCAGCTGCTAGCGCCCGGTTCTTGCAGCGTGCACTTCTTGCCCGGTTGAATCGTCAGCTCTTTCGCGCTGAACAATTGCTTGCTGTCGACGCGGCCGTAAACGATCCACAGATCTTCGTACCCGTCGCCGCTGCGATCGGTGTCGACGATCGGTTCCAGGTAGTTCGATTCCTTGAAGTGGGTGTCGACGTTCTTTTCCCAGTCGAGCTGACCGATGATGAAGTCGAGGTCTTGGTGCTTGTCTTCGGGCATGTCCTTGACCAGCAGCGACCACGGCACGTAGCGGCCTTCGACGATCGATTGGAACATGCCAAAGACGTCGCTGCCCCACTGCGGTTCATAGGTGCACAACGATCCGGGAGCGTGCAGGACGCCCGGCGGGATCAACCAACCGGTGCCGCGCTTCAGGCGATGGGCACGCGAGAGGTCGAGGATTCCGTTGTCCCCTTCGTTCCAATTTTCCAAGCACTTGCGAACTTGGTCCTTGGTGGTGCCTGGTTCGAGGCCCATGAAGGTGTAGGCAAAGTTGTTGTCGACGTTGTTCAATTGTGGCGGGAAATAATAGCTCTCGGGCTTACCTTCCTGGCCGACCAGTTCCGCATCTTCTTGGCTCTGGTGCATGTGGTGCGGGATCGGGCCCATGTTGTCGAAGAACTTGCTGTAGACTGGCCAGCGATCGTACTTCGCGAACATGTCTTTACCGATCAAGCGGTCGCCCGCTTCGGCAACGGCATCTTTGAGCAGGAACTTTTGCCCTTCGTGCAGGCAGAAACTGAGTCCTTCGTGCCAGACGCGTCCCTCGTTGGCCGCTTCGGTCGTGCTGCCGAACCAGCGTTCATCGATGCCACCGCGATCGGCGCCGAAGCGATAATAATCGCTCGGGTGCAGCTTGATCCGGCGCCCCGGTTGAAGGAAGGATCGAGGCACCCAAGTGGGCGTTAAACGCAGCAGGCCACCCCCTGCGTTCATTGCCGAATCCAAGATTGATGCGACGTTGTCCGATTTGACCAATCCTTCGTCGAGGCTTATTTGAGGCATTTTTCGTGGTGTCCTAATGAGATAACCTGTTGATATTCCGCCGGTGACCCATCCAAAAAGGCGGTCAGAACGGCGCACGATGTTTTATTCGGCATCGACGCCTGAAACAAGTCAGTGTCGGCGATTCGATCATTCGCGGTGCAACAAAAGATCGACAAAAACTCACCCCCCACACCTGCTCGAGGCCCCCATATGGCAACCAATTTCAAAAATCCCGCAGCCCCCCGCACGCTCCCCGCGATCGATTGGCATCCGCCGCGCGAAGGCTGCTTGGCCGCGATGGAGTCGGCCGAGGGGCAAATCACCCTGAAGTACGGCACGATCGCCAGCGGTCGTGGGGCGGGGATCGAGGTGGTGCAGATCGATACCGGACCGATGCAGGTGACCCTGTTGCCGACCCGCGGGATGGCGATTTGGCAAGTGATTTGCGACGGAATCCCCTTCAAATGGAACTCCCCGGTCGATGGCCCCGTCCACCCGTCGCTGGTTCCGGTCCACGATCCGGGCGGGATCGGATGGCTGGAAGGATTTGATGAATTGCTGGTCCGATGCGGTTTGGTCAGCAATGGAGCTCCCGAATTCGAGGAATCGGGGCGGTTGCGGTACCCGCTGCACGGCCGGATCGCCAACACGCCGGCAGAGCGGGTGTGGGCTGAGGAGATCGAGGGGCGATGTGTCGTCGCGGGGGAGGCGCACGAAAAGCGGCTGTTTTTCAATAACTTAATACTGACGACGCGGATCTCCGTCGCTCCTGGCGGTCGCGAGATCGAGATCGAAGACACGATCACCAATCGCGGCTCGCAGGCTGCCGAAACCCAGATGCTGTATCATATTAATGTCGGGGCTCCGGTACTGGAGGAGGGGGCGAAGTTGTTGCTAGCTTACGAAGAGCTATCGCCGCGGAACGCTCACGCCGCTAGCGACATCCCGACCTGGGATCGGTATCCCGGCCCGAAGTCGGGATATCAGGAACAGGTGCATCTGTTCCGAGTGAAGTCCGACGCATCCGGATCGACCGCGATGATGCTGCAATCCCCCGGCGGCCGGCAAGGCTTTGGCCTTTCTTACGATACGACCACCCTGCCCTATTTCATCGTTTGGAAGAACACAGCGGCGCACGAAGACGGTTACGTCACGGGGCTCGAACCTGCGACCAATTTCCCCAATCCCCGCAGCTTCGAAGCGGAACGCGGCCGCGTGGCGACGATTCCCGCCGGCGGAAGCATCACCCACCGGGTGAATTTGCACCCATTGGTTGGTCAGCTAAACGTTGACGCCTTCGCCGCAAAGGTCCACGCCCTGCAAGGCGACGGTTCGGCGACGGTGCATGAGCAGCCGAAGCCCGACTGGGCGTCTTGAGCCTCTCGGATGGGTCGCGCTGCGAGGCAACGAACCGCAGAGATGCCCGCGCCGAATGATTGCAGGGCTCTCACCAGCCTATCGCGCACCCCCGCGGTGCGGATAAGTTATTGGAGGGTGAAATGTGACGTCGTCACGCCCGTCACACGGTGCAAGAAGAAACTGTCTATCCAATGAACCGGTTCCGCTGCACGTCGATGATCCGCTTGGTTGTCTTGGTTTGTGTCGCGTCGAGTTGGGCATCCGCGGCGTCGGCTCAGGTCACCGCCGAGGCGGTGCAGCACGCGATCGATCGGGGCGTTGCGTTTTTGAAGAAACAGCAGTCGGCGGAGACCGGCGGTTGGCAGGAGTATACGAATCAGAGCTGCGGGCTGTCGGCGCTCTGTACGCTGGCGTTGCTCAATTGTGGCTTGGATCACAACGATCCGACGATCGCTCGCGCGTTGGACTACTTGCGTCAATGCGAACCGAAGCGGACCTATTCGATCTCGCTGCAGACGATGGTTTTTTGCCAGGCGCGGCAGGCCCGCGATCTGGCGACGATCCGGACCAACGTGCGGCTGCTGGAAGATTTGATGATCCGCCGCGACGACGGCCCCATGCAACCGGGCGGATGGCCGTATCAGACAGGGCAAGGAAACGGCGATCCCTCCAATTCGCAGTTCGCGTTGCTGGCGCTAAGCGCTGCGGAGGAACGGGGCGTGGCGGTTTCGAAGGAGGTGTTTGAGATCGCCGAAGATTATTGGCTGCGTCGCCAACAGCGTCAGGGCGGCTGGACCTATTCCTCCACCGCGAAAGGGGCTCCGGCGAGCGGAAGCATGACGTGTGCCGGGATCGCATCGCTGGTGATCACTCGCGGGCGATCGGGCAAGAGCCAGGCGAGGATCGAAAAGGGGATGATCCAGTGCTGCGGTGCCGACATCGAGGAGCGGGATCCGATCCAAGCGGGCTTGGACTGGTTGGGGAAGAATTTTCTTGTGTCGGCGAATCCAGGAGTGCGGGTGCATGGGCTGTATTATCTGTATGCGTTGGAACGCGTCGGTCGTTTGACCGGGCATCGATTGATCGGCGGGCACGATTGGTATCGCGAAGGGGCCGAATATCTGCTGAAGCGTCAGGATGGTTTCGAAGGCTTTTGGCGCGGTGTGGGACACGACGACAGTATTCCCACGATCGGCACGTCGTTCGCGCTGCTGTTCCTCGCCAAGGGAAAGCGGCAGGTGGTGATCAGCCGCTTGCAGCACGGTGTGGCATCCGATTGGAACTGGCATCCCGACGCGCTGCGGCAATTGACGCATCATGTGGAACGCAAGTGGCAGCAGGATCTGACTTGGCAAACGGTGCAGCTGGCTGGTGCGTCGGTCGAGGAACTGCTGAAGTCGCCGATCTTATTTATAAGCGGCAGCGGACCGTTGGTGACGACGGCACAACAACGCGAAACACTGAAGCAATATGTCGAGCAAGGTGGCTTCATCTTCGCGCAAGCAACCGCGGCTAGCGGATGCCAGCCGAGTCGCGAGTTCGAACAATCGCTGCGGCAGTTGGTCGAGGAGTTGTTCGATGCGCCGTTGGAGAAGCTGCCTGTCGATCATCCGATCTGGAATGCCGAATATCGTTTGAAGCCGACCAAGATGCCGGACAACTTCTGGTTGTATGGCGTTCAGGCGTGCTGCCGGACCAGCATCGTCTACAGCCCCGTTTCGCTCGCCTGTTTGTGGGAGTTGAGCGATCCAACGGGGCGCCGCGAATTGCCGGAGCGTTGGAAGCCGGCGATCGAAACGGCGGCGCACTTGGGGCAAAACGTGATCGCTTATGCGACCGGGCGCCGGTTGCGGGACAAGCTGGACGGACAGACTGTCTTGGTGCCGGATACCGATCTGGAGGTGTCGCCGCGGAATACGTTGATCGTTCCTCAATTGGAGATCGGCGCCGGGGGGGACGAAGCGCCGCGGGCGCTGCCGAATTTGATGGAATGGATGCGGCGGCAGGTTTCGACCGAGATCGCCAGCCCGGCGGAGATGGCTGGCTTCGATGCCAAGACGCTGCAGGATTACAGCATCGTCTTTATGCACGGTCGCTACAGTTTCACGCTGACCGAATCCCAGCGGAATGTGCTCCGCGATTTCTTGACCGGCGGCGGGACGATTTTTGCGGGGGCGATCTGCGGCAACGACGAATTCACTCAGTCGTTCCGCCGCGAGATGCAGCTTGTGTTGCCGGGCGTTCCGCTGTCGCCATTGGCTGCCGATCACGAGGCGTTTACGTCGCGGTTCCGCGGATTCAACCTATCGTCGGTGACGCTGCGGAAGCCGGTCGAAGGGGAGTCGGGGATTGTGGTCAGCGAGAAGGTCGGCGCGCCGTTGATCGAAGTGATGCGGCAGGACGATCGCGATTGCGTCTTCTTCTCTCCGTTTGATCTCAGTTGCGCTCTAGAAAATCAGGGCGGGATTCAGTGCGCGGGCTACGACACGGTGGACGCGGCCAAGATCGGAATTAATCTGATCCTCTATGCAATGCTGCAGTAACGGGGTAAGACAAACTGGATTGTCCCCCACCGAATCGTGAAATACCACCGGAAAGCGAAACTCCCATGACGGATCGAAAACCAGATTTTGGCGGACTGCGCGTTGCAGCACTCGAGAGCCGTCGGGCGGACGATCTGACGCGGATGATCGAAAAGCATGGTGGCGTTGCGTTTGTAAGTCCCTCGATGCGCGAGGTGCCGATCGAACCAAATCGCGATGCTATCGATTTTGCCTACAAGGTGATGACGGGGCAGATCGGCGTCGTGATCTTGATGACCGGCGTTGGTTTCCGGCATCTGTTGCGGGCGACGGAGAAGCATCTGGACAACCAGAAGTTTCTGGATTCTCTGTCGGACATCGTGACCGTTTGTCGTGGTCCCAAGCCGGTCGCGGCGATGAAAGAGGTGGGGCTGAAGCCGACGCATCGGGTTCCCGAGCCGAACACGTGGCGGGAGCTGTTGACGACGCTCGACCAAAACGTCTCGCTGGTCAATCAGAATGTCGGACTGCAGGAATACGGCGTCACGAACACCAGTTTGATCGCGGGCTTGGAAGCGCGGGGAGCGACGGTTTTTCCGGTTCGTCCGTATGCGTGGGATTTCCCGGAAGACCAGACCTTGCTGCGGCAGAACGTGCGCGCGTTGGCGTCGGGGCAGCGCGATGTGGTGATGTTCACAAGTGCTCATCAAGCGGTGAACCTGCTGCGCTGTGCCGAAGAGATGAAATTGGTCAACGAATTGCGGCAGGGGCTGAAGCGGATGGTGGTTGCGTCGATTGGCCCGACGACCAGCCAGATGCTGGAGGAGTCGGAGATTCGTGTCGATCTGGAACCTGAGCATCCCAAGATGGGACATCTCGTTGTCGACACCGCTCGCCGAGCGGGCGAGATCCATACCAATCGGCATACCATTCAGATGATGCCAATACACGATGAGTTACCGATGAACGCAGCAGAGACGACTGGACCGGCGTGGCAGCAGAGCTTGTTTTTGAAAGCTTGCCGAGGGGAACCAACCGAGCGGACACCGATTTGGTTGATGCGTCAAGCCGGCCGCTACATGGCCGAATATCGCGAGGTCCGGGCTAAGACCAGCTTCCTGGATCTGTGCAAAAATCCGCAGCTGTGCAGCGAAGTGATGTGCACCGCTGTCGACAAGTTGGGGGTCGACGCGGCGATCATCTTCTCCGATCTGTTGCCGATCCTGGAACCACTCGGCTTCGACCTGGAGTTCGTCAAGGGAGACGGCCCGGTGATCCACAATCCGATTCGCGGCGGGGCGCAAGTCGACCGCGTGAAGGAGTTGGACGAACCGGGCAGCTTGCAGTTCGTCTACGACACCGTTCGGCAAACGCGAGCCGACATGCCCGACGAGATCCCAGTGATCGGGTTCTCGGGTTCCCCTTTCACCTTGGCCAGTTATGCGATCGAGGGGGGCGGCAGCCGCGCCTACACCAACACCAAGCAATTGATGTACACCGATCCTGGGGCTTGGAATGCGTTGATGAGCCGGTTGTCGCGAGCGATCGTGCTCTATTTGAACGAACAGATCGCCGCCGGAGCCAACTGTGTTCAATTGTTCGACAGCTGGGTCGGTTGCCTGTCGACCAACGATTACAAGCAGTTCGTGTTGCCACACATGCGACACATCTTCGAAGGAGTCGACCCGAGCGTACCGGTGATCAACTTCGGAACCGGCAATCCGATGCTGTTGCCGTTGATGCGAGGCGATCGGCGGACGGTCGTCGGCGTCGATTGGCGGATCGATCTGGATGCCGCCTGGAAGATGATCGGTGCCGACCGGCCGGTGCAAGGCAATCTGGAGCCCGCCGTTTTGTTGGGAACGCCCGAATTGATCAAAGAGCGGGCGGCGATGGTGCTGCAGCAAGCGGGCGGGCGGCCTGGCCATATCTTTAACCTTGGCCACGGTGTGTTCCAACAGACGCCTGTCGAAAACGTGATCGCGTTGGTCGAGATGGTCAAAGAGCTGAGCGCGGTTTAAATCGGCCGGCGGCAGCCACAATTTCTGAACAGCCAGGATGGGAAACCTCGGCTGTTTTCGGCCGTTCTATCGGCAGCATCGTTACAGCTGGAACGATGCGAGGGGAATTCTATTGTGCGATCGATGCTCCGATCGCCAAGATTGCTTATGGATCGTTAGGCCAACGATCAGCAAATGTCCCTATTATTGCTTGATTCCATCGCACGGGCGTGTCGGTTCTGACGGTTGTGCGGGCCAGGTAGGGCGTTTCGGGGCTCGGTTGCGGGTATCCGCAGAGTTGCTGGTCGGTCGGTGCGTTGATTGTCGGGACTTGCCCTCGCCAATTACCTGATCGTTTCTTTTTGACTGAGCCGAATTGTGTCGTACTTTCCCTGTAGAGCGAATCGGATCGATTCGTTGCTGGGACTCGGTGCTGAAGCACAGAGATCACCCAGCCGGCCAACGCTCCCTTGAAAAAGGCAAACCGTTCGAAAGGACGGGGCGCAAAGTTACGGGTCCTTTGGGATTGCCGGACTGCCAATGGCGCAGAGGGTAAGTCAGCAGGCGATGCTTGTTGATTGTCCTGCCCCACTGCTACCTATGGTGTTAGGAGATTGAGGCTGCAGAGGATTGCACCGCGGTGGTGCGACCAACTGTTTGTTTCCAGTAACTCACGTTACTACCTGGTAGGGGAAGACACGATGAAGAAGTTCACCGAAAAAGTAGTTAATTTCTTGAAGGAAGAAGACGGACCAACCGCGGTTGAGTACGCCGTCATGATGGCATTGATCATCGTTGTGTGCTTGAGCACCGTTAAGACGATCGGAACCAAGGCGAACAGCCAGTTCACCAAGATCGCCAACAACCTGTAATTGTCTGCTGGGTCTTCCCAGCGTGATGACGAGTTGATTCGTCGGAGCGCACGGCGGCCGGATTGTGGCCGCCGTGTGTACCCGGCGATTTTTCAAATTGAAAACAAAACACTATGAACTATCCACTGCTGCCGGTCGACGCCGCCCAACATGCATGGCAAATCGCGTGCTATGCCATCACGATCGTGATGGCCATGTTCAGCTGGTTATCCCTGGGACGTTAACGCGCTGAGAACGCCGAGACGTTGGGCATTGCGATAGCAAAAGAAGAAATCGATTCCGGGGGGAAAAGAGAACAAGATGGATACAAATACATTAATCGAATCGGCGATGTACAACTGGCACGTATGGCTGGTTGCTGTCGTGATGATCGTCGCCGCGGTGATCGATGGCATGATCCTAAAAGTGCCAAACTGGTTGACCTATCCGTTTATCATCTCGGGTTGGGTCTACGCCGCGATGGCCAGCGGTTGGAACGGGCTGGGGTACAGCCTGTTGGGCACGTTTGTTGGCATGATGCTGTTGTTGGTCGTGCGTGCCGTGGGTGGCATGGGGGCCGGCGATGTGAAACTGTTGGCTGGTTTGGGCGCCTGGATGGGAGCTTCGACCGCGTGGTGGGCCTTTGTTTGGACCACCGTCGTCGGCGGGATCATCGCTGTGATCATGATCGCCATGAGTGGTAACTGGTTCAAGCATTATGCGATGTTCCATCAGATCATTCAGGAGTTCGTCACGATCCGCAATCCAGAGAAGCTGGCGGCGATCGCGAGAGAGCGGAAGCCGACGATGAAATTGCTTCCGTACGGAATTCCGATGGCCATCGGATCCATTTTGTATTTTGCCTACGCTGGGATGTTCGTTTAGACGAAGTGCTAGCAAAGTCAGTCTGCGTTGGTTTGGTCGGCTGGGTCGTCTTTGATGGCTGCAGCTGATCGTTTGGAGAGGTTGTACGGGATTTACCGATCTTACCTTTTGTCCCAAATATTTGACTGGCAGAGATTGAACCAAGGTAGTTGATAGGGTTGCAACGGGTATGTGCGATGTACCAAGCGATTGGTTTGCACGACTCGATTGGAAAATGCTGTAGCGAACCCACTCGAACTGCCAATTGTGTAGACACTGGACGCGATAGTGCGTCGGGTGGATTCGAACGCTGTGATGCGTTCGTTTGGGATAAATTTAAACGTAATCGGGTTCTGGGCCAGGACGGCATTGTGACTCGTGCGGCTTGTCAGCCACGCTCAAGGCGTCCAATATCATGCGAAACAAATCTGTCATACTGCTCGCAATCGCGTTGGGTTGCGGAATGATTGCGTCGGTTGGAATCAGCCAAGTCGTGATGAGCGGCAGCGAGTCGCAGCCGACCAAGATGGTTGAAATCCTTGTTGCGTCGATGGACATTCCGGCCAATTCGAAGATTGCCGCCGACAACATCATGTTGGAAAAATGGCCTGCCGGGAAAACGCCCGATGGGGCGATCACCGATGTCGCGGCGATAGAAAGCAAATACGCCAAGCAGCATATCTATGCGGGCGAAGCCATTTTGAAACAGAAAGTCGTCGACGCGACCGAGCGGGCGACGGTTGGAATTCCACCGGGACATACGGTGGTGACCTACAACATCGGCAGCGATCCAGGAATCGCCAATCTGATCGAACCGGGGGATCGGATCAACGTGATCGGGTTCTTCGAGAAGAGCGACATCGTGCCCGAGACGACGCACCGCGATGTCTTTCGCAACGTGCGGATCTTCGCCGTCGATGGCCGCACCGGTCGCGAGACGGATGAGAAGGCGAAGAAGGGGGCGGTTAGTTCGATCTTGTTGCTGATCAAGCAAGAGGACGAGCGGGTTTGGAACTGGGCAAAGAAGGTTGGCGCGTTGCAACTGACGTTGGGGAATCCGAATGAACCGGTTAATCCGAACGCGCCCAATGCTGCTGGCCAAGAATTCATGAAATGGCTCGATGACTACGCCGAAGAACGCCGACTTGATCAAACAGACACCAAGATTGCCGAGGTGGAAGTGAAGAAGCCAGGTGGCGAGATCATTAAGATGTTGACCCCCAAAGGCTATCGTTTGTTCCGCTGGAACAAGGGAACTCAGACGATGGAATTGATTCAAGAGCAGGCAGCAAACGACGCCCAGTTGGGTGCAAATGCTGCGGCAACAGACGATACAGTGGGTACGACCCCTGACGCGAGTGCTGGCGTCCCCGGTGCGGATATCCGACTTCCAGCGGATAGTGACATTCCGCAATTCAATACGGGAAGCAGCCCTCCGGGGAATGAAGCATTTCGAATTAATCGAGCGCGTTAGCAGACAGACGATGGATCGTTTGTGAGCTGGCAGGCTGTAGAAGTAATTGTTCGTTAGAGAACCTATCGCAAGGATGCGCAGGTATGTTCAAGCAGACCATGGCGGGCTTTAAGCCCTCCCATATCGTGATGATCGTTGCATGTGTTGTTGGAAACGGCACACCTGCACTTGCGCAATCAACCGATGCGTACGCCGCTTCTTCGCGAGCGTCTTCCTCTGCGGTAACCTATTCCGTCTCGCAGCCGACGCAGCGGTTGGAGATGATTGTCAATTCGAGCCGGATCTTGAAGCTGGACAAGGTGGTCCCGCGTTTTCAGGTTCAGAACGAAGAGATTCTGATCGCCAATCCGGTCGCTCCAAACCAAGTGCAAATCTCGGCTCAGGCCGCCGGCGTCACTCAGTTGAATCTGTGGGACGTCGACGACACGTTGTACACTGTCGACGTGATTATCACGGGAGACTCGCGAGAGCTGAGCACGGTCATGCAAGCTCAGTTCCCTTATGCCAGCCTGCGGATTACGCCGCTGCCAACCGGTGCGGTGATCGACGGCACGGTGACCGACACCGACGATGTCGATCGTGTGATCGCGGTTGCCGAGCAGTTTTATCCCAAGGTGGTCAACAACATTAAGGTTGTCGGAGTGCAAACGATTTTGTTGCACACCAAAGTCATGGAGGTCTCGCGGACCAAGCTTCGCGATCTGGGACTCGATTGGGGTTCGACCAACTCGACCAACCTGTTCGCCTTTGGAATCAACGGCACCGTCGATGCTTTGGGCTCTTCGATCGGCAACATTGTCGGGACGGGGGCGCCAAACGCACGGGTCGGTTTGATCCGCAGCGGTAATTCGCTGGACTTTTTGATCCGAGCGTTGCAACAGAACAACTGTGCCAAGATCTTGGCCGAACCAACCGTCGTCGCGACTCATGGGCGTCCGAGTCGGTTTATCGTCGGTGGACGTTTCCCAATCATCTCGCCTGATGGTCAGGGGGGATCGACGGTGACGTTTGAAGAATTTGGTACCAGCGTCGACTTCCTGCCGTTTTTGGTGGGCCCGGGGCGGGTCCGATTGGAAATTCGCCCGGAGGTCAGCGAACGCGACGATGCCAACGGCGTCAACTTGAACGGGTTCACCGTCCCCGCGATTCGGCAACGTTATGTTGAAACCGCTGTCGAAATGCAAGCCGGACAAACTTATGCGATCGCCGGTCTGCTGCAGACCCGAACCGAAACGATCTCGACCGGTCCTCCGTTTCTCGTCTCGGTGCCATGGATCGGAACCTTGTTCCGCCACGTGGAGTCGGTCGAAAACGAAATCGAATTGTTGGTCACCGTGACGCCTGAATTGGCGGATGCGATGGATCCTCACGAAGTCATGCCGGGCGGACCAGGGATCGATACGACGGTGCCATCGGACACTGAATTGTACTTTAAAGGCTACATCGAAGTGCCACGCGTCGACTGCATCAACGAGAGTGGTTGCATGCAGGATGCCGTGTACGAACCGGTTGCACCACCGGTGCAACAAACGCTTCCCGTTCAACAAAGCAGCACCTACACCAACCCAGCGCCACAACAGTGATTTCGATTGATTGGTTCCACATGTTGGCAGATCGCTGCGGCATGTATCGCGTTCAAAGTTATAAACTAAACATCACCACAGAATCCTCTGGTTAAGAGCATGCCCAACGTACTCCGCTTGGCTGTCGTCGATCCTAATGATGCGACACGTGAAGACCTCAAGTCGATGTTGTTGGGGCTAGACGTCGTCTGGCTAGAGGCGGAATGTTCTCGCTACGAGTTCTTTCCCGATGTCGTGACGCAAACGCATCCCGATATCGGTGTCGTATCGCTGGACAGCGATCCAGAACGTGGGATCGAATTGCTCAATACGATTCGATCGACCAGTCCCGATGTTGCCCTGTTGGTCGTTAGCAGCAGCACCAGCGGACAGTTGATCTTGCAGTCGATGCGGGCTGGTGCCAAAGAATTCTTGACGCTGCCGTTGAGTGGTGGCGATCTATCGGCCGCGCTGCATCGGATCGGCGAACAAAAATTTGGTGCCAGCGATTCGCGGAATCGCAATTGCGAAGTGATCGTTGTCGCCGGAGCGACTGGCGGTGTCGGTGCTACAAGTGTTGCGGTGAACATGGGCTGCATGCTGGCATCGCGAGAAGGCAACTCGGTCGCGCTGATGGATCTCGATCTGGCCGTTGGCGACGCCGACGTCTTCTTGGACTCGATCCCCGATTACACCTTGGCCGATGTGACACAGAACATCGCGCGGCTCGATTTTACGCTGCTCAAGCGGTCGCTGACCAAACACAGCTCGGGATTGTATCTGTTGCCCCGGCCGGTCGAACTGCAAGACATGTCGATCATCAATGGCGATAGCATCGAAAAGGTGATCACGCTGTTGAAGGCTTCGTTTACGCACCTGGTGATCGATCTCTCGAAGACCTATTCCGAAGTCGATATGGCCGCGATGCGAATGGCGGCAAAAATCATCCTGGTCACCCAGTTGGATGTTCCCTGCCTGCGAAACGTCGTTCGGTTGCTGTTGAGCTTCGAACAGTTTGAAGGCTTAAAGGAGAAGGTCCATGTTGTCGTCAACCGGGCGGGATTAGAGTCGGGCCCGATCAGCATCCGCAAGGCGCGGGAAACGATCGGCTGCGATATCTACGCTCAATTGCCCAACGATTACCGCACGATGGTCGAAGTTAGGAACAACGGTGTGCCGTTGTTCGAACAGGATCCCAAAGCCGCGATCACGCTGGCAATGCTGGGATTGGTCGACCGGTTGAGCGGTTCCTCGAAAGAATCCCAAGAGGAGGATTCGGGGGAGGCTGTCGCTTTAAATGAGAGCAGCGGTTGGTTGAATTTCTGGCCTCGAGGCGGCAAGCAAAAGAAGTCGTAAACCTCATTGGAGGGTGAGTCTGGCATCGGCTGCCACCGCCCTCCCCTTTCAGCCCGAGCGGTTTTCTGTAACCTCGGCTGTCCTTCGGCGTTCGGCTGCTTGCGTTCGTCCGGTTTCTATAGGCCCGTCCGCCCCCCCCGGTTCTACCCAAAGCGAAGGTTTGTGCCTGCCGTTTTGTGGGTTCTGTTTGCTTGCGCTTACACGATCACCTGCAGCGCTGATTCAAAGGCGGGATGATTTCGGATCGGATCGAAGTCGGATTCGCTGACGACCTTGGCACGCAATTGGGGCTTCAGTTCTAACGCGATCGATAATTCCATCGCCGCCAACTGGGGCTGTCCTACCAGGCTTAAATAACATGCTTGGTTGTATCGGACTGTTGGGTGGTGGGGGGCTTTCGCGATCGCGCGGTTCAGGGCGACGATCGATTGCTGCAGGCGGTCGGTTCGTTTGAAACACCATGCGATAGCCAAATAGTTGGCAATATGGTGCGGGTCCAGCTTGATAGCCATCCGCAGGTCGCGGATCCCTCGTTGGTACTTGCCCAGCATGCTCCAGGCCCTTCCGCGGAGGTAGAACCAAGCCGCCCGGCGGTGCCCCCGCGGTCGTGCCCCGCGCAGCATCTCAAGGGCGCGGCGGGCCATGCGGCGTTTGAGTTCTGGATCGAGGCCCCACAAGTCATCGTTGCAGGAGATCAGTTCCAGGATCCCTTGGGCATGCCTCAGATTGCGGTAGTTCTGGTAGTAGCGGAGCTTGTTAACAGACATGAATCGCTAGGGGGATGCAGAGAAGGGAAAACCAAGTGGCAATCGCCGTGTTTCCATTCTACGCAGCCGTTAAGAATAGCCAAGTCAAAGGCTGTAGGCGTAGTGAAAAGCGTGGGATTGGCTGTCTGAGACACTCACGCGGTCGTTTTGGGTTGCCCCGACTGTGTCGACTGGGGCGGGAGGCTCTGTTTGCAGGGAACTTAGTGAAAATACGGGCGTCCAACTGGAACGCGCGTGCGTCGACGGGTAACGCGGGTGTTTGCGTGTACAGGTATGTCTGGTTTGCATCTGTGCAACGCGAATGATCGATAAAACCGAAATCCACAGGCGTCAAGATGGCGAAGCTGGGAAGTATGGGTGAAGTAAGATTTGCGTCCAAAATGCCGCTAACTATACTCGGTGCTTGCTGGTCCAGACGTGATTTCCTCGGGTCGAGGACTTTTCTCGCGCGGGCCGACCGGATTCGTAAGGTCGGTTCTTGTTCCAATTTCATAAGTTCGTAAGTCGTTTGATTTCAGGCGTTTGTGTCGTTAGAGACGGTTCTCGCCGATCACACTTTGCCAAAATCATTTGAAGGTTCGCTCAATGGCCAATCGCAAACGGCAGGATGTTTCAAGCCGCCAAAACTCGGTGAGAAAAGGTACGAAGAGAACTGCTCTTCGCAAATCGATGCTGGAATCTCTGGAGCCGAGAAAATTGTTGGCCGCGGGGCCACAATTGATCGGAATCCAGCCCAACAGTGGAGATTTGATCACCGATGGTAGTGTTCGCAATGAATCGCCCAGTGAGCTCGTCTTCCGATTCGACGAGAATCAAGTCATCGATGCGGCGACTCTCGATGCGATCCGGATCGTTCGCAGTGGTGGCGATGGGACTTTCGATCTTGCCACAGGGTCGAGCGACTTTGGCAGCGTCTATCGAGACCCCAGCGCTTTGGGGGTCGACCTGGCCGGTGGCGTCGACATCCAACTGACGCAAATTGGTTCGGGGGCGCCGGTTCGTGTGACGGTGCTTCGCAACGATTCGCCGACTGCAGCGCCGGAGCCTCAGTTTGCTGTTGGCGCTATCGCCGGTGGCGTCCTTCCGTTGACGATCACGTTGGCGCCGGGGACGACCGCAGGGACGTTGGTCACGGCATTTAATGAGTCGCCGACGGTCAATACGTTCTTGAACGCTCAATTGAAGGGGGGGCATCGCGACGCGGTTCTGATGGCGAATCCGGCGGTCGACACGCTGCCAAGCTTCGATATCTCATCGACCGGCGATGAGCAGATCATCCCGACATTCTTAGAGGTTGGCGCTGCGCCGAACCAAAACGAGGTGATTGCGCGGTTCTCCAATGCGCTGCCCGACGACGATTACCGAATCGAAGTCTTTGGATTCGACGATCCCGCCTTGGGGATCGTTGGGCTGCGTAGTATTTCAGCGACCGATCCCGATACCCTGCTGATCCCGCGTCAGGAAGGGGCTCGCAAGGAGGTCGTCGATTTCCGATTGGACCTTGGGGCTCAGGTGCAGGCTGTCGTTCCGCAACCGGTGGTCCGATTGGCCGATGGCAGTCTGAATCAACGACGCAACGAAATCGTCGTCTACTTTAATGACGACGATTTGTTCGTAGAGAATTTGGCCAATGGGCAACCCACCGATCGTTCGGCGGAGAACCCACGATTCTACACCCTGATCTTCACGCAGGATTCGGTCAGCAATCGCGACGACATCGAGATCGCGCCGCAGCGCGTGGTCTACAACCCCGCGGCCGATACGGCGACGTTGGTCTTCGCATCGGATCTCTCGGATCTGGTCGGCGGCGACGGCGGGATCGGAACGTTCCGATTGCGTGTCGGCACAGCCGAAGCAATCCCGTTGGCACCGCAGCGGGTTGAGTTGGGAGGCGCTGTTGGCGCGACCGACTTGAATTCTGGCGGTGAAGCGACGTTGCGTTTTCAGTCGGTCGTTGGCGCTCCGGCGAATATGCAAGTGCAGTTCGTTCGCTCGGGTGCCGGAGCGGTTTCCGTTGCGGTTGCCGGTTCGGTGGTCACTGTCGATCTAGGTGCAGGCACAACTTTTGCCGACATTGTCAACGCGATCAATACGCATCCTGCGGCGTCGTTGTTGGTGCAGGCAAGCGTCGATGGTTCGGCGGGCAAAGCGGTTGGGACCTCGCCAATGACCTTTGCCCCCGTGTCGCTGTTGGAACCGGGGGATTCGTTCGATGCGGCAGCTGACATTGGTACGTTTGGGATCGATCCCAACGCGATCAATTTCCGCAGCGTCGTACTCTCCAGTTCGATCGATCCGATCAACTACCAATTGGAACTGTTGGGAGGCAACGACGACCCAGGTCACCGCGATCTGGTGGAAGATCTCGGCGACGCCTTTTCGCAGCACGTCAACGGGAATTTTGGTCCCGACGTGACCCCTGGAATCACAACGATTCCTTACAACTTCCGGAGCGATTACGGAATCGACGAAAATGGGACGTCACGGGTCAATTCGATCTCCGAACGTCAGAAGGAACGGATTCGCGAAGCGCTCGATATGTGGGCTAGCGAATTAGGGGTGCAGTTCTTCGAGACCGACGACCAGGGCTTCACCTTTGCGACCGGCGACCTTTCGGTACTGGAAATCGATCCCGCCACGGGGCTGCAATACGTCGACACTTCGAGTGTCTATGAGGACACAACGTTCGGCGTTCGGGTCGATCCACAGATCGCCACGACCGGGGCTGCGACCAATGCGATCTTGGTGATGGATTCATTGATCGAGTGGGGGGATCTGTACGGCGAAGACTACTTCCGCACCGCGACCGCTGGGATCGGGTTGTTGTTGGGGCTTGAACAAGCGGATGATCTGCCCGCTTCGACGCTGCTGAATTTGGACAGCAATTTCCTGGCGAACGATTCGACTTTGGAACCGGTCTTCCCAGGCAATTACGACGTTCTGCATGGCCAATATTTGTGGCGTCCCGAATCGGGCGATATCGATCTGTATCGTTTCGAGGTCGATTTGGATGACCCCAGCAAGTTAGCTGTCGTCACGGCGGAAACGTTTGCCGAACGATTGGGCAACAGCAGTCTGTTGGACACCTCGCTGACGTTGTACAAGCAGCAGCAAGCGAGTGTGCTGACCGACTTTGGCGTCTTTGGTAACTTTGAGATCGATTTCACCGCGGTTCAGCCAGGCGATTTGGGCAATCGAACCAGCGTGCAATTGGTGATTACGCCCACGGGTAACAATCCGACGCCAACGATCGAGGTGAGCGAAAATCAGATCCGTGTGCTGATGTCCAACCCGGCTGGGACCACGGTTCAGGATGTGGTCGATGCGATCAATGCTTCTCCAGCGGCAGCCAATTTGGTCACCGCGAAATTGATCTTGAGCGAGGATATCGATCCGACGGTGATCCCAACCTTTGCAGCACTGCAAGAGGATGCGCCGGAGGTGTTGTTGACCGGCGGCGGGATCGTCTCGGTTGCTCGCAACGACGATTACTACAGTGAAGATTCGTTCCTGGAAGCCGAACTGGGAAGCGGTGTTTATTACATCGGTGTGACCGCATCGGGCAACGACATTCCCGATCCCACGATCGGCGGCACCGGATTTGGCGGCACGACCGAGGGTGAATACGAGCTGCTGCTGAAGTTCCGTCCACAGGTCGATGAGACCGATGTGTTGCGCGATCTCGATGGCAACAATCTCGACAGCAGCGATCCGTTCCGTTTGCCCGGCACGCGCGTCGACGCGTCCAACGACGGAACCCCTGGCGGTGTCTTTAACTTCTGGTTCCAAACCCGTCCGCTGAATCGCCAGTTGGATTTCGTGAGTGGTGGCGATAGCGTGGTCAACGGTCAGGTGATCGAGATCACGAACTATCGCGGGATCACGCGGCGGTTCGAATTCTCCAACGACGGTACGGTTGGATCGAATCGGGTGATGGTCGCGTACGCCGACAGCGACACGCCAGAAATGTTGGCCGCAAAATTTGCTGCGGTTTTGCAGGCAACGGTCGTCAGCGGCGGTCCCTTCTTGGACTTGGTTGCGGTCGCCGGATCGGTGATCGAAATCGCTGGCGAACAACGGATCACGGCTCCCGACGATTTTGTCTCGATGGACATTATGGGACGGACGATTTTTGTCGACAACTTTGGCGGCCCCAATGCCGATGGTTCGGCCGAGCGTCCGTTCGACAGCATCTCGGGCATTGGAGTGCCCAACGCGTTTGCAGCGGCTCATCCCGGCGACATCGTGCGGATCGTTGGCAATGGCGGTTTGGATCAAGATCCGACCACCTTGAACGACAACTTCGCTTATGAGTTGGGCTTTGGTTCGCTGCCCGGGCAAGTGCTGCAAGACGGTACCGAGATGGAGGTGCCGCAGGGCGTGACGGCAATGATCGATGCCAATGCGATCTTCAAGCTGCGACGTTCGTATATCGGTGTCGGCAGCAGTAATCTGTTGGTCGATCGCAGCGGCAGCGCATTGCAAGTTTTGGGTACGCCAACGCTGGTCGACGAAAACGGCGCAGTGCTTCGCGATGCGTTGGGCAATGCGATCGAAGGATCGGTCTACTTCACCAGTGCTTTGGATCGCTCGATCGCGACTCCAAGTTCCGGTTTGGCGACGACACCTAGCGCTGGCGATTGGGGCGGGTTGTTGCTGCGTCGCGACGTCGATCAGATCGAAGGTCGCACCGATCTCGAGGATCAAGGCATCTTCTTGCAGCACATTGGATTCGCCGACATCAAATATGGTGGTGGCGCGAACGTTGTGATCGACGGCAACCAAACCTTGATCAATCCGATCCAGATCGTCGATATGCGTCCGACGGTTGCCAACAACACGATCACCGACAGCGCCGATGCCGCGATCAGCGCGACGCCCGACAGTTTCAAAGAGACCAATTTCCAAACGATCGATTTCCAGTTGGCAGGTGCGTTCACAGCCGATTACGACCGGGTCGGACCGGATGTTTACGGGAATCAATTGAGCGACAACAGCATCAACGGGATGTTTGTTCGCGCCGATACGCCAGCTGGCGGGACGTTGCGCAAATTGACCGTGGCGGGGCGATTCGACGACACCGACGTGGTGCACGTGATCGCCGAAAACCTGGTCGTCGATGGAACACCCGGTGGTCCGCGGTTGTATCAAAGCCGCTTGGCTGTCGATCTGGTCAACACCGAAGCCTCCTCGGGCGGTTCGCTGACCTCGGGCGTTGCTTACGAATACCGGATCGTTTCGGTCGATGCCTACGGCCGCGAGGGTTTGCCTTCGGATCCGATCGTCGCACCGGTTCTGGGGGCAACCGAAGGGCGCATTACGCTCAACGGCTTGCCGCCTGCCGATGACGGATTTTTGTTCCGCCGCGTCTATCGCAGCATCGTTGGAGATGCGCGTTTCGATTTGGTAGCGGTATTGGACGCCAGCGATTCCGATTTCATCGACGACGGGGATCGGATCAGCACCGTTCCCGTCCCCTTGGATTTGGTGAGCGATGAGGTTCGTCTGGCCCGCCCCGATGCGTCGCTGAAGATCGATCCAGGCAGCGTGATCAAGGTTCAAGGTTCGCGGATCGAATTCGAATTCGGTACACAATTGTTGGCCGAAGGCCTCGATGGTCAAGAGATCATCATCACCAGCATCTTGGACGATCGTTATGGTGCCGGTGGAGAATTCGACACCGAAAACGGTGGCCTTGTCGACGGCGTCAATCCATTGCCACCGTCGGCCGGCGATTGGGGCGGTTTGTATTTCGCCCCCGGTGCGCATCTGAGCCTCGACAACGCCGTGGTCGCCTTTGGTGGTGGCCTGACACGGATCGAAGGTACGTTCCGAGCATTCAGCGCGATCGAGTTGCAGCAAGCGACGGCGCGGATCACCAACACATCGTTTGAAGACAATCACGAGGGATTGGGTGGCCAGGGGCCACGCGATCGTTTGGGTCGGTTGGACAACGTGGCGATCGATCTTCGCGATGCCCCATCGAGTGATGCTGGCGAATCCTTCCGGGCGCTCAGCGGAACGACGATCTTCGTCCGTGGTGCGCAACCGGTGATCGTTGGCAATACGTTCATCGATAACGTCGGCAGCACGATCAATATCGATGGCAATTCGATGACCGACGAATACATCGTCGACATCGGCCGCGATACCGGACCGATCGCACGAATCGATGACTTGGACGACAATTATGGCCCGTTGGTCCGTCGCAACCGGATGGACAACAACGGTCTGAACGGTCTGGAGATTCGCGGTCGCGACACGATCTATGTCGGCGGGCGGGAATTCACTAGCGAGACCGATCAATATACGGTCGGAAATGTCGTCGGTGACCGCGTTCCAGACGTCGACGATGTCCGGAACCCCAGCAACACGACGTTCGTCAACGTTACCACGCCGGGAGATCCGTTGACCGCGGGTGAATTGGCGGTTTCGGCAGTAATTCTGACGACCCGCAGCATCTGGGATGACACCGACATCGTGCATGTCCCGTATCAACAGTTCATCACGGGCAACTTGCACAGCAGCAGTGGATTGCGTCTGCAGAGCCGACCGGACGAGAGTTTGGTGGTCAAGTTTGCGGGTTCCACCACAACAAGCCAAGGGAAAGACACGGGATCGGGCAGCTCCGCCGATCCATTCTACGGAACGGGCCTGACGGCCACCGGATCCTTGGGGGACGTCGACGATCGCGTTGGCGGCACCTTGCAAATCGTGGGTCTGCCCGGTTCGCCAGTCGTCTTGACGGCGTTGGCCGATGACACCGTCGGTGCGTCGTTGAAACCCGATGGTACGCCGCAAACCGATACGAACAACGATCAATGGGCAACCCGTCCAGAGCCGAACGATTGGCGTGGAATCTACCTGGATGAATTTTCCAACGATCGCAACGTTGAGATCGTGTTGGAACGCGAGGCACACGACGCGCCAGCGCCAGGCTTGAATGCCGATACCGTCAATCCCGAAGTGATCGGCGACTTGGCGGCGACGCAGTACGATTCCGACGATACGTTGCGATTGGGCTTCGAGGTCTCCGGCTTTTTGACGGAAAACGACATCGACGTCTATGCGTTCAGCGCTGTTGCTGGGACGGAAGTTTGGATCGACATCGATCGGACCAGCTACAATCTCGACAGCGTGGTCGAAATTCTCAACTCCGAAGGGCAGTTGTTGGCTCGAAGTACCAACAGCACCGACGAATTGTTTGAGAACTTTGGCCTGCGTGATGAGCAATTGGGGACGCTGCAGACGGGAGCGGATGAACTCAATAACTACAACGAGTTCGGATTGCTGGATGAATACGGCACGACGAACCCGCGCGACGCTGGGTTCCGAGTCTCTCTGCCGGGTGTCCGCGGTGCCCGCGATACCTATTACGTGCGGATCCGATCGCAATCGGTCGACCCGAACGATTTTGCTGGCGGTATGACAACCGGCAAATATGAGTTCCAGATCCGGATGCAAGAGGAGCAGGAGTTCTCGGGTTCAACCGTCCGGTACGCCGATATCCGATACGCCAAGCACGGTGTGCACGCCAAGGGCTTGCCGTACCACAGCCCGTTGTTGGGCGAGGCGCAGGAGGACGAGGGTTCCGGTTCGTCGATCACCAATAACACCCTGTTCACCAATCCCGCGACTCCCGAGGATCGGGCGCAGTATGTCGGCAATCTGTTGAACAGCGATCTGACGGTGTTGAGCGTTGGTGGAGAATTGGGGAGTGTGACCGATGTCGATTTCTACCAATTCGATATCATCAGGTCCGACGGCGATTCACCGTCGCATTTCCCGACCATCTTCGACGTCGATTATGCCGACGACTTGGGGCGTCCCGACACAACGATGTGGGTTTATTACGACAGCGATGGACAGTCGGGCAGCCTGCCACCGCAGTTGGTGTACACCGGTGCGGACAGCAACATCGCCGAAGATCGCAGCGATTCATTGAACAGCGATCCCGCGTTGGACTTCGATCGCGGTAGTGTGGGCGGGGGAGATCCGTTTATTGGTTCGGTCGAACTGCCCGAGGGAACTTACTTCGTCGCGATCACCGAATCGAGTCGCGTGCCTTCGATCCTGACAACCGATCCATTGATCCGCCGCGAACCGATCGCATCGATCGCTCGGATCGTCGACGATCATATCGAAGCGATCAATTCCGCAACGGCCAATCCTCCCACCGTGTTGCAGTTTATCGACACGGCGGCGCTCCCTGCAGGTTGGCAGGTGACGACCAACCGAGCGACAGAGGTTGGGCATGGTGTTTATGCGACGTTTGATGGTGCCCGCGATGGAGTCGATCCTCTGTTGGCCGAACAGACGGAATCCGAAGGGAATGATAGTCTGGGCTTCGCGAACAACATCGACGCAGCATCGAATTGGGGGCTAAACTTCAATGCGGATATCACGCAAGATTTTGCGGATATCAACACCTCCACCACGATCCCGCACACATCGATCCAAGGTGTCTTGGACGACAGTGCCGATTTCTTCCGATTCTCTGTTCCCGATACCAACTTCGGTGCGGGGCAACGGGTGATCCTGGATATCGATAATGGGTTCGATTTCCTCAACACTCTGGGATCGGACGATTTCACGCTGGAATTGTTCGCAATTTCCGGTGCCGATGCCGATCTGACCGAGCCACTGCACGTCAGTGTCGATAATGGGTTTGACACCGGCAGTTCAACCTTTGGTGGCTCACAAGATCCGTTGATCGACGAAGTCTTGGCGCCGGGAACGTACGTTGTCGCCGTCGTCGAAGATGGTTCGACCTTCGATGAGACCACCGCTACTTATACCGCTCCCGATGCGTTGGTTGAGAACGGCAGTTACACTTTGCATGTGTCGGTGGAAGGTCACGCCGTTGGTGCATTGGGCGGTTCGGTACTCAACGAAAGTCTGCACTTCAATCCGGTCGGCGGCAGTGGTTCGCTGGCTGCAAACCAATTTGATTTGTCGGGATACGCCGCCGAAGATCAGCCGTTCTTCTACTTCAATTACGCCTTGGACACCGGCTTCGGCGATCTGGTTTCGGTCCATATCACCAGCAACGAAGACCCTGTTGGACAGACCGTTGCGTCGACCGATGTCACAACCAGCGGCAGCGTGCTGGCTACCGACAATGTCTGGCGTCAGGCACGGATTCCGTTGAAGAGCTTCGCCGGTGAATCGGGCATCACTGTGGAGTTCCAGTACCAATCTGCTGGCGTTTCGGCTGCGGAAGGCTTGTACCTCGACGACTTTATCGTTGGCTTTGCCGAGCACGGTGAATTGATTACCGGGGCATCGTTTGTGACGACGTCGACGGCTGGTTTTGTGCAAACAGGGACTCCCGGCACGTTTACATCGGGGGCCTACCAATTAGAAGTTCGGCCGGGGACCGATTACGCCGATACCGTCGGCAATTCGTTGAATATCCGTGAGGTCTTCGACACCAACGATCGCCAATCCGAATCGATCACCGTGGTCGCACCGGCTGGTTATCAATTGGCCGATGGCGATTTCTTTGAACTCAGCGATGGATTTATCACGCAAGCGTTTGAGTTCAATTCGACCGGCAATGTCAAGCTGGGCCGCGTGGCGATTCCGTTCCAAGCGACCGATTCGGCCAGCACTATCGCGGCTTCGATGATCGCGGCAATCAACAGTCCCGCGGTTGCTGCCAAGGCGAGCTTCAGCGCGGCATCGAGCGGCGGAATCACCTCGGGTAGCACCCAAGGGGACACGCGAATCAATCTGTTCGGCAACGTGCGTGGCGACTTTGCCGAAGTCCCCGAGGAAACGTTGGCTGTTTCAGCGAGCACCGATCCCGAAGCGTTGGCCAGCCAGTTGTTGGGCAATGGCTTGACTTTGGTCTCGGGTTCGGCGTTGTTGACAGGAAACGCGGGAAGCTTCAGCGGTGGAACACGCGTCGTGGGAATCGATCAGGGGGTCGTGTTGACCAATGGTGATCTGTCGACGGTTCAAGGCTTCAACCTGAGCGACAATACGACAGGTTCGGCGACGGGACTGGGGGACGACGACATCAATCAGCCAGGCGTTCTGCCGGCTGGCAGCATTTCGGTCGATTCGACGGCATTGGAATTCCAATTCAGCTTTGACGATCTCTCCACCCCGGGAAGTCTGTTCTTGGAATTGGCTTTCGCTTCGGAAGAGTTCTTCGAAGCGGCGGCAAATCCCGATGTCGCGGCGGTCTTCCTGTCGTACATCGATGGTGCCCTTCCCGTGACGATCCCCGTGCCGATCGCGGGACTTGATACCGTGGACAGCCAGAACCTTCCGGCCGGAGAAGTTGTCAACAACGATCCGAACATGGCTGGCAAGTTCTTGGATGAATTGGGCCTCGACGGGATCTCGCGTCCGTTGACAGCAAGCATTGCTGGGTTGGATCCAAGCCGAACCTACACCGTGAAGGTGGTTGTCGCCGATGTCGCCAGCGCCATCACTCCGGTCGATTCAAACGATTCGGCGATCTTTGTCCGTGCCAGTTCGATCTCCAGCGAAGATCCTGGCAACCCGAATTTGATTGCCGTCGACCAACGCATCACCCTGCCCGCAATCGTGCACTCGGGTGTCGGCGACACCAATGCAAAACGCCAGCAGGGACAATTGCTGATCCACAGCAACACGATCAGCGACTCGCAGGTCTATGGCGTCTGGATCGAAGGGGCCGATCGAGAACAGGATCCCGAGGACTTCCGTGCCGATGGTTCGCCAGCCGGCTTCGGCAGCGGATTGCCGCACGGCGACCTGGGGCAACCTTACCTGGGCCGCAGCTACGGTGGTGCGGTGCGAAATCTTCGCGCTCTGAACAACTCCGTCGAAGGCGGTTTGGTCCCGGGTGCTGTGGTTGTCAACAACGTGATCGACCAAGCAGGTGTCTCGGGCATTACTGTCGAAGGGACCACGCGACCGTGGATCATCAACACCAATGGCAACTTTGGCATTGGCGAGGACACGACACTCGCAACGGCCGCAACTAACACGCCAGGTTCTCCAGAGGTTCACTTTGGAGATGCGATCAGGGACGGCGCCCAAATGATCATCTCGGCGGCTGGAATCGACGTCTTGTTTGAGTTTGAGGATATCAGCGGCGACGTGACTGGCGATGGCGGAAGCGGCGTGCGTGGTGGTAATGGTGTTTCTACCGGTGCGGTACCAATTTATTACCGCATGGATGCCGGTGGCACCACCTACAATCCACAAGGGACGGCACCCAACCGCAGCTTCGGTTACACCGAACACGAAATGATCGCGGCAATTTATGATGCGATCATCGGCAGCGTGTTGGTCACCAACGATTTGGTCAGTTTGGTCACTCCGACGATTGGTCCGAGCGTGATCGAAAACAGTATCTCCTCGAATGTCGGCAACGGTGGCGACGACATGGCGTTTGTCAATCCGGCACTTTATTTGGACGGTGTTACGAACATCCGGTTTCCGCTGATTCCACAGTCGCCATCTGGCTGGCTGACAGCTCGTGAAGTCACGTTGGCGGAATCGCCACAGCCGTTCGTTCGCATCGTAAACAATACGATCTACGGATCCGATGGGAATCTGTCCAGTGCTGCAGGCAGCGGCACCGACGAACCCAACGATACGATCGCGGGAGCTGTGGTCACGCATCAAGGTTCGGCGGTGACGCCGTTCTCGTTCACCACCAGCGGTGTGATCGGCGATTCGCCATCGCTGACCTCGACGCAAGATGTCGATATCTACCAAATCGAACTCGATGCGGGTGACCGCGTGCAGGTCGACGTCGATTCGTTGGGGTTGGCTACGATCGCCAACCCTGTCGATACCACGCTGTGGTTATTCGACAGTGCCGGACGTCCAGCGTCGCTCGGTTCGGATCTGACGGCCCAAATCGATTTCAGCCAGTCGGGCCAAGCTCCTGGCGAAGCTGTCAGCAACGATCCTTATCTCGATTTCACGGCGACCCACAAGGGAACCTATTACGTTGCCGTGAGTGCCGCCGGTAACGAAGGTTATGACCCCTTGAGTCTGGCCGGTCGTTCCGATGGATCGGGAACGGGTGAGTATCAGCTGGATATAAACGTTTCGGCCCCTCGCGAGTTCATTCTGGCACTTGCCGATCTGTCCGCGGGCGACACGGTCGAGATCACCGATGTTGCAGGCAATGTCGGTACGTTTACCGTTCCCGCCAACGATCGACCATGGGATCAAGCTCGCAATTTGGCGACGACGATCAACAACAGCGCGGGTAACACACTGCCGAACCATGAAAATGGCAATGGACCCGGTGGACTCAACGGACCAGTGTCACGCGTCAGTGCGATTGCCCTTGGGGGCATCGCGGGTGACCAACCTGGCATCAATGAGATTTTGTTGCGGTTCCATCATGCTTTGGGAACCGCCATCGATTCGCAAGACGGTTTTGGCCACGACCGTTTGAACGGCACCACCGGCAGTTCCGGCGATGGAACCAGTGAACAGTTTGTTGTGGTCGGCAACGCAGCGTCGATTTCGATCAATGGCGTCGTGGTGACCAATGCAACGTTGAGCACGAACCAAAATCGGTTCCTGCCTGAAACGGCGATCATGGTACGTGGTGCAAGCCCGACAATTTTGAACAACGTCATCATCAACACTCGCGACGGTGTCGTCGATGAGACGACCAGCGTGGTCGGCCCGAATGCTGCTCGCAAAGATGAAGTGATTGTTGGTAATAACATTTTCCAGGGGGTTGGACGTGTCGCATCGAACGTCAATCCTGGCAATGTCTTCAACGATTTCAACGATGTGATCGCTTCGGATCAACAGGTTCTGAACAATCCGGAAGGGGATGACTTTATCCCAAATCCAGGTTCGTACGCGATCGATTCATCGATCGAATCGCTGCTCGAACGCGATCAATTTTCATCGCTCAAGAATGCGTTGGGGATTTCACCAAGCCCCGTGTTGGCACCTCGTCGCGATGTGTTTGGTTTGTTGCGAGCGGACGATCCGTCGGTCGCCACGCCTCCGGGAATCGGTGGCAACGTCTTTATCGACCGCGGTGCTGTCGATCGGGCCGACTTTGTTGGTCCCGGTGCAACGTTGATCCTGCCGTTCGACAACGATGGTGCGGGAACCGATACCGATCGGAATCTAACCCGCGTCGATCTGCAGACTCCGCCACCATCGGAGTTCCGCATTCGCTTGCAAGACATCGCCGATCCGGCCGATCCGTTTGTCGGTTCGAATATCGACAGCGACACCGTGATCAACGCCGCACTGGACGATCTTCGTAAACCGGGCGCCGTTGTGACGTTGTTCGAAAACGGCAAGTTGTTGGAAGAGGGAGTCGATTACACCTTCCGCTACGACACGACCACCGAGACGGTGATCTTGAATCCGTTGGCCGGTGCTTGGCGTCCCGACGCGGTCTACCAGATCGGGGTCAACAATCGCGATCGCTTCGTGCTGGTCGCGCCTCCGGGAACTCAAGCGACCGATGGATCCCAGTTTGTCGTGACCGACACCCAAGGGGGTGCGGTGACGTTCGAATACGAGACCGGATATCAGTTGCAATTGCCAACCGATATCAACTTGCAAATCCCCGTCGCCGGTGGTGGTGCTGGGGGCGTTCGCGATGGCGATCGAATCCGGATCACTTCGCCCGATGGGTTGACGATCACGACCTTCGAGTTCGATCGCGACGGCACGACGCTGGCTGGAAACATTCCCGTTCCGTTTACGTTGACCGACACGCAAGCGGATATCGTGAATTCGCTGAACGAAATCTTGGTGGAACGGACGCGATTCCCCGTCGATGCGGTGGCGAATGTCGGCAATGGATTGATCCTGTTGACCCCGAAGCAGGGCGAAACGGTATCGGTCACATTTGAACCGTCCGTACCCGCTTTGCAGGTCAACAATTCGGCTGTCAATTCTCAGATCCAAGTCGATCCGATCCGACAGGTTGTCGATGGCGATCTGATCCAGATCACCTCGGGAACCCAGACGTTTACCTTTGAACTCGATTTCACAGGAACAGCGGCTGTCGACAGCAATAATTTCCAGATCCCGATTCGCAATGCCGCCAACGCCCAATCGGTTGCGGAAGATATCCGGACTGGTATCAATCTGGTGATGAGCAACCAGTTCCCATTCGAGACGGCCGCCGCGCCGGTCGATGGTCTGCTGACGTTGGTGCCGAAGCCCGCACGCACCGCAACGGTTGCGTCGTTGCCGGTTGCCCGAATCAGTAGCGAGTTGGTCGATGGCGACCTGCAGTTGCAAGTTCCGGTCAACGGGGCGGTATTCGATGGCGACCTGTTGCGAATCATCTCCGGGGTCGAAAGCTTTGTGTTCGAGGTCGATACCGATGGTTCGGTGGCCGACGGCAATTTGGCGATGACATTTGCCAACACCACCAATCAACAACAGATTGCCAATGGTGTGACCGCTGCGTTGCGGAGCCGTTTGTTCTCGGTTGCCGCTGTGGAAACAAGTTTGTCCGACCCCACGATCGATCCGGGGACGCTGTTCCTGGCGGCCGAATCGGGAACGGTTGTCGACACCGGTTTCAGCACGATCGGCCAGCCGGTTGGCAGCCTTGCATTGGCGATCTCCGAATTGGGCTTTGGCGTCGGCGGCGTCGCCGACGGACAGACGTTCACGATCAACGATGGTGGGTTGAGCGTTACCTTCGAAATGGATTCCGATGGGATAACAACCGCCGGAAACGTATCGATCGATATCTCGACGTTGAGCTCCAACCGCGAATTGGCCGATGCGATTGCCGATGCGATCGGCGTCTCGGATCTGGCGGCTCAGCCGGAAGTCGTCACCGACAGGATCGTGTTCCTGGGCCTCAGCGAAGGTGCCAGCGTGACGACCACCGGCAGTGGTGTTGGCGCGGTTGGTTACGCTCGACCGCTGCAGGATGGCGACGGGTTCTCGTTGAGCAATGGTGATCCGAGCGAAGGCGGAACCAAGGTTGAATTCCAATACCTGCCAACCACCAGCGTGATCGTGGCTGACGCCAACGCCGTCTACGATCTTGATGGAAATAGTAGCATCGATCTCTCGATTCCACGGGACCTCAATGGCGATGGCGTCGCCGATGTGGCGACGTTGGTCGACAGCAATTCCGATGGGGTCTTCGAACGGGTTCTGATCGAAGCCGATGGCGTCGTCCAACAGGATGCGTTGGGCAATGTGATTCCCGATTTCATCTTCACCTTAGACGTGAATATGGATGGCGTGTTGGACGCTCAGATCATTATGCCTGCGTTGATGACAACGGCATACGAGGCTGATTTCGACAACGATTTGGAACTGGACCTGCGGTTCCCTGCCGACTTTGATCAGAACGGATTTGAAGACGTTCGCCAGTTCGCCGATGCCGATGGCGACGGTGTGAACGAGTCGCTGCAGATTGTTTTGCCGGGTCCTGGTGGAATCCCTTATGCGGCGTTGACGATCGCGTTCGATGCCGACGGTGATGGCGATGTCGATCGACCGATGTTCTATCCCGCTCGTTCGGCGGTTGCCTACGAAGCCGATTTCGATGGCGATGGCATCTTGGATGTGCGGTTCCCACGCGATCTCAACGGCGATGGATTGGAAGATGTCCGGACGTTGATCTATGCCGATGACACCGGTGCGATTGGCGGCGATGGGGTCAGCAATCGCGTGCCGATCGCAATCGAAATCGAAACCGATCGCGTCTTGACCTACCCGTTGGATCCAAGCACGAACCTGCCGAATTTGGCAGCCGGCCCGTTGGCCGATGTGACGATCGATGTCGACGCCAATGCCGATGGTATCACCGATTCTTCGGTGGTCTTGATCCCCGTGGCATTGACCGATTCGAATGAACTTATCGCGCAGGATACTGTCGACGCGATCACCGCGCAGACCGTGTTTGGTTTGAATCCCACCGCGGTCGATGGCGGTCTGATTTCGATCGGTGGGCAAACCGGTTTGGTGATGGATATCATCGACGGTTCGCCGCTGCAGGCTTCCGGCACACCAGGCGTCACGACGAATTCGACGTTGACGATTGCCGGTCCATTGTTGTTAAGCGTTCAGCCTGCGGGCGGCGTTTCGATTCCCGATGGAACGACCTTTGCGATCACAAACAACGGTCAAACGGTTGTCTTCGAATTCGATCTAAATGTTCCTTCGCGATTGAACAACGCGAATAACGTTGGCATTCAATACAGCTTGTCCGACTCGGCGTCGCAGATTGCGGCTAGCATTCAAGCCGCGATCGCTGGTTCGGGGTTGGGGATTACGTCGCGGACCAGTGTCGGCGGCGCCGTCGAACTCGACGGCATCGACGAATCACAAGTGACGATCCCAAGCGGCACTCCGCTGACCAGTCGTCGCGGCACGGTCAGCGATGGCGAATTTGTGACGATCTCCAACGGAGTTCAATCGGTCACGTTCGAATTCGAACGCAGCGTCGGTGGCGGCGGTGTTGGCGCGGGCAACCAAGCGGTGGTCTTCAGTTCGACCGGAACGTCCGACGACGTGGCGATCAGTTTGGCTGCGGCGATTCAGAATTCGATTCTGGGGATTGCCACGAGCGTTGTGGGTAGCCAGATCACGTTGAACGGTGCGACCTCGCAAACCACGATCGACGTGGCGAACACCAATTCGGTCGAAGTTAGTGGTACCCCCGGTGGCGCTGTTCCGATCGGCATCATCCGCTCCGGAACGGTAACCGATATCGAAGTTCGCGATGCGATCATCGCTGCGGTCAACGGTTCGGGTGTGCCATCGTTGACGGCCAGCGTGCGTGGTGACAACACGATCTTCTTGGACGGTGCGACGACAGTCGATTCCACCATCGACAACTACTTCTTGCGAGCGGTTGCCGATAACGTAGGTAATCCGCTGAAAAGCAATCAGTTGGACGACACGGTCACGTTTACGATCCTGTTGGATGGGGCGCAGTTCGATTATGGCGACGCCCCCGATCCGGTCGAAGATGTCCCAGGACGTTATCCCACCTCGCGTGAGAACGACGGCGCACGGCATTTGTTGGTCGAAGACGGCCCGCGTTTGGGTAATTTGATCGATGCGGATCCCGATGGCCAGCCGCAACGGGCCGCCGATGGCGACGACCGTTCGTTGATCGTCTTAACCGACGATGCGGACCATCCGACCGAACCGGTGTTGTTCACGATCACGTCGGACAATCCAGCTGGACCGACAATTACTGTCAATTCCTCCACGGCGACCATTCCGGCCTCCTTCGAAGGACGTCTGTTGATCATCGACAATGGCTTGGAACGAATCACTTTCGAAGTCGATTCCGATGGCATGTTCGATGAAGACCACATCCGGCTCGCGTTTGACCCCGATGGTGACTTTGGCGAGCCGACAACCCCGGCTGCCCTGGCGGCCAATTTGGTCGATGCGATTCGTCGCAGCGGGCTGCAGTTGGCGGGGCGAACCCTCTCCGGTGCTCAGTTGACCTTGATTGCCGATGATGAAGATGGCATCACGTTTGGTTCGGCCGAATTGCCGACCACTGTGCTGCAAGTTGGTCAGTCGACCGTTTTGACGGTCGACGTGACCGGCGAAGGCCTGCTGGACGGATGGATCGATTTCAACCGCGATGGCGACTGGGACGATCCAGGCGAACGGATTTTCGAACACGTCGCGATCTCGGGGCAGACATCGTTCCAGATTACGGTTCCCGCGACGACTGCGATTTTGAATACGCCCGAAGGGGTGACGACGATGGCTCGCTTCCGGCTGAGCACCGATGGCGTTTCCGGGCCGACCGGCTTGGCGCTGGATGGCGAAGTGGAAGATTACGAGGTTCGAATCGTGCGTGGCCAAGTCACGGCCAACGCCGATTCCGCAGGGCTGTTCAGCGTCTTTGAAGACGGCGAATTGAACTTGAGTGCAGGCCAAGGTGTATTGGCGAACGACGTGGCCCGACCCGGCACGACGCTTAGCGTTTACGCAGAAGATGTCGGGACGCGAACACTGGCTAACGGAACGCTGGAATTGGCAGCCGATGGGAGTTTCAAATACACCCCGAACGCTGATTTCTTTGGCACCGAGACGTTCACCTATCGAGCCTTCGATCAAACCTTGTTCGATGCCACCGGCGCACTGCTGGTCTCGGCACCGGTCGAAGTTGTGATCAACGTTCTCAGTGACAACGATGCTCCACGCGGTGGATTGACGGATCTGGAATTGTCGACCAGCGAAGACTTTGCGTTGACGGTTTCGATCGACGATTTGTTAGGCAGCACCACGACATCCACGAGCGATGATTGGTTGCCTGGTCCGGCAAATGAAGCCGATCAAACGTTGGGCATCGAATTGACCGCCGGTGGCGCGACTTCCCAAGGTGGTACGGTTCGCATTCAAGGAACCGACCTGATCTACACGCCGCTTGCCGACTTCAGCGGTGACGATGTATTTGTCTACCGCGTGGTCGACAATGGCGTGCCGGTGCAGGGTGTCGATGTGACGGTGACGGTTAACGTAGGTGAAGCCAATGATCCACCCGTCCTGCGAAACCACTCGGTGACCACGGCCGAAGATGTGGCATTCGATTCGGATGCTAGTTCGACCTTGACCCAAGGCTTGTTGACCGGGGCAACCGATCCCGATGGGGATTCCAATCTCCTGGTCGTTACCAACACAGGGACTGATGCGACCACTGCGGGAGGTAGCGTGGTGATCTTTGCCGATGGGCAATTCGTTTACACGCCACCAACCTTCTATGCGGGAACGGATCAGTTCACGTATACGGTTCGCGATGCCGATGGCAGCACGAACACGGCCGACGTGACGATCACGGTCTCCGGTGTCAATAATGCTCCACGACCTGTATCGACGACACCACCCAACGTGTTGTTGATCGAAGACGGTCCGGCTGGATTCGTCGATCTCGATACGCTGTTCACCGATCCCGATCTTCCCTACGGCGATTTCTTGACCTACGAGGTCGAAGAGGTCAAACCGATTGCCGAAGCGGGGGACAATGGCGCTCAAGTAAACGCCAACGTAACCGGCCCATTGTTGACCATCACTCCACAGCCCAACGACTCGGGCAAAGCACATGTGATCGTCCGGGCGACCGATTCGACAGGTTTGATTTCGGATCGACTGACGATCACGGTCAAGGTTTCCGCGGAGAACGATCCACCGCAAGTGATCGGCACGCTGGATGATTTGGTGGTCCCCGAAGATGCAACGATCACACCGATCGACATGGCAAACATCTTCAGCGATCCCGATGGCGATACGTTGAATTACAACGTGACCAGCAGCAATGCAGGTATTGTGACCGCGGTTTACAACCCCGCGACCGATTCGCTGGAATTCACTCTGGTCCCCAATGCCAGCGGCGTAGCGACGATCACGGTCGAAGTTGGCGATGGGTCTGGGTTTATCGTCACCGAACAGTTTGACGTGACGGTCAACGCGGTCGAAGATGTCCCGACGTCGACCAACGATGCTTATCCGAGTGCGGCCAATCCTGCAGAGGTTTTGCAGGGGGGCATCTATCGAGTCAGCGATCCCGCCAAGGGATTGTTGGCCAACGACAGCGATGGCGATGGCGATTCGTTCAGCATCACGTCGTACACGCAACCGTTGAACAACACCGGAACGGTTGAGGTCGATCAGCTAACTGGAACCTTCGTCTACAGGAATACCGCCGGTGCCGCCGGGACTGTCGATTCGTTCCAGTACACGATCACCGATTCCACCGGTCGCAGCAGCACCGCGACGGTCTTTTTGACAATCGGTGGCCCGTTGCTGTCTCACCAGAATGCGAACAACTCGTTGGACGTCAACGCCGATGGCACGGTCTCGCCGATCGATGCCCTGTTGATTATCAATCTGTTGAATCGCAAATCGACAACCTCGATTTCGGTTCTCGATTTGGACAGCCCACCGCCATTCTACGACGTCTCGGGAGATGCCTATGTGACCGCCATCGATGCGTTGCAAGTAATCAACGCGTTGAACCGGCAGTCGAACACTCCGCAGGCATCGGGAGAGGCGAGCGACGCGATCAGCCTGGCAACCAGTTCGGTTGTGGCCGGCCGCGGTGCGGTGAATGTTCCGCAATTGGTGAGTCCTAAGCCAGCGACGGAGGAAGAACCGGCAGCGAGCGGATCGATCGAAAGTTCGGCTCCGACCGCGGTCATCGACCATGCCGACGTCGTCGATGGTTTGCACAATGACCAGATGGATTTGGTGCTCGATGCGATTGCCGCGTCGAGTTCGGAGGATCGAGATCAGGAGGCTGCGGAGACTTTTGATGCTGCTATCGACCAATTACTGGGTGATTTCCGCCTGAGTGACTAGACTCGGAAGTTTAAGTTTCGAGTTATTGACTGAAACTAGCCCAAATCCATTCGTTACAAAGCGATTTCAAGCGACCGGCAGCAATCTGTGCTGCCGAGTCGTTTGGTCAGTTCCCAAGGAAACCATCGATGAAGAAAAGCATCGAACGCCAGCTTTCGATCAAAAAAAATCGCCGACAAGACATGGGTGCGAAACGGCGCAACCGTCTGTCGCGACGAACGTTACGGCACGAGGTGCTCGAAGCACGTCAGCTGTTGGATGCGAACTCGCTGACTTTCGTTCTCGACTTTGTCGAATCCGGTCAGGGGCAACTGAGCGATAAAAGCGGCAACAGCGTGGCGCCGTTTGATGCCACCGGCTTTGGGTTTTCTGCCGGCAACGAAGCGCAGATCGCCAACGCGGTTTTGGCGCAGGTGCGCAGTGGTCTTTTGAACATCCCTGACGCCAGCGAAAACTCGGCTAGCCCGTTGGCTGCTGGACAAGAGTTGGATGTCGACATCTTCATCGGCGATGCGGGAGCGGCCCCGATCAATGGTGCCAGCGAGTATTACACGCTGCTGATCGGCAACACGGTCGGCAATCTGCCGCTGACCGTCGGCACGACCTTGCAGAACGATGTTCGCGACGGGGCGGGCGGGCCCAACACCGCGGTGGTTGGCAGTTCGATCGGCACGGTGTTCGTCGACAATATCCAGAGTCAGTTTGCTGCCGGCACGATAACCCCGGTCGATGCGCTCTCCTCTGGGGATCTGCGGTACACATCGCAATCGATTGCGAATTCAGTGTTGCATGAAATTGGCCAAGTGCTGACGCTGACCGACGTTCAGAGCGGTGGGGCGCAGACCTTGCGTGGATTCTCTCCCGCGATGGGTGCATTGGGCCAGACCGCTCAAGATGCGCAGCCGCAGGAGTTCCTTCAAACCCGCGAGTTTGCGATTTCGGCGATCAGCCCCGAAGCCGGGGGCGTGGTTGTCAATTCGCTGCAAACCTTGATCGACAACGTCGGCACGCGCGACAAGGTCGGCCTGCCAACTACCGACGATTCCGAATCTGGGCCGCAATTGATCGGGATCAACCCCGATGCCGGCAGCTTGTTTGCAAGCACTCAGGACTTTCCCAGTGGTACCGGGGCGTTGGATCTGGGCACGTTGTCCTCGCGCAATCTGTTGAGTGTTGCTCCGAACGAACTGACCGTCCGTTTTGCCAGCGACGATGCGATCGATGCGGCGACGCTGGCCAGCGGGATCGAGATCACGCGGTCGGTCGATGGGATCTTTGGCAACGGGAACGACATCACGATCACGCCGGGCTATTTGGGGTTGGATGACACGCAACGCGTCGTGACGGCGCGGTTCAGCGAAAATCTACCCGACGACAGCTATCGCGTGCGCGTCTTTGGGTTCGACGACGCCAGTCGGGGAATCGAAGGGGTGCGGACCGTTTCGACTGCGCAAAACGTCGGCGGTCTGTTGTTTGAACCGGCAAATATCAACGGTTTTGAAATCGATGGTGTCAACGACGACATCGAAACCCTCTACTTCGAATTGGAACTTGGCGCCCAAGTGGTCGCCGTGGTTCCACAGCCGATCGGCCGCGATGCATCGGGGACTTTGGCTCAACAGAAAAATCAAATCGTCGTCTATTTCAACGACGACGATCTGGCGGCCACAGCGGTCACGACCTCCAGCGATCCGACGATCTTGGCCACCCAGCCACGCGTCGTACAGCCCGACTTCTATCAGTTGATCTTGACGAACGAAACGGTCTCTGGAAACGACGATGTCGTCGTCCTTCCGACCAGCATCAGCTACGATCCGAGCCTGGATCGCGCCGTTTTGACGTTCGACCGATACAGCGACGGTTCGGGAACGACGACCATCCGAGATCTCGGTGAGATCCCGGTATTGGCTGACAATTTCTTGGTTGGCAATCCCAGCGGTGCCGCGACCTTCCGATTGCGCGTGGGCAGTAGCGACGACGTCGCGTCGCAAGAACACACGATTCGTCCGGTCGAGGTTGATCCCGCGGTGTTGCGGTTCACCGGTACCGCCGACGACATCAACTTTGTCGATCCTCTGATCTCGTTGCTTCCCCGCGATCAGATGACCGTTTCGTTGACCGATGGTTCGAGCGTCACGCTGGAGTTTACCGATTCGGCGACAAGTATCAGCGCAACGGCCGAAGGAGCGATCGTGATCGCGGCGGGAGCGAACAATCTGCAGGTTCGCGATGCGATCCTCGCCGCGTTGGATACTCAACCGGCTTTGCAATTGTCTCCGATAGCGACTCTCGATGGAATTTCGATCGACACCCGCAACGGTCAAACGATCGTATCGACCAATCCACGTTTGGGCGTCAGCAGCGATGTCGGCAGCAGTTTTTCCGGCGCCGATGCGTTGTCGTTGGGGACGTTGAACGGATCGACAGCCACGGTGATCCGGCAAGAGATCCGCGCGCTCGATCCCTACGTCTTGGAATTCCCAGGTGGCTTCGATGAACAGGGGCTCCGCGATTTCGACCAATTCGCGCACTTCCTGTCTCCCGATGGCGATCTGTACGACGGCGTCGAGGCCCCCGCGATCTCGCAACTGTACTACAACTTCAACACCAGCCTCCCCTACGGTCAAAATGGCTTTGGGCAAAATCTGTCCAATGCGATCACTGCGTCGCAAAAGGAGCGAGTCCGCGAGATCTTTGAACTGTTGGGCGACAGCTGGGGGATCGACTTTATCGAGACCGCATCGCATCGGGTCAATGGAATCGATGGCGTTAGCCTGACAATCGTCACCGGCGATCTGGTCGTCAGCGGAGTGGAGAGTGGACCGGGAGGCGTCTTCGGCACCGTTGCCAACAGACCGCAAGCGGATCAACAATCGCACACCTTTGGTCGCACCGTGGTCCTGATGGACGCCGGGGAATCGTGGTTTAACGAACCGAGCGTCCCAGATCCGATCAACGCCTCGCGACTCAGCTACTACGCCCATGCGATGACCTTGGTCATGTCGGCTCTAGGAGTTGGTTCTGCTGGCGAGGCGCCTCCCGGAACGATCGCGTCGGGGGTGATTCACAATTACACGCTCGGTGGCGAACAGGACCTGTTGGCGGGTGTCGTGACCAGCAACAACGGCAACGTGATCGATTACACCGGCGTCAATCCGATCGAACCTGCGATTCCGGGAGATGTCGACAATGTGCTGGGCCAGCATCTGTATCGTCCCGAAAGCCGCGACGTCGATGTCTACAAGTTCCTCGTCGACCAGGCGGGTGTATTCACCGCCGAGACGTTTGCCGAGCGATTGGACGGATCGGCGAGCCTGTTGGATTCTTATCTGTCGATCTACCGCAACAACGGTGGCGTGCAGGAATTGGTCGCCCGCAACGACGACTACTACGGCGAAGATGCGTTTATCGAATTGAACCTCGAACCGGGCGAATATTATCTGGCGGTCTCGGCTGCGGGGAACGAAGCCTTTGATCTGTCGCTCGCCGACAGCGGGATGGGAGGAACCAGCGAAGGAGCCTATGAGCTGTTGGTCAACTTCACTCCCGATTCAGGCTCGCAGATTGTCGACACGCAGGGTTCGGCGATCGATGGCGATGGCGACGGGGTCGCCGGTGGCGATTTCAATTTCTGGTTCCGCAGCGTATTGGACGAAGGTGGAATCCAGGGGAGCACACCGACCAACCCGCGAACGTTGCTTGTCGACAAATCGCACACCACCAGCATCGGCTTCGGATTGCCGATTGGAACGCAAGACAATCCGTACAACAATATCCAAGCTGCGTTTGCCGACGCGCTCCCTGGAGACACGGTGCGAATCGTTGGCAACGGCGGTCTCGATGGCAACATGACGACTCTGGGCGACAACTATGCCTATGAGATCGGTCGTGGGGGCGCGTCGAACCAGCCGCTCTCCGATGGCGCAACGATGGAAGTGCCACAAGGCGTCCACGTTCAGATCGATGCCGGAGCGATCTTTAAGTTGAGCGACGCGCGAATCTCCGCGGGGAGCAGCAGCAGCAGCGTCGACCTCAGTGGCGGATCGCTGCAAGTTCTCGGCACGCCGTATTATGATCTTCGCGATGACAACGGTGACTTGGTGCCGCTTCCGGGGGGAGTTTCCGGACAAGGTAACGGCGAGGTTCGGTTCACCAGCTACGACGATCAATCGATCGGTGTCGATACCAACCCTCTGCAGACAACACCCAGCAGCGGCAGTTGGGGCGGACTCGAGTTCAAAAACGACGTCGACAACGCCGAGGGACGCGCCAATCTGGAACAACAAGGAATCTTCCTAAACTACGTCGCTCATGGCGATTTCCAGTACGGCGGCGGGCAGGTGTTCGTCAACAGCCAGTTGAGCACGATCAATCCCATCCATCTTTCGGCAGCCCGTCCAACGCTGCTGCATAACGAAATTAAATACAGTGCCGACGCGGCGATCAGCGCCGACGGCGATAGCTTCCTGGAAACGAATTTCAATTCGCCGCTTTACCAACGCAACGACGCGTTTGTCAGCGATTACGACCGCGTCGGCCCCGATATCCGCGGCAACACCGTGACCGACAATTCGACCAACGGCCTGTTCGTTCGCGTCGACACGCCGTTTGGCCAAGCGACGCAGAAATTAGTGGTCCCGGCGCGTTTCGATGACACCGATATCGTCCACGTGATCGGTGAAAACCTGTTGATTCAAGGGACCCCTGGCGGTCCTCTTTTGGAATCCGTTCGCCCACCGGCGACCGGTATCGTATCGAACGTTTCAACGAACACCGGCAGCACGCTGGCGGCAGGCGCGTATACCTACCGGATCACCTTTGTCGATCGGTTTGGTGGAGAATCGCTGGCCAGCGATCCGACCTTCATGGTCAACGTTGCCGCAAATCAGCAGGTCGACTTGTCGAAGCTTCCTGCCGCGACCGGCGACTTTGTTGCTCGCCGCGTCTACCGCAGCCAACCCGGTGGTGGCGGGCAATATGAATTGATCGCCGAACTGGATCGCAGCGGCACCACGTTGGTCGACAGCGGGGGAAGTCTTGGCGCGACGCTATTAACGATGACCGCCACCGCACAGCCCAACGCCACTTCGACGCTCGCCGCGGGTACGCACGTCTACCGCGTGGGGCTGATGAACGAGGATCCCGTGTTGGGTGATACCGACGTCGTCTTTGCCGAAGTGATTACGGTTGCGACGACGGCGGGGCAACAAGTCCAGATCGATCAATTGACCGGACTCCAGACCAGCATTTCCCCGATCACGGAATTGGCAATATCCGGGGCGAACACCGGTGGATTGACGCAAGAACGAGTCATCTACCGTCTGAATCCCGGCTCGGGGTTCTTTGACATCGTCGGTCGGATTCCGATGAATCAGACCAGCTTTATCGATGACGGCACCGTATTGTCGGTTGGTGCCGATGGTGTTGGCCAACCGGACGATCTGCCGGTAATCGATGCCACGCGATTGCGAGCGCGCCCCGATGCGCGGTTGGCGATCGATGCGGGAATCATCGTCAAAGTCGATGGTTCTCGAATCGAAACCGGTTATGGTGCCCAATTGATCGCCGAGGGTGTCGATGGCCGCCAGGTCTTGTTCACCTCGCTCGCCGACGATCGCTACGGAGCCGGTGGAACGTTTGATACCAACGGAAATCAAGCGTTGGTGGGGCCCGCAGCGGGCGATTGGGGCGGTATCCATATCGGTCCCAACGGTACGGCGAGCATCGACTTCGCTTACATCGCCCATGCTGGTGGTGTCGTGGAAACCGGCGGTACATTTGCTGGTTTCAACGCCTTGGAAATCATTCAGTCCGATGTGCGCGTCGCCAATACGACGTTTGAATTCAATGCCTCGGGCCTTGGTGGCCAGGCGGGCGTCCAACGCGATGGACACGGTTTCAATGAACCGGCGGTGATCTTTGTTCGCGATGCCCAACCGGTGATCGTCGACAATGTGATTCAGAACAATTCCGTTGGCGATACCGCGGCGATCAGCATCAATGTCAATGCGCTCAACAGCGAAATCGTGTTGGACTACGGTCGTCAGACCGGCGAATCAGATCGACGCGATGATATCCGCAGCAACTTTGGGCCTTTGATCGATGGCAATCGCTTGGGCGACAACACGATCAACGGTCTAGCGGTCCGTGGCGGCACATTGACCACCGAAGTCGTTTGGGATGATACCGACATCGTGCATGTGGTCGATAACTTCCGTCCCGACATCCAAGGCGGGCCGGAGTTGATTCAAATTCCGGATCTGTTCAGCTACGGCGGGCTGCGTTTGCAAAGCGCTCCGCAGGAGAGCTTGGTTGTTAAGTTTGGTGCAGGTGCGGAGATCATCGCCACCGGTCGACCGCTGGATATCGAAGATCGCATCGGCGGTTCGCTGCACGTGTTGGGAGCCCCCGGTTTCCCTGTTGTCCTTACCAGCTTGGCCGACGATACCGTCGGCGCCGGCTTTGATCCGTCGGGGCAAGCGCTTAACGATACCAATGGCGACGGCACCGCGACCGTCCCAACAGCTGGGGACTGGCAAGGTTTGGTGTTGGATAAGTTCAGCAACGACCGAAACGTCGAAACCATCAACGAGCTCGAATCGCCCAACCGAGTTCAATCGCAAGAGGCGGCGGGCAACAACGCAAACCCGAGCGCCGCGGAGTTTTTGGGAGATCTGGCCACCGCGGAAACCAGCAGCGACGAAAACTTGCGGCTTGGCTTCACCGTGCATGGTGTGATCAGCCAACCCTCGGACGTCGACGTCTACAGCTTCAACGCCAAAGCGGGAACCGAGGTTTGGATCGATATCGATCGCACCTCGTACGCCTTGGATACGATCATCGAAATCATCAACATCAACGGCGACATCATCGCGCTAAGCGACAACTCGCAGTCCGAATCGACCCAGACGACGACCTTGTTGTCCAACCCCAGCCTGTTGCCAGCCGATCGTGTCAACGTGCTTCAACGAGATCCGTTTGGCCCGACCAACGAAATTGACGGCTCGTTCCGCGACGACTACACAACCAACCTCTACGATGCTGGGATGCGTTTGACGCTGCCCGGATCGGTGGGCGCGCCGAGCACCTTCTTCGTTCGCGTTCGCAGTAACAATCAAGCCCCGACCAATCCCCAGCCACGCGATATTCAAAACGATCCAGCCGATGGGATCGCGTATGAAAACGACCTCGTTGGCGACGGCCTAACCAGCGGCACCTACCAGTTGCAATTGAGGATTGGCGAACTGCAGGAGCACGGCGGTTCGACGATTCGCCAAGCCGAGATTCGTTACGCAACGGCCGGTATCGAAGTTCGCGGTCTGCCATTGCACAGCCCGCTGTTGGGCGAAGCCTCCGAACCGATGACCGGTACCAGCGACGGCAACGATACGATCGGCGGTGCGATCGACCTGGGATCGCTCAATGCAACCGATCGCGCAGCCCTGTCGGCCGCCGGCCAGATCTTTGATCTTTCGGGGAGCGGACGTACCGACGACGTCGACTGGTTTGGATTCCAGATCGCACCCGATTCGGTCGATCCGTTGATCGCTGGCGCACAGCACACACCGGTTGTGATCGATGTCGATTACGCCGACGGCTTGGCCCGACCCAACACAACGATCTGGCTGTTTGGACGGCCTGACAACGGTGGTGTCTCCGGCAACGAAATTCGCTTGTTAGCATTTGGTACCGATTCAAACATCTTGGACGACCAAGGTGGACCCAACGAAGGAGTCGATCAAGACGACCTGTCGCGCGGATCGGGCGGTCCGTTGGATGCCTGGTTGGGAACGATGGAGTTGAGCGCCGGGAACTACTACGTCGCCATCACCAACAACAGTCGGATCAGCGATCAATTGGAGCAGTTCCAGACGGCGAATCCGAGCAATCCGTTGACCCGTGTCGAACCGATCACCAGTGTCCAGCGGATCTCGTCGGATCATGATTTCAATAACGATGGAGTCCAGGATAATTATGCTTTCGGCGTGATTCCGACCACGGGAGCAGCCACCGCGACACCACCGGTGACGGTTGCGTTTGACGGCAACAGTAATCGCATCGACTATACGCTCAGCGACGTCGTGCTGTACGTGACGACCAGCACGACGCTGTCGACCTACGATCCGTTTACGGGAAGACGCGAGTCGGTCGTTTCCAATTCGACCGATGGCGGCACCGTCTACAGCGTGCGCGACATTGCGATGCGACCCGACGGAAACCTGTACGGGTTTGGAGAGAACGGCGCGATCAACGATGCCAACTACGACAGCTTCTTGCGATTGTCGACCGAGGGTGGTGACTCCGAGAAGGTTGGAGATGCCGGAATTGAAACGTATGAACTCAACGACGCGGAGGATGCCGCTGCACGGGCGCGGAGCAATTCGCAAAGCACCACCGCACGCAACGGTGACGGTCTGTCGTTCGAAGCGATTACCTATGTCGGGGCCAACGGAAACAGTACTTCTCTCGGGCAGAATGCTGACGATCTGGCATTGATTTCGGTCTCGCAGCGCGCCGATTCCAGCGTCGATGCTTTGCACGACACAAATTGGATCTTTCGACACAATCCGTCCAATGGCACAGGGATCAGTTCCCCAAGTAGTGACCGCTCCAACGCGAACAGCGTGGTGGATGGTGGGCCAGGGACGTATGAGTCGGGGACCGAAGTCGTCGAGCGGGGATACATCGATACGGATATCGATTTGATTGCCAATACGCAAAGCGCGATGATCGACGTGTTGTCTTCGGTGAGTTTCGACGAGGAGCTGCTCTCGCTCACGCAGTTCGGCGGGACGGCGACGTTGGAGTTCGATGCCGGTCTGTCGATCGATTTTGACCTCAACTTCGGGGCGTTGGGCGACGGCGACCTCGTCTCGATCACCGATTCCGATGGTGGAATCCATTTCATTGAAGTCGATACGGGAGTCATTCTGCAAGCGACGGAGACGGGCGGGCTCACGAACATCAGCGATGGCGATACGTTGACAGTGACGACCGCATCGGGATTCCCGATCGAATTTGAGTTCGACAGCAATGGATCGTTGAATGATCCCAACCGGACCGCAATTGGATTCCAAGCGACCGATTCGGCAGCGACGATCGCCACCGCGATCGAAACCGCGGTGAATCTGTTGGACATCGACGGATTGTCGGCTGTTGCCGTGGGGGATCAGGTCGACATCACCGGTGAACAATCGATTTCGGTGCTCTCCAGTGGCCTGACGACGATTGGTGCTGCGGGAATTGTTAACGCCGGTGCGGTTCCGCTGTCGATCAACGCGTTTGCGACAAGCGAACAGATTGCCGAAGCGTTTGGCACTTTTGAAGGTGTGAACTTTCCGTTTGACTTGGATTCCGTAGCCGTTGGCTCTTCGACCACTTTCGCGGGTGCGACGGATATCAGCGTGCTCACCGCTTCGGCTACCTACATGACGGTCTCGGGCGATCCGTTGACCGCGGGCGTTCAGCCGGGCAACCTTCCTGTGGCAATGCTTGTCGGGGAATCCGAGGGTGAGCTGGCGACACGATTGGCTGATTTCTTGAAGTCGATCAATTTTGACGTCGACCAATACGGCACGAAGCTCGTCTCGGTCGATGGTTTCTTCAATCATCCAGGGACCAGCGCTGCATTTGGCGTGCAAGATTCACCTAACGTGCAAGCCTTATCTGGCGTGGGAGGTTCACCGTTTGGGCCTGGAGAGATCACCGGCCTCGCTTCGGTTGAAACCAATGCCTTCGGCGGTGGCGGGGACCGCGTCGAATTGTTTGCGGTTAGCGAGAAGGGTGATCTGTATCGCGTCGTCGGCAACACTGGTGGCAGTGCATTTCAACTTGGTTCATCCAGCAATCGTGGCGACTACATCGCTTCGTTGACCGATGCCAACGGCGATGCAATTCGCTTTTCGGGACTAACCGTTGGGCCGCGAAATCTCGACGGCGGTCGCTTGAGCGAGACGTTGTTTGGTGTTGCTGCCGACGGAACGATCTATGCGTTTGACACGATGGGGCGGCCTCAAGCCGTCTTTGCCAACGGACAAACTTCGCTGGCAACGGGACAATCGGGAGTGACCGGTCTCGCCTTCTCGAACCTCGACGTCAACCTGTGGCACGTTTCCAACAGCAATCCCGATAATGGCAATCCGTCGAGCGGCCAAGATGGTGTCGGCGTCGACCCAACCCCCGATGGCAACGTCTATCGAGGTGTTGAAGGTTCGGGCGGCGGCAACCACTTGTATTTTGGATTTGATAATCCACGCACCTCGGGCAATCTTCAAACGGGCCAATGGGGCGGAATTTACGACATTGGAAACACAGGAATCGTTGGAGATTATTCTGGCGACTACCTGACGTACAACTTCCCCGGCGGTGCGTTGGGGTCGATGGAGAGCAATCCGTTGGATCTTTCGGCTTACAGTTCGGCCGATCGTCCCGCGCTCTACTTCAACTACTATCTCGAAACCGAAAACGCCAACGAAGATCTCACCGGGGCTCGTTCCTCCACCAATCACGACGACTGGATGCTCGATTCGTTCCGCGTGTTCGCCGCGGGCGAGGATGGCGTCTGGCGTTTGCTGGCGACCAATAACAGCGACCGCACGGACGCGGGCGGCTCGCCCGATGGATTCTTCACAAACGGCGGTTTGAATCCCAGCCAGCCGCAAGCCTACAACGGTGGCAGCCGCGACGAGTTCGATGAGTTAGTCGCCGGTGGAACCGATCTCGTTCAAGAACTCTATGACGTGGGAGACAATGGAGCCCCCGACAGCTGGCGTCAAGCACGTGTTTCCCTGGACGATTTCGCTGGCCAATCGGGCGTTCGCATCCGCTTCGACTTCTCGACAGCCGGATCGATGGGCGTTGGGAATCCGTTCCAAGGTGGTGAAGAGTTGCGGGCGGTCGCCGGATCGCAGATCGCCGACGAACAACTCGTAACTCTGCAGGGCGGTATAAACTTAGAGTTTGACAAAGGGTTGGAATTGCGCATTCCCAGCGCGGTCAGTCTTCCCACGGGCGGCTACATACAGATCGACCAACATCGGTTTACCTTCCAGGAGGGCGGACCCGAGGTGGTGGGCGATGGGACCGTTAACTTTAGTTTGACCGACACCCCGGCGGCGATCGCCGCGCGTCTGCAGGCCGAACTGACCAGTGCGGGACTGCCATCCTTCCTCGATCCTGTTCAAGGGAATCGGTTGAGCGTGGTCGATGTCACGAGCAGTCGACTTTCGGTCGACCTTCCTGCGGATATGGTTGTCAGCCAGCCGGGCGTTGCTCTGGGGAATACGCCGATCGTCGTCCATTCGGGAATGACGGCCGATGAAGTTGCCCTCGCGGTCCAGGCAAGCCTTGCCACAGCGCTTAATGTCGCTGGGACGGAAGACTTCACCGATGCCTATCCGATTCGCAACGGCTATCTGATCAAGGTCTACGGTTACAGCGTGGTCGATTCAGGGCCGTTGGGGCTGACGCAAGACAGCAATGAATTTGATGGGTACGACCTTCCTGGCGACCAGTTTGGGCAATTCACTTCCAGCAGTCTCGACAACTCCTTCCGCGCTCAGGACAACGCATACCGCGGCGTCTACATCGATGACATCATCGTCGGCTTCCGCGAACGAGGCGAGATGGTGATCAATTCGGCGAGCGGTCAAACCGCGTTCACCGCCAATCTGGAATACGAACCGTATCTGGAAAATGGCGTGAAAGCGGAAACCGATCTTGGATATTACCAAGTCGAGATTCGCATCGGCGCCGACTACGGATACGATGGATCGGATGGTGGGATTCGCGATCTGGTAGTCGATCGAACGTTTAACACCAATGATCGCTTGGCGACCGGTGTGTCGTTGATTGCTCCGGCACCGGACCAGGTCTACGACGGGCAAACCTTTACGTTGTCCGATGGTACCGACACCGTCACGTTCGAATTTGACGACTCTACGTTGTTGCCCGGCTCGCTCGGATATGGGCTCTCGGGTGCGGGCAATGTTCGCGTGCCGTTTGATCCTAGCGGTGCGATGTCGCAAGCTGGTTTGGGACGCAGCATCCGCGATGCGATCAATGGTGCTCAATCGCAATCCGTCCTGGATATCACCGCGTCGATGTCCGATGGATCGGTCGACGGGGCGGCGACGGTGCTCGGTTCGACCAGCAATTCGCACATTGTAGCGCTGCATGGCGTCGTCGCGGTCGACAATTTTGGCAACGCCAATTTCGCCGACTTGAACAACCAGTTGCCAACGGCGTTCGACGCCGATGGGAATCCGATTCCCGACGATTACATCCTGCATGGCGTCGATATCTTCAACAGCGCAGAGGGGGGCGACCGCAATCGCCGTCGCGACCAAGGTCAGGTCCTGTTGCAAGGCAACGTGATCTCCGATTCGTTGCTGTATGGAATCAACATCATCCCGGGAGACCGCGACGCCGATAACTCGCCACTGGCCGGCACGCTGCCGCACGCCGGTCCGCCACGAGCGACTCAAGAGTTCAACGATGAACGTTTGGCTCCCGGCGTTTCGGTCTTTAACAACATCGTCGTTGCCAGTGGTACCGCGGGGATTCGCATCTCGGGTGAAGCGACGGAAGACGCCGCCGTGCCATTTGCGCGGATCGTGAATAACACGGTCTATGGCAACAGCGACACCGCAGGGATCGGTATCCAGGTCCAGAACAATGCGGGCCCCACGCTGTCGAACAATATCGTTGCGAACGTCGGCATCGGCGTTTCGGTCGATGCATCCAGCGATGCGACAACCGAAATCAGCACGTCGTTGTACTATCGCACCGGCACGGCGAGCACCTATCGCGGTGGCGATCTGGGAACATCGTCGGTTTTGATCACCGATGCCACGACGCCTGTGTTTGTCGATCCCGAAAACCGCAACTTCTACCCGGCCGTCGATTCGCCGGCGATCGACAGTTCGCGCGAAGGGATCAACGATCGCAGCTACCTGTTGACGATCAAGGGTCCGTTGGGGATCGGCGCCTCGCCGATCTTGGCTCCCGACCGCGACGTCACAGGCCAATTCCGTAACGATGATCCGAGCACGTCTGCTTCGGGAACTGGGCAAAACGTCTTCAAAGACCTCGGCGCATTTGAACGCTCCGATTTCACCGGTCCAGTTGCTTCGTTGCTCACGCCACAGGACAACGACAGCGGCGGGCAAGACAAGGATCCCAACGACACCTATGTTCAATTGACCCAAGGCTCGTTGAACTTCTTTGAGATCTTGATCTCCGATATCAACGGCACCGGGCCCGACGTGGCGACGATCGATCCCAATTTTGGTCCCGCCCCGGATCCCGCCGATCCGACGATCGATCTGTCGGCCGTCAGCATCACCGAAAATGGCCGTCTGTTGGTCGAAGGCGTCGATTATTCGCTTGGCTTCTCGCCCACCAACGGCAAGATTCTGCTGACTCCGTTGACCGGTATCTGGCGTCCCGAAAGCATCTATGAGATCACGCTGAACAATCGCGATCGAATGGTCCTCGCCGCGCCGACTGGATCCGCGGTTCAGGATGGCGATCAAGTCCAAGTGACCGATGAGAACGGCGTCGTGGCCACGTTGGAATATGACAGCGGCTACGTCTTGGTCGTGCCCCAAACATTCACGTTGGTCGTCCCGACCAACGGCGGAAGCGGGGTTCAAGATGGCGAGACGTTTACGCTTCAAGATCAGAATGGTGTCGAACGCGTCTTTGAACTCAACAGCGATTCGAACTTCAGCGCTTCGCGAACTCCGATCGAATTCGAAACGACCGACACCGCGACACAGTTGCGCGACAAGATCTTGGCAGCCATCAATGCGGTGATTACCAATTTGCCTGCCGGCGAGAGCACACAGTTGCAACCGGTTGCCGTGGGGACCGACAGGATTCAGATCGGCAACCATCCATCGCTCGATCTCAGCACCACGGGCGACGAACAGTCGGGCCTCACCCAGGAAGGCACCGTTGCGGCTGGGGTTCAAGATGGCGAATTGATTACGGTCACGCATCCCGGTGGCACGACGGTCTTTGAATTCGATACCGCTGCGGTATCAATGATCACCAATGGCAATCGCCGGATTGCGATTCAACCGACGGCGACGCACGAAGAAATCGCGGCTGCGATCGCTCAAGCGGTTCGCTCCGCCGGCGTCCAGTTGGATGCCGCTCGCGATCTCGGACAGGGCGTTGTTCAATTGGGCGGCACGTCCGATGTGACGGTCGATGTGGGCGGTTCCGCGGTGGGTGCGATTGGTACTCCCGGTGTCGAGCACGGTCTGCAATTGACGGTGCCGGTCGATGCCGCGGGTATCCCGTCGGTGGCCGACGGTACCAATTTCTCGTTAACGATCGCTGGTTCGACGGTTACGTTTGAATTCAATGATCTGGATGTCGATCCCGCGACGACTCCCGGTACTCAAGTGATCGGCTTGCGAAAGCCCGATCCGGCGAACCCCGGTTCGAACGTGCTGCGAACTGCGGATGAATTGGCCCAAGAAATCGCGAGCGTCATTGAAAATTCGAGCCTCGATCTTGTCCCGACTGCGACCATCGGCGGCATCGTTGAATTAAACGAACCGTTGGGGACGACGTTTGATCTCAACACCAGTGGTCTGACGGCCAGTGGAGTTGCGGGGGGAGCGATTCCGGTCGCCTTTAGCCCGTTGAACTTTGACAGCAGCCAGATGGCGTTGGAGCTGGTCCGTGCGATCAATGGCATCGATATCGCATCGGATCCGAACGATGGTCCGTTTGCCGGATTGGCTTCGCTTCGCGGCAGCGACACTCTGTTCTTGAGTGGCGTGACGAGCGTGGTCGATGCCAACAACGACATGATCGTTGGCAGCGTTGCGGCGATCCGCGACGTCGCTGGCAATGTGTTGAGTCCGAATCGCGCTAACAGCGAGACGCAGTTCACGATCTTGACGCCCGGCTTGAGTCTCGATTTTGGCGACGCGCCGATCGATTCGCTGTTGGCCGACAATGGGGCGCGACACGTGATCGTGCCCGGCAGCGTCTCGCTGGGATCCCAGCCGACGACATCGGAAATGGATGCAAACGTGGTCGGCGGCTTGGCCGACGGTGATGCCGGGGAAGATGGCGTCGATTTCCGTCAAGCGTTCTTCCATCCCGACTACACCTCGTCGCTGATCCAAGTCGACGTGCAAGGCGTTGGCATCTTGGATGCTTGGGTCGACTTCAACCGCGATGGCGACTTCGACGACCTGGGCGAGCAGATCATCTCGATGCGTTCGGTTTCGACCGGCACCGAAATGATCGCGGTACCGGCACCGATGGAAGGTACCTTCAAGGTGGGACCAACCTACGCCCGATTCCGCGTCAGCCAGATCGGTGGCGTGGACAGCACCGGGATCGCCGTGGGTGGAGAGGTCGAAGATTATCTGGTCGAGAACCTGCCTGGGCCGCCACCGGTAGCCAATCCCGGCGGTGTTGTCGACACTTACACGACCGCCGAAGACACGCGGTTGATCGTTTCGAGTCCATCGCTGGGGATTTTGCAAAACGATGGTCCGGGATTGTCGGTCTTTGATGCCGACGGAACCGGTTTCCCGAAACAGATCGAGATCGATGGTGGGGCCGGGATCGTTCAATTGGAAAGCGATGGTTCGTTTGTCTTCGAACCGGCACCAAACTTCTTCGGCACGGGAACTTTCACCTATCGCGCGTTTGATGGCCAAATGCCATCGAATGAGTTTGGCACCGTGACGTTGACGGTTACCCCGGTCAATGATGAACCGGTTGCCGTCGACGATCCCGCCGGAACGCCAGCCTTCCGCTATCTGGAAGACCAAGTCGTTCGCATTCCGTTGTCGGTCTTGTTGGCAAACGACGGTGGATTCCCCGCCAACGAAGCGGCCTTGGAGAATCTGCGGATTTCGTCGGTCGCCGGCATTACGCCAACGGTGCCAGGTTCGCCAACCGTGCCTGTGACCGTCGAAATCATCGACGATGCCAGCACGACCGAACCAATGGTCGAGATCCACCCGCAGCAGCACTCGGTCGGTATCGCCCAGTTCATCTATCATGTGACTGACGACGGAATGACCGATGGGGAGTCCCGTCCAAAAACATCGGCGATCCCCGCAACGGTGACGCTGGAGTTCTTGAAAGTCAACGACGCCCCGGTTCCAGACGAAGCCGCGCACGCGGGATTGAATTTGACGGTGTCGGAAGACTTGCCGTCCGATATCTCGATCGATTCAATCTTGAACGACGATGATCCCGCGCCCAACCGGATCAGTGATCGCGACATCTTTGAACTTACGTATCAGGAAGTGGTACTGTCACCGGACGCGGAGGGTTTGTTCCCCGGTGGAATTCAATTGGCCACCGAAAACGGAGGGACAGCCGTCCTTAGCACAAATGCCGCAGGGGATCCTGTCATCCGCTACACGCCACCAGCGAACTTCTTCGGCACCGACGCGATCTTCTACCGCATCGGCGATGTCGATACGGCGACCAACGGATACGAACCGCCGGTTTCGGCAACGCCAAGCGGAATGCCGCAATCGTATCTGCCGACAACCGCGCCGGCCGATCCCGACAATCCACCAGCGGACTATTTGCAATTGGCCGATGGCAGTTGGGTCCGTTTGCAAGACGATGCCAAGTCGACGGTGGGACGAATCACGTTGACCGTCAGCCCGCAGAATGATCCGCCGGTCATTGGCACCACGCAGTTCGAATCGCTCGAAGATCAACCTGTTGTCTTCGACGATGCGATTGCGTACTTCGGAATCGCCGACGGTCCCAATGAAACGGGTAGCGTCACGATTTCAGCGACCGGCAACGTTTTGACGACCACCGAAGGGGGCACGATCGAGATCGTTGGCAACCGCTTGACCTACACGCCGCCAGCGAACTTCTTTGGTCTCGACGAGATCCATTTGACCGTCACCGACGCCGGCACGCCATCGCTGCACACCGATGTCACAATCACCGCGACGGTTCGTCCGGTCAACGACGCACCATTCGACCCCAACGCTTCGACGCCGACATCGGTCAACGCGATCGAAGACGATAACAATCTGATTATCGACTTGGGCCAAATGTTTACCGACAAATTGGTCAACCAATCGGGGACCGATGAATCGACCGATCCCGACAACGTTGGCAACGTGCCGCAGACGTTGGTTGTTCAAGGCGTGCGACTCGCCGCCGGAGCCCCAGCGGGGGCGGCCGTCTCGCTGCTGGAAAATGGCAGCGTGCGAGTTACCTTGCCACGCGACTACTTCACCGAGATCGACGCGGTGACATCGGCTCAATCGCCGTTGGATCTGATCTACACGCTCAGCGATCAAGGGATCAGTTTTGTCGACGATGGAAATGGTGGCTTTGTCGCTCAATCCGACCCCAAGACGGTCGATGTGCCGTTGCAGTTGAAGGTCTTCCCGGTCAACGATGCACCGCTGGGCCGCGTTCATCGGTTGGTCGATCGGGTCACCGAAGACACTGCGTTGACGTTGGATGTCAGCGAATTGATCCCGACCGATGCGATTGTCGCTGGTTTGGGAGTTGGCGAATCATTGCCGGGAACGCTCGATTCGGCAGGGCCAAGCGAAGATCTTGGCGGCAACGCGATCAAGGACGATGCCAACGAAACGCTTTCGCAACACTTGATCGTATTGTCCCCCAACGCGAGTTCGGCAGAGATTACGACCAGTCGTGGTGGAACGGTTCTGTTCATCGATACCGATAGCGATGCGACCAACGGATTTGAACAGATTCGCTATACCCCGCCGTTGAACTTTGCCAGTTCCTCCGCTTCGGTTATCGATACGTTCACCTACACCATCCAGGACGATGGCGTCTCGTATAGCTTGGATGCAAACGGCAATCCGGTTGCCAACGCGACTCCCCTGCGTTCGACGGCAACGGTGGAGATCGAAGTTGTGCCGGTGAACGATCCGCCACAGTTCGTGATCGATCAGAATGTGACCGTCAGCGAAGATACGACTCTGTACGATGTCAACGATCCTGGGCACGTGACGCTGCCAGGGTTTGTGAAATCGGTTCGCCCAGGGCCCGCGGATGCATTGGATGAAGCGTCGCAAAACGTTCGATTCCAGATCACCACGACGAACCCTGGTCTGTTCGATCAATTGACGATCGACGAAGGGGGCGTGACAACCCAGCGACCCGATATCAGCATCGCCCCTAACGGCGATCTTGATTTCAAGTTGCAATTGAATCAAAACGGGATCGCGATCGTGACCGTAACCGCGATCGACGACGATCCAAGCAATCCGATGCAATCGAGCTCGCAAGAGTTCACGATCACGGTCGGTGCTGTCAACGATCCGCCCGAGTTTGGGTACCCGAATGCTCCCGATGATCCCAACCGGATTATCGTCCCCGAGGGAAGCGGATTTTATCTGGACGCCGACTGGGCTTCCCCGATCGCTTCAGGTCCCGCGTCGGCACTGGACGAACAAGGGCAGGCTGTCAACTTTGATGTCACGACCGATCGCCCCGAACTGTTTGCCTTGGCACCGTCGATCACCGCGGCGGGAGCGTTGCGGTTTACACCCGCGCCAAATCAAAATGGCGACGCGGTCGTCACGATTACTGCCGTCGACACGGGAGCGTCGGACGGCGGCAACAACAACCGTTCGCAATCGGTGTTGATGACGATCACGATCGTTCCCGTGAACGATATTCCGGTTCCCATGAACGATACTTACACCACCGATGAGAACACGTTGTTGCAGATTCCCGGCCCGGGCGTCTTGATCAACGATACCGACGTCGATGGCGACGTGTTGTTCGTCAACGCCTTTGGCGGAAAAGATCCGGGCGTCTTGACGGGAACGACCGCGCTAGGAGCGACGGTGACGTTTGTTCTCAACGGCCAAAATGAGGCGGATGGCGGATTTATCTACGATCCGACCGGTTCGGTCGCGTTGGACCGATTGACCGACGGAGAGTCGTTAGTCGATTCGTTCACCTACCAAGTGGTGGATTCGAACGGATTTCCCGGTTCGGTATCGGGCCGCGTCTCGATCACCGTCGCCGGTCGCAACGACGCGCCGCGTTTGGCAACCGACGGAATTCGTGTCGCCAGCAATCGCGTTACGATTATCGATGTGATGGATCTTGTCGAAGATCCTGAGTCGACGCTTGGTAGTGGAGCGGGGGTCGATGCCGAATCGCTTGCGGTGGCACTCGCGGCGCAGAATGGCACGTTGACCAACAATGGCGACGGTACGCTCAGCTACAATCCTCGGGAAAACTATCGAGGTTCCGATTCGTTCCAGTTTACGATCGCCGATGAACAAGGCAATCGCAGCGGACCGTTGACGCTGTTGTTGGAGGTTGGTGAAACGCCGATCACGGTCAACGATGCGGTCCGAACTTCGCTCGGTCGACCGGTCGATATCGATGTGTTGGCCAACGATCAAGGTGTGGCGGGGGCTTTGGATCCAAACAGTCTTCGGATTACAACGCCTCCGGCCGTCTCGGTTGGAACGGTTCTGGTGCAAGCCAACGGGGTCGTGCGGTTTGCTCCAGCGAACGGTTTTGTTGGGGTCGCGCGGTTCGAATACACCGTCGCCGATGTGTTTGGTTTAAGGTCCGATCCGACCAGCGTCGTCGTTTCGGTTTCAGAATATCCTGGACAAAACCCCAGCAACTTCCGAGACGTCAATGATAGTGGAGAGGTTTCGCCGATCGATGCGTTGATCGTTATCAACCATCTCAATCGCCAAACCGAAAACGATGTCGATCAGTTGATCGCCAACGGAACGATTTCAATTTCCGATGGTCCGTTTTTGGATGTCAATGGCGATGGATTTGTGACGCCAGCCGATGCGTTGACGATCATCAACTACTTGAACAGTACAAGTGGTACCAGCGGCGAGTTCCAGCCGGCACCGACTCCAGACGTCTCGAGTGTGGTTGTCGGAGCGGCGACGTGGATGCAACCGGAGCCCGAAGAGCCCGAGGAACTGACGGTCGAAGCCGCCACCGGGCTCGCGTTGGGCCAGTGGGCTGTCGAAGCCAGCCGGGGCGATGATCTGGATCAAGCGATCGATGAGATTGCCGATGCCAAGGAATTGGAGCCAACCGCCGAAGGACTCGACGAGTTCTGGAGCAACTTCTAAGCGTTGAGAATGTGCGAACAATCGGTTCAAGTCTTGTTAATCTGAACCGATTTTAGGGATTCTGAGGACATTCATCCCGCAGATTCGTTAGTAACGCGGACCGCTGCAGCGATTCTTTTGCTGCGGCGCTAGGCCACTGCGCGCACCGACATGGAATCGACGATTGCTTTCGTAGATTCCGGTCGTATCGATTTGTGCGAATTTATTGCATGGACTACTACGCGTAGCTACTATTGGGGCTACCCCCACATTGCGGGTGTTGTCGCCATGGGCAATGGCATAGGCAGATCGCTGCACCACGCATATTTAGAGCTCATTTCTCTGCATTTGTTTCACAAAAATAGCAATTAAACGATCGTTTTTTGTAAGGGCGAAATCGCATGACTTGGCGGACAGCAAAGAAGACTTTCGAGAACAAGACCCGCATCAAAAGCCGTTTGGAAAAGCGACGCCTGCTCAATGAGATCTTAGAACCGAGGCAAATGCTTTCGGTCGAGCCAAATTCGTTTTTGCCCTCTCTGCATGCCGAAACGCATGCGACCCAATACGGACCGTACGCTGCCGACGCGTTTGCAGCTTCGGTAGCCGCCGCGGAATTGCACGACCATGTTGTCGTTTCGGCGACTCCGCTGAACAACGCGGTAGCCGGTTCGTCCGGCACGGTTTACGCCGATCACGGCTTGCTTGAGACGCAGGCGATGCTCGAAGCCGACTTGGCCTATTATCAATCGCTTTCTTCGCAGGGTGATTCGGCGGTTGCTGGCCTCGCCTTTGCGCCGCTGGCCGATACATTCCGGCTGCACAGCAACCCCAGCGCAAAGCACACGCTCTTCATCGATGCCGACGGCGCTGTGACGACATCCTTTTGGGCGGGAGGTGCGACGATCACGTCTCCTGCGTATGATCCCGAAAATAACGGGGCTGGATTCACGACCACGGAGTTGATGCGGATTCAAGATCTTTGGCAACGCGTGGCCGAGGATTTTAGTCCCTTCGATGTGAATGTCACGACCGAAGATCCGGGCGAAGCGGCGTTGGTCAATACCGGCGCGGGGGACGATGCGTGGGGCATTCGGGCGATCTTGACTGTCAACGATTCGGGCGTTTGCGTTGGGTGTGGTGGCGTTGCCGGTTATCACACGTTCAGTGCCGGATATGCTTTTGAGGGTGCCACCGACTCGCCGGTCTGGGTCTTCAATCAAGGCGTCAATTCCGTGGCGACAACCATTTCGCATGAAGTGGGGCATTCATTGGGGCTAACCCACGACGGCGTGATCGGCGACGGGGATGACTACTATGACGGGCACGGCACCGGCGAGCACAGCTGGAGTTCGATCATGGGGGTTGGGTTCTATAGTCAGATGGATACCTGGGATTCGGGTGAGTATTACAACACGACCAACCCGGGCCAGGACGACTTGGCGACGATGACCAATTATGGTTTTGGTTTCCGCCCCGATGATCATGGCAATGCGATTGGCACCGCCACCAACCTGAGCGTGGCCGGAGGTTCGTTGACCGAGGATCTCGTGGCGTCGCAGTTTGGCGTGATTGGCGATCGCACCGACCGAGACTACTTCGGTTTTCAAACGGGATCGGGAACGATCGAATTAAACTTCGATTCGTACGCGGCGCGACTGTACACATCCAACGGTGCGGGAAGCTATTCGGTTAGTTATGAGAATAGTGAGGACTTTGGTTCCAGTCTCACCGAGACGCAGCACCGCAGCAATTTGAACATCGATGCGCGGTTGTACGATGTCGCGGGCAATGAGATCGCCGTGGCAACCGGTTCAGGGCTCAGCAAAACCCTGACCACCGATCTCGACGCCGGTTTCTACTACGTCAGCGTCGATGGCATCGGGTTTGGCAATCCCGCCAGCAGTTCGCCGACCGGCTACACCGATTACGGCAGCCTCGGTCAATACATGATCACCGGCACGGTGCCGAACTTCAACCAGACCCATCCTCAATTGATCGCCGTGGCGCCTAACGGAGGCGATCTGTTCGATTTGGATCCGGACGACCAGGGTGTCGCCAATGTTCGTCAAGTTGCACCGACCGAATTGACGCTGTCGTTTGCCAGCCGCGACGCGATCCGCCAGTCATCGGTCGAAGGGGCGATCTCGGTTCAGTACAGCGAAACGGGCGACTTTGCTAACGGGTTTGTCGATGTGCCGGTTGGGTATGTCGATGTGCAAGGGAGCCAGGTGACCGTCCGGTTCGCCGAGAATCTGCGCGATGGTTTCTATCAATTGTCGGTGACTTCCGATTTGACCGACGCGTCGGGCGTTCCGTTCGAACCGATCTATCCCGAATCGGTACCGGGAAATCCGACAGCCACTCGTGAAGTGATCGGGTTTGAATTGGAATTGGGAGCCAAGGTGACGGCGGTTGTTCCGCATCCGGGCACTCCAGCAACGAATCCGGACTATTTGAATCAAATCGAAGTCTATTTCGACGATCTCGATCTATTCCAAAGTGGGTCGGTGATCAACGAACCTTCGTTCTATCAATTGATCGACAATAAGGGGACGGTCAGCACCGAAGACGATGTTCCCGTAACACCAACCACGGTCGCGCGCGACGACGATGATCGCAAGGTCACGTTGACCTTTGCCGCTTCGCTGGCCAGCTTTGGCACCCATCTGCGACTCCGCGTCGGCGATGAATTCCAACCGGCCGCCGCGGTTTTGGATCGTCCAGCTGTTTTGACCGATCCCGGCGTGTTGGCTGCGGATGCTGCATTGCTTATCGCTCCATCGGCCAACGGAAATTGGTCGATCATTGTCAATGAAGAGATCGACAATGCGACTTCGTTCGACGCCTATCGCATGGCCGATAATCCCGGAGCCGCCAATGAACCAGGCCATCGCGATATCGACGTGACGCATCCCGGTGGCAGCGAAGATCACTACGCCATGCCAGGCAGTCGCGATGGCGACAACGGGATTTCGACGATGGCCTATACGTTCATGCGGAACATTCCGATCGGAACGCTGATTGGCCAACCGCAATACAACCAGATGAGCGCCCAGCAGGAAGAACGCTTTCGCGAGATTCTCGACATCTACGGAGAGGCTTACGGAATCGATTTCTATGAAGTTGAGGGGGCCGGCGGATTGCAGTTGTTGGTAAGCGATCTGAGCCTGCACGATCCCGCTTTGGTCAGCGGCGTGGGGGGCGTTGGCGGCGTGGCAGGTGGTGGCAAGGTCACGATGGATTACGTCGATTACCAAGATAGTTCGACCAATACCTTCGGTGGTGCGTTCTTCGATGTTGCCTTGCATGAGATTGGCCACATCTTGGGACTCGGTCACTCCTACGATCTGCCGCCGGGGACGTTCCAAGGTTCCACGGGGACATATCCCACAACTCCTGGAGTCAACACCGGTTCGGAATGGTCGTTCCCAGGGGAAGCCGATCTGATCCATGGCGAACACCTGCTGCAAAAGGAAGCTTTGGATGTCGATCTCTACCGAATCGATGTCGACCGGCCGGGCACGTTGGAAGCGCAAACGATCGCCGAACGGATGAGCTTTTCGAGCCTATTGGATACGCGGTTGACGCTGTTCCAAGAGCTGACCGACGGGGTTGGAAATACCCGGCTGGAATTGATCTCATCAAACGACGACTATTTTGGAACCGATTCGTTTATTCAATACGCGGTCCAACCCGGAACGTATTACGTTGGCGTCGCGGCGGAGGGGAACAACTTCTTCGATCCCAACGCTGGAACCACATCGGCCGGAGGCGTCAGCCAGGGAGACTACGATCTGCGACTGGACTTTAAGTCCGACGCGAATCCCAGCACGCCGTTGGATAACGGCGGCGCGTCCGTTTCCGCCGCGGCAACGGATGTCATCGTTGCCGATGGCAGTCTGTTTGTCGTCGGTGATCTTGTTCGTATCGGCAGCGAAGTTGCGCGCGTGACTGCAATTCCCGCCGCCAATCAACTGCAATTGGATCGCGCTCAACTGGGAACCGAAGCTGTCGACGTGGTCGATGGAACCTTGGTCACCAAGATCAGCACCTTGACCGATGGCGCGGGCAGTCCATTGGATGGCGATCGCGATGGAATCGCCGGCGGAAACTATAACTTCTGGTTCCGGCCTATCGAAGATCTCAACGGGCAGCAGACGTTGTTTGTGATCCCCACCGGGCAAGATGTGGTCGATTTCGATGGAGGCTTGGGGAATCCAGGCTCCTCGAGTAATCCATATCAAAACATTTCAGCGGCGCTCGATGCTGCCAAAACGATCATCGAGGACACTTCCAATTCGATCGCTCACGTGGTCGTTCGATTGTTGCCCGATGCGGGTGACGACGGCAATTTGCAAACGACCGACGACAATCTCGCCTACGAGATCGGTTTCGTTCAATCGTTGACCGACACCTTGGCCGATGGTCGCAATCTGATCCTCCCCGGCGGCGTCAGCTTGATGATCGAGCCGGGCGTGATCATGAAGTTCCTGGACAGCCAGATCTCGGTCGGCAGCAGCGGCGACGGCGACGACCGCAGCGGCAGTTCGATCAAGGTGCTCGGAACACCTCAAGATCCCGTTTATTTCACAAGTTACAACGACACCACGATTGGGCAAAATTCGAACCGCGATATCCGTCGGCCGGTTGGCCCCGGCGACTGGGGCGGGATCGAAATTCGCAACGACGTCGATCGCCAACAGGGGCTGGGAGATCTCGAATTCGAAGGGATCTTCGGCAACTACATCAACCACGCGCAGATCTCCTACGGCGGTGGGCAGGTATCCACAGTAGGTCGCACGATCGATCCGGTCCACCTGTCGGCGGCGCGGGCGGAGATCTCCTACAACACGATCCTCGACAGTTCCAACGCGGCGATCTCGGCCGATCCGAACACCTTCGAGGTTTCGGAGTTTGTCGCGCCGCGGTACCAGCGTTCATCGATCGGCGACGGTTTTGTCGCCGATTACGATCGCATCGGTCTCGATGTGTCGGATAACACTTTGTTGGGGAATTCGACAAACGGTCTGTTTGTTCGGTTGGATACCCCCGCGGGCGATGAGCTGTTGAAATTGGAGGTCGCGGCGCGATTCGACGACACCGATATCGTTCACGTGTTGGGCGAGAACCTGGTCATCAACGGGAACTCCGGTGGAGCCCTGCAGCACACAGTGAATGCATCGCCAATCGTCGGTCTGATCCCACAGGCGGGCGGCAATCTGCCCGCTGGCGACTATGAATACAGCTATACCTACGTCGATGCGTTTGGATATGAAAGCCTGCCTTCTGGGGATGGGAATCCACCAGTAGTTGGTCAAGCCGTTACGCTTTCGGGTGGTCAATCGGTGAAGCTGGAGAACATTTCGCCTGCCACCGGCGACTTTGTTGCGCGTCGGCTGTACCGCCGCGATTCGAGCAGCGGCGGGGACTTCTTGTTGGTCGCTGAGCTCGATAAGTCGACGCTCGATTACGTCGACAATCTTGTCGTCGCACCCGCGACCGCGGCAGTGCTCGAATTGGACTCGCTTCGTCCGCGGACCGATGCCAGTTTGGTGATCGATCCGGGATCGATCGTCAAGAATCAAGGGGCTCGGGTCGAGCTGGAATTTGGTGCCAATCTGATCGCCGAAGGGGTGTTGGGACGCGAGATCATCTTTACAGGTCGCGCCGACGATCGCTTCGGCCGCGGCGGAAGCTTCGACACCAACGACGACGGCGCGAGCGAAGGAAGCAAGGGCGAATGGGCTGGTATCTACGCTTCGCCCACCAGTGGGCTCAGCATCGATCATGCTCAGATCTCCTACGGCGGTGGAACGACGGGAACCGACGGCGGTACCGCGTTCTACAACGTGATCCAGATCCACCAAGCCAACGCGCGGATCGCGAACACTCTGTTTGAAGACAACGCCGACGGCGTCGGATCGCAACAGGACGCGGGACGCAGCGATCTGGCCCCCAATTCGAGCGCGACGATTCATGTCACCTCGGCTCAGCCAACCATCGTTGGCAATACGTTCCAGTCGAACGACGGCGCGGCGATCACGATCAACGTCAACGCAATGGATGCTGAATTCCGGTTTGACACCGGCCGGCAGACCGGCAGCGTCGACGCCTACGAAGTTCCACCGGCCAACGTCGGTCCCGTGATTCGTGGGAACCAGTTTGGGTTGGGAACTGACAGCGACGGAAAACTGCTCTCCAACGACATCAACGGCCTGTTGGTTCGCGGCGAAGTGTTGATGAACGAAGTCGTTTGGGACGACACCGACATCGTGCATGTGCTGCGGAACGATATCGAAATTCCCGACTTCCATACCTACGGCGGTCTGCGACTGCAGAGCAGCAACACCGAATCGTTGGTCGTTAAAGCCGACAGCGATGCGCAGATCCTGGCGACCGGGCGATCGTTGGATATCACCGATCGCATCGGCGGTCGGTTGTTGGTCCTGGGACAGCCCGGGTTTCCTGTGATCTTCACGTCGACAGCCGACGACACCGTCGGTGCCAGCTTCTCGCCGCTGGGCGAACCGCATCGCGATACGGTTCTGTCGCCAGCCAGCGAAAACTGGCAGGGCTTGAACTTTGATCCCTACAGCCACGATCGCAACGTCGCCACCTACACCGAACGCGAGGGATCGATCGGGGCGTTTGGCGATATCAACGGCCAGATCGGCAGCCATCAAGAATTGGGACTGTTGGCCAAGGATGAGAAATCGGGAGACGAAAACCTCCGCTTGGGCTACACCGTCTATGGTGCCATCGCCGACGTCGGCGATCAGGATACGTACCAGTTCGAAGGGGTTGCCGGGACGATGGTCTGGATCGATATCGACCGGACCGACCCACGTCTGAATTCGATGATCGAGATCATTGAAGTCGACGGCAGCGGGACGGGCAAAGTCTTGGCTCGCAGCACCGATTCGGCGACCGAAGATGCGAACCACAACTTGACCTACGTCGACCCATCGATGCGCGATGGGCATGCGATGCCGATGCGATTGGATCTCGATCCGGCGACCAATGCCGACGGCAGCTACCGCGATCTGTATTCGCTCAATCCGGGCGATGCCGGTTTGCGGATCGTGCTTCCCGGCACGACTGGATCGACGAAGAAATATTACGTCCGTGTCAGTGGAGAGAATGAGACGACGGGTGGGTACCAGATGCAGATCCGGTTGCGCGAGACCGATGAGGTGGGCGGTTCGGTCGTCCGTTACTCCGATCTCCGCTACGCCGACACCGCCATCAGCGCCATCGGTCTCCCCGCGCATTCGCCGCTGGCCGCCGAGATCATGCATCCCGGAGGGACCAGCACGATCAATATCGGCAGCTTCGCCAATACCGATCGCGGTGCGGTCTCCGCGGGCGGTTATCTGAATGCAAGCAGCAATCCGTCGGATACGTATACCTTCCAGATCGACCACGATTCGTTGCAACGTACTGTCCCTGGAATCAACACCTCGTTGGTCTTCGATATCGATTGGGCCGATGGCTTAGTCCGTCCCGATACCACGTTGTATGTGTTCGATCAAAGTGGCAACTTGGTCGCTTTGGGAACGAATTCGAACATCCTGGACGATCAAGTCACCCCGGTGGTTCCCGGCCAACCGACCACGCAAACCGACCTGTCGCGCGGATCGCAGGGAACGCGTGATGCGTTCATTGGCCCGTTGGAATTGCCCCGTGGCAGTTACTCCGTCGTCGTCGGCACCGCTGCGGAGATGCTGGCCGATATGCAGCAGTACACGCAGCAAAACGCGACAAACAAAAACTTCCGCCTGGAGCCGTTGGATCCGACGGTCCGGATTATCGACGACCGCTTCAGCACCGACGACTCGCGGTTCGAGACGATCAATCCGAATCCCGACCAGTTGCCATCTGCCAAAGAGGTAGCCTTTACGCCCGAGAGCGTGATCGATTGGCACTTTGGCGACATCCCGTTGATCGGAATCAGCCGCGTTGGGGTGCAGGACGGCAATAACTCTCAGATCAACATCTTTAATCCTTACACCGGTCGCCACGATGCGATCATCGATGAAGATACCAACCCGATCAATGCCGCGGCGCAGCGTTCGACGGGACTTGTACTCGCGATCGAACGCAATATCGGCACCAGAAGCGACACGAACACCGACACAGTCTACTCGATTAACGCCGACGGATCGTTTTCCACGGCTGGAACCACTGGAATTGAAACCTATGAATATTTCAATACCCGAGCCGCGACAAACAACCATACGAATCGGCGAGATAATGAAGGGATGTTGTTTAGTAGCCTCGCGTTCTATGAGGACAGCAATTCCTCAACCAGTTTTTTGTATGGGCTCGCTAATCGCGGTTTATTTGACGGTAGCGCGCTCGGTCCAAATAACGTGGCAAACGACACGGCCGACGTGATCAGTGGCGACGTAAGCGTCAATGCGAATAACCTGATTTATCTTCTGGACCCGATCACGGGGCGGGCCATTTCCCGCAACGGCTCGGATATGCCCGGAGGGTTTCAATCAGCAAACCCGCAGGACAGCAGATTCACAAACAATAGAAGTACTGAAATCGATGTGCCGCGCGAGGCGCCTTGGGCTGGTACCGACGTTATCGCCCAGATACAGGTCCCGACAAAAAGTGAAGCGGAGGACGAGACAGGTAATGTGAATTCGTTGGTGACCGCAATCAGCGGAACGACCCTCTATGCGTTCACGGATGCAGGTGCGGTTTGGCAATTTTCAATTGATGAGAATGGTAGCGGTATAGATTTTGCAAACGGCGACTTAGATGCAGATATGATTGTTGATCCGACCGCTCCGTCAGGATATCGCGTTTCGGATGCCAACCTGTTGCTCGATGGTCAGACGGGCGGCACCTTTATCCGCAACGAGGCAGGGGACAAGTTGATATTCGATCAGGTCACCAAGGGGCCTGCGAACTATACCGACCCTGTCAACGGGATTGCCGGTGTTCAGGACATGTACTTTGGCGTGGAGAGTGGAACAGGGAACCTGTACGCTTTTACAATGGATGCCACTGGTGGCGTTGCTCAACGCATCTTCCAGTACGGAGCCGAGAACGCTGCTGGGATGTACGCGCCGAGCACTCTGGCTGGTACCGGTCTGGCCGGTTTGTTCTTCAGCAACCTGGATCAAAACCTGTGGCATCTCTCCAGTAGTGCACCGGAGGCTGGTCACGGGATGGATGCGTTGGATGATCGTTCCGATATTCGTGGTGGCGGTAGCCTGCGATTTGGTTTCGATAGCCTCGGCGAAGACTACAACCACCTCGGCAACGATATCGGCACCGTTTACGCCGAGGATCTGCAAAGCTTCTCGGGCTACAACTTCCTCGGTGGTGCGCATGGAAACATCCAAGGCGAATCGATCGATCTGTCGGGAATCGATGCCGCCGACCTGCCGAAGCTGTACTTCAATTACATCCTCGATTCGGAAGATACAAACGCCGATGACAGTCCGTCGTCGTTCAGCGATGCAAATCTCGACGATGTGATGCGCGACTCGCTTCGCGTTTACGTCGCCGGATCGGATCAGCAATGGAAGCTGGTTGCCACGAACAACATGGACGATTCGTTAAACAATCGCGTTTGGGATGATTCGCGTGGAACCGTACACGAATACGATCCCGTGGGCAGCGGTGGCTACACGAATGTCGCCAATCAAGTCTTCGTCCAAGAACTGTTTGATGACAACGTCTTCCGACAAGCCCGGATCGATCTGGGCCCTTGGGCGGGAGACAGCGATGTCAAGATTCGCTTCGAATTTTCGACAGCGGGTGAGAGTCGCCCCGATCAAACCGATCTGCAGATGTTGCCGAGCGATCAAATTGTCGACGGGCAAGCGTTTACCGTCGACGGTTCGGTCGGTGGCAGCACTTACTCGGAGACCTTTGAGTACGACCTCGGACTTGTTGTGCGGATGCCTTCGGGAGCTCAGGTCGATGCGGCTGGCGGTACGTTGAACCTGACCCGTGATGGTGGTGCCTCAACAGTCGTCTCGCTGCAGATCGGTGGGAACATTTCTGCCAGCGACAGCGCCGCGACGGTAGCGGAAAAAATTTCAGCGTTGGTGGGCGGAGCGTTTATCAATCCAAGCGATCCGTCGCTGTTGCAATTCAGCAGCGAAGTATCGACGGGAATTTACCAATTTAGCGGTTTCGACAGCTACATCGTTGGTACTCCAGGCGTGCAAGGAGGGGCGAATCCGATCGCTGTCGATTACAGCATGGACATCGATCAGGTGCTGTTAGCGACGCAAAGCGTCTTGGCCACCACGATCAAAGATCCGACAGCCCCGGTTCAGTTGGAAAGTTTCCCTGCGATCGCCACCTCCAATGCGCTCCGCTTCTACGATGCAACCGTTACGCAGGATGCATCGACCTTTTCGACGGCCCCATTGGCACCTGCTTACAAGCCGATGGCACTGATCGGCGGTGAACACGCCGGCAATACGACGCTGCCGGGATCCGATTTTGGCGTCTACACCGACAAGACCGATGCGGTCTGGGAACTGTTGCGAGCGGGTGAACGTTCGCGCGGGCTGGGAGGATCGATGGGTGTCTATCTAGACGACATCGTTGTCGGTCTGGCGGAACGAGGGGAATCGTCGACCGGCGGCAGCAGTCCGAACTTGGTCGATGATCCCTATCACGAAGCATTTGTTTATTCGTCGAAAAACGGTGTCGCTCCGGTCGCCTTGGCGGTTCCCGAGGGGCCTTACCAATTGGAAGTTCGATTGGGACGCGAGTACCTGATGGATCCCGCGGGAACCGGAGTCCAAGTGGGCAAGGGAGAACGCTTCGATATCAACGACCGCTTGGCCGAAGGCTTTAATATTGAGATCGGCGATGGGGGAGCGCACGTCGTCGACGGCGACACCTTTAACCTTTCCAACGGTTACGAAACGCTAACCTTTGAATTCAACGACGTCACGCTCGGTGCACCGACTTCCGGAATCGATCCCGGCAATGTCGAGGTCCAGTACCGCATCAACAGCAGCGCGGGGGAGATCGCCGATGCGATCCGCGATGCGATCAATCGAAGCTCGGTTCGCGCCGTGCTGGGGATCGAAGCGACCTCCAGCGGCGGCCAGCTCAAGGACTCCAGCGACACCACCATCGTCTTACACGGCTACGCCGCGACCGACAATTTTGGTGGATCAGCATTTTCGGCCGCAACGAGAGTTGCCGATGCGGACGCCCGATTTGGTGACATTAATCTTACTTTTCCCGCATTCACGCTCGAGTACACTTCGGCAGCGCAAAGTCTCGACGACGAGCTTTACGAACTCGCGGTTGCTCCCGATGGCCAAGTTCGTCCTCTAATCAAGATCGCCGGCGAAGGCAACACCGTCGAACGCGCCGATCATTATCGGTTCACTGTCGACGAGCCCGCTACGACGGTCAATATCGAGATGCCCGACCCGACCTTCAACAGCATCATCGCGTTGGTCGATCTTTCCGATATCACCAATCCCACCCTGCTCGGGGCTAGTATCCTGGGTTACCCAGCATTCGTGGAACATACCCTCGACACCCCAGGCGAATACCAAATTGTCGTCGGAAAGATCTCCGACGCAGATCTGCCGTTGTTCCTGGATCCGACGAACCTGCCAAGCTTTTCCGACTTGCTTGACTTGAGCGGAGTGCCTGGGGCAGTTTCGCCATTCAGCCGCTTCCGGCTCGATCCGACCGACGACTATCAGTTGATCGTTGCAATCGATGGCAAGCGGACGCCGGTATTAAATCCCGTTGTCACCGGTCGTAACAACGGACGTGGCGAAGACAACGGCGATCGCAATCTACATCGCGATCAAGGGCAGTTTGTTATCGATTCGAACACGATCAGCTTCTCGACGTCGACCGGCATCGTCGTCGACGCGGGGGATGTTGGTAACGGAGTGAAGGTGCCGAACGAAGGGGATCGGCCTAAACCGGGAGCGGTCCAGAACTTCCCAACGCTTAACGTCAGCAACTTGGTCCCTGGCGCGGTGGTTCAGAACAATCTGTTGATTCGCAATGCCAACGGCATCTTGATCAGTGGCGATGGGACCGCGGCGGGGAGCAATCTGGGAGCCCCCGCTCCGTTTGCTCGCGTCGTTAACAACACGGTTTACGGTCCGGGAACCGGTATCCGTGTCAACGACGGGGCAAGCCCCACGCTGTTGAACAACGTCCTTGTCGAAAACGCCACCGGGATCAATATCGCCGGTGCCGGGACGACGGTGATTCGGGGAACGACGGTCGTCAACGAAGGGGCGATGGCATCGGTTCCTGGCACGGCGACTGAAACCGATCTAATTTCTATCGGTGGTGCGATCCAGTGGGACGATGTCTTTATCGTCGGCGACACGGTCAGCGATCCATCCCTGCCCGATTCGTTGGATCTCGGGGCGTCGGGACTGTTTGGTATGTTCGAATTCGATCCCGCCAGCGGCGTGCCGAATCTGTATCCTGCATTTGGCAGCCCGATCATCGATAAGAGCATCGAAAACCAAAACGATCGTTTGCTGTTCGTCTCCACGAAAAATTCGGTGGGGATTAGCCAGAGTCCGATCAAGGTGACTAATCGGGACGTGGTCGGCCAGTTGCGAGAAGACGATCCGTACGTCAACAACAACTCCGGCCAAGGTCAAGCGATCATCAAGGATCGCGGAGCAATCGATCGATCCGATCGCAGCGGGCCGTTGGCTCAGTTGTTGACGCCGTTTGATGGCGAACAATCCCAGGGCGTGTTGATCGACGGCGACGCGCGTGCCAATTCGGTCTTCCGCGACACACGCTTAAACGGTGTGCTGTCGTCGTTCCGTGTGCAGTTGAGCGAATTCAATCAAATCGGCCCCGACGCTTCGACGATCTCGGCGTTGTCGGTGATCGTCCGTGAGAATGGCCGAACGCTGGTCGAAGGGAAGGACTACACCTTTGGTTACAGCAAGACCAGCCGTCAGATCTCACTGACTCCCACTGCGGGAATCTGGCGTCCCGATGCCGTCTACGAAATCATCCTGCTGAACCAAGATGCCAATCTGTACGAATTCGGCTCGGGCGTCGCTCAAACCGACGGCGACACGTTCACGTTGTCCGATGGCGACACGCCGGTTGTGTTTGAATTCGATAGCGGTTTTATCTTGAACCTGAACCAACCGTTGGTCCTGAATGTGCTCTCGGGGATCACCACCAGCGGGATCGGACTGGGGGACCAGTTCTCGATCGCGCTGCCCACCGGTCCGGTGCGGGTCTTCGAATTTGTCGATGCCAGCGGAGCGGATGCGGTTCGAAGCGGAGGCCGCATTCCGGTGATCGTCGCCAATGGCGATTCGGCGACCAACGTTCGCGACGCGATCATGGTTGCGTTGCAGGGACAGGTCAGCGTCGATCTTCAATTGTCACCGGTCGTTGTCGATGGGGGCGTGCAATTGGGGGCGACCGCAGGTCAGATCGTGACACTGGCGACCGGTTTGGCAATCTCTGGTTCGGCCGACACGGTGGCCGACGGCCAGACGTTCTCCTACTTGGACGCGGGGGACTACGAAGGGACGACCGGCGTTTCCAAGACGTTTGAGATCAAAACCTTGACCGAAGTCGTTGGAACGACGATCCGATTGACCGAAGGAAATGCGACAGCGATCGATGCGGCCAATGGTTTGTCCGCTACCAGCACTTCGTTGCCTCTCTTCAATGCGTCCGGAATCCTGCCCAATGCGTTGCTGAAAATTGGCGACGAATTGGTCCGCGTTGTCAGTGTCTCGGCGAACACCGTGACCGTCGAACGGGGCCAATTGGGGACCGTTGCGGCCAGCATCGGCCATGGTGCGTTGGTGGAGAACACGGGAGCGGTGTTCGCGCTGGCGACCCCGGTTTCCGTCAACGAATCGGCGCTCGACAAGAGCGGCTTCGATGCCGACGAGACGCTGCTGACCGTTTCGGATGCTGCAGCGATCAAGACGAAGTTCGACAGCGATCAAGCACTCAACCCGCCGCAGAACACCTACATTCGCGTCGGCGATGAAATACTGAGAGTTCGTTCGGTCGACGGCGACACGTTGAAGGTCGTGCGTGGCCAGTTCGCCACGACGGCCGCTGCGGCGGCCAATACCGATCCGGTCTACTTGGTCGATGCCCTCGACGTGGCAACGATCGCAAGTCCCGCCGGTCAGGTCTTTACATCGACTAGCACAACGCTGACCGTTGCCAACGTGGCTCAACTGGGGCTGGCCCCCAACGATTACCTGCGGATCAACCACGAGATCGTTCAGGTTCTCGGTATCGCGGGCAACACATTGACGGTCGAACGGGGCGTCTTGGGAACGTCGGCCGCGCGAGCTGTCGACGGCACGTTCATCTTCCCCGTGGCGGCGTTTGACGCCAGCGATGGGCTGCGGTTGAACGGACTTAGCACCGCTGGCGGCAATGCGTTGGCAGACGGCGATTTCATCCGCATCAACAACGAAGTCTTTGTGGTCAGCGACGCGTCGACCAATCCGATCTCGGTGGTCCGAGGCCGATTCGGTACGGTACCATCCGAACCGGCGGTCGATGGCACGACGGTCACGCCGGTGACGGCCGACCAATTGTCGACACTGACGACAGCTGTCGATTCCACGCAGACGACGATCGATGTCACCGACGTGACGGCGCTTGGAATCGTGCCTGGCGATTACATCGTCGTGCGAGGCGGGCATTCCAGCAATCTGGCCGCGGCGACTTTGAAGACCCCACTGGATGCCGCGTCGCTCGCCGCCAACGATCCGACGTTGACCGTCGATACCGAAATTCCAGCTGGTTTGTACGAATTGAACGGTTCGATCGTCCAGGTTGGCGATCTCGTCGACTTTGCTGCCGACAGCTTCACCTATCGCGTGTTGGTGATCGAATCGACCGGCTTCGCTGCAGCGACGACTCCATTGTTCGCCGCCAATCAGACCGAAGTCATGGCGGTTCGCAGCATCGATTATGCGAACAATCGTTTGACCGTCGATCGTGGACAACTGGGGACCTCGCATCCCGCCGCCGGCGGCGTTCGCGTGGGAGCTGAGTTCTCGGCCTTCAATCTGGTCGAAGGCTTGAAGAGCCCATCGGGGTTGACGGCAACTCTCGACACATCGGGACTCTTCCGCGACGACGAGACCGTCCTGAAAGTCGACGACGTCGCCTCACTGAACGTCGCGCCAATCGACTTCATCATGATCGCTGGTGGCTTCACCACCGGACTGCAGGCGGGTGCGTTGACCCAGCCGTTGTCGGCAACCGATTCGACGTTGGTTGCTGGGGCCGGACTACTCAACGGCTACTACAACGTCGGTGACGAAGTGGTGCGAATCAGCGGCACCGTTAGCGGGTCGCCAGGGACCTACAACATCGAACGCGCTCAATTGGGAACGGTTGCTGTCGCAGCCGCGGCTGGGGCCGCGTTGTTGCCCGCGACGGCGACGACCCAGTCGGCGGAATACATGAAGGTTCTGGCTGTCAATCACGCGACCAACGAACTGACGGTCGCGCGAGGCCAATTGAATTCGGTCGCGGTGCATCATGCCGACAGTTCGGTTGTGACGTCACAGAATTCAGCGACCGCAACGACCATCACGACAGGTATCACCGGGGTCGAATCGACGTTCACCGTCGCCGATTTGTCCCGCTTGGCCGCGGAACCTGGCAACCTGTTGCAGATCGGTAATGAAGTTGTCCGCATCGTCGCAATCGACGGCAACGACATCACCGTCCTGCGTGGCTTCTATGGCACGCCGCAAGCGGATGTGGTCGCCGGTGCGAGCGTTGTGAAGCTGAGCCCTCGCAACGTCCCGATCTACGTCTTTGCCAGCGATTCGGTGGACGATCAAGTGGTCGACGGCGTGCGACGCGACGGGATTGCGACCAAGATCGCCGATGCGATGCGTTCGGCCGATCTGCGATTGGATCGCGCTCAAGCGATCGAAGGGGGCCGCGTTTACATCGGTGGAACCGAAGGGGATCGGTTCGATATCCAAACGCTTTCGGGAACCGTGGTCGGTCAGCCGGGCGTCACCAAGTCGCTGTCGATTACTGTTCCGGTAGGCGATTATTCGTTTGTTGGCGGCGTCGCGGGAGCGAACGATCTGCAGGGCCAATCGTTCGAAATCGCAAACCCTGCCGGTCAGATGGAGACTTTCGAGTTCGTTCGCGGCGGCATCGCCATCATCCCTGGAGCAACCCGCATCTTCCTGGACAACGAGACCCCCGAATCGTTGGCTCAAAAGGTTGCCGCAGCGATTCGTAACTCGAGCATCCTGGGCTTGCCCGATGCCGCGGTCGACGCGGCCGATCCGACGCGTGTGATTTTGAACGAAGCCTATGGTTATGCGATCCTGGAGACGGGAACGTTGTTGGCTGAAGGCGTTTCGGGCGGGGCCGTGCCGGTGATGTTCATCCCAAGCGTGGCGTTCGACAGCGATGCGTTGGGGGCGCAAGTGGTGGGTGCGATCAGTAAGGTCCACGACGCGACTGCGACACTGCCGACGGTGGGGCGGTTTGACGTTGAGGCTTCGGTCAGCGGCGGAGCGGTCTATTTGACGGGACTCGACGGCGATAGTTCATCGCTGTCGACGATCTTCGTTTCGGGCATCAAGGATTTGGCCGGCAATTCGTTGCAGCCGAATCGCCCCAATGGCGAGACCAAGTTCATCGTGATCCTGGGCAATGGGGAATTGGGACTGGGCGAACCCGGCTTCGATTTTGGCAACGCCGATGTCGCTGAATCGCCTCTGACGCCGTTGGACGCCGACGCTGCTGGCGGAGCGCGTCACGTGATCCTGCCACAGCAAGCCGATTACGCGATCCTTGGCAACAGCATCGATCGGGAAGCCGATTGGGACACGCCAGTCGCACCGGGAGCGGGACTGGATCCCGATGGCGGCGTTGCCGATGGGGTGCGTTTCCCCGAATACCGGGCCGTCTTTAATTACGACTTGAATAAGGTCCGCCCTGCGGAGATCGATGTTTATGTATCGGCCAACGTCGTCGATGGACTGCGCGATGGCGTGCTTGCATCGGGACTGTTGGACGGCTGGATCGACTGGAACCAAGATGGCGACTTCGGCGATCCAGGTGAGCAAGTCTTCCGCAACCAACCGGTCTTCGAAGGGGTCAACACCGTTCAGATCGTGACGCCGGTCAACGCCAAAATCGGCGGACTGACCGACATGCGCGTTCGCTTGAGCAACGGCGGCAATCTGTTGGCCGACGACATCGCCGTGGGGGGTGAAGTCGAGGACTACCAGATCACCGTGTTGGGCGGAAACGCACCGATCGTCGCGAACGATTTCTTCCGCTTGACGGAGGATCAAAACGATCCATCCAGCGAGGCTGCGGGTGATCCGTTGGTCGTGAAGGCAAACGATATCGCCGCGAACGTGCTGGAGGTTATCAATCCGTTTACTGGCCGGAAGCAGACGATCGAGATCGGCGGTTCGACAACCTTCGTCGACTTTGAAGATTCGTTCGGCGACATCGCCGGTACGCTGACGGTGTTTGCCAACGGAAATTTTGAGTTGGATCTAGCACCGAACTACAACACCGACAACCTGCCGCTGTTGGCGGGGAATCCGAATCCTGCAGGCATCGGTGGTCGCGAGCTGTTGTTCTATTACAACGTGCTCAATACCGAAGGTGGGATCGGTGTCCCCAGCGTGCATCAAGACGGCACCAGCCGTCCGGCGACGGTCACGTTGGTTGTCGATCCTGTCAACGATCGTCCGCTGCCACGTCCCAACGGAACATCGGATGTCGGCGACAGTGCGATCCCACGGATCGATGTGTTGGAAGACTTCGACGGGGAACCGTTGTGGTTTGCCGACCCTCAAGGTCTAGGAGATCGCGTCGCGGTTTCGCGAACCTATGAATTGGTCGACGTCGGCGGAATCCCGCGCGTTGGCATGGCGAACACGCCGGGAGCGGTAACGATCGTCAACGATCTGTTGTTGCCGGGCGATCCCAACCGAGACGTTGCCGAACCGGAACTCGCACCATTCGATTCGCTGTTCGATATCGATGTCGATGCCAATTCGATCCGCTTCGATCTGGCAACCGTTCCCGCCGATCCGTCGTTGATTCGCGGCACGCTGCAAGCCGGGCAATTCGATCGCTATGAATTCCGCTTCGAAGGCCTGGCAGCCGATGAGATCATCACGGGCTTTACGGTCGACGCATCGGCCAACGCTCAGCCGACGGTCACGATCTCCGACGATGGCAAAGGCTTGGTCGTACTGTTCGAAGAAGGGATGACAATCGCCGATGGATATCAAGCGGGGATCGACATCAGCACCACCGTTGCCCCTGCCATACTGCAGCCGACGCCAACGTCGCTGCTAGGCCAGTCGGTGGTGGTCGAGCGATTTGAGAACAGCGATGCCACGGGTGGCGTCGAGGTCTTCAGTCGTTTCAACAGCACGATTGCGGACGATCTGACCGATCCAGAGTTGACGATCCCAACGGGCTACGAGATCGATCTCGATCCCGGGCAGATCACGTTTGATTTTACCGCGGATTCGCTTGTCCTCGGGGCGGGCCAATACGATCGTTACGTCTTCACGATCGAGAATTTGGACGCCAACGAGAGCCTCGCCGATGTGGTCTTGGATGCCAGCAGCACGATCGCACCGACCGTGACGATGCTGTCGCGAAACCAAATCGAAGTCGTCTTTGAGTCGGGGACGACGTACAACGACGGCGATCAAGTGTCGATCACGTTCGGCACCGAGATTGTTCGTTCGACCTTACCGCTGGAATTTGGTGGCGAGACGTTCGAAGCGATCGTGCAACGCAACCTTGGTTTGTACGGTGACGCACCGGGATCGGCTCGCTTGGAGATGATTCTGCCCGCGTCGGCGTTGCTGATTGGCGATCTGCCAGGGCCTGTCAACGAAGGGGGCCAAACGCTGCGTGTTGTTGCCGCCAGTGGGATCCGTCCCCTGGCGAATCCGGACGTCGATGTCGAATTGAACGTCAACTTCTTGCCGATGTACGACTTCGGTGACGGCCGTATCGAGGACGCGATCCGGATCGTGCCGCAAGAGAACAGCGTCGGTTTGGCGCAGTTCACCTATACGCTGCGTGACTTCCACGAGATCCTTGCCGATGGAACGCAGGTCCTTGCCGACGGCACGCGGATTCTGAACGATGCCACCGTGCTGGCCAATGGCACCGTGGGCAAAGATGCGACGACGGTGATCATCCAATACGACAACGCCCCCACCAGTCCTTCGGTGGAGCTTCGCGATGGTCTCTTGTCGCAACCTTTGTTGGCCGGCGCAGCGACGATGGTGGTCAACAGCGCGATGCCATTGGATGTCAACGCTGAATATCTGATCGGCGACGAATTCGTTCGCGTGACCGGTCGGGTAGGGACGTCGAATGTCTACAACATCACGCGAGCCTTGTTTGGTACCAGCGAGTTCGATCTGCCGGCGGGATCCGATGTGATTCCTGTCGATGTGACGCTGTTGCATCGCGATTTCGATGGCGACATTACCGAGATCACGTTGCCCGGCACGACGGTTCCCGTCAATTACGCCCCTGGGACACATCCAAGCGATCCGCTCTCGGAGAACGAATCGACAGGAACGATCGAACTGAACTTCAACAAGGTCAACGACGATCCGTTGACCGATCTGTCGGACAACCATCGCGCTCGCGACTACACCGTCGTCGAAGATGGTTCGTTTACGATCGATGTCCGCGATCTATTGATTCAGAACCAGACGAACGCGGGAACCGGTGGTCTCTATGCCGTCGACGAACCAGGACCTCGCCGCGACGCCTCCGGCGGCAGTTTGGCGATCGATGAAACCGGCGATCAAGGCGTTCGAGTTGTGGGTGTGATCAGTCCGACCCGGTATGGTGCGACGGTTGAATTCGACCCGATCACTCAAACGATTACCTATACCCCCGCCGCGAATTTCTTTACCGATGGCGGCGAACCCGATCTGATCGAATACCTTGTCGAAGACTACGAAGCGGTGAAGGTCACGTTCGGCGATGGTACCAACGCAGCCGTTGGTGTCAGCGACGATGATCAGATCACGCTAACCGATTTGGCCGGCAATGTGATCACGATCGGTCTCGATACGATGGCGGATGGAACTGCCAGCGACTACGACGTGGAGGTCCTTGCCACCGCGACCGGACAGGAGATCGTCGCGGCGATCGTTGCGGAATTGAACGGCGTCCTCGGTGATTTCAACTTCTTCGTCGACTATCTCGATCCGCATACGCTGCGGATTCCAGGTGCCCTGGGAGCTGAATCGACTGTCGCGTATGTGACGGCGGACGGTCCAGTTGGTTCGGGGGCTGCTTTGCCATCTCCAGCCAACTTTGTCCGTCTGCCCGACGGAACGGTCGTCAACATGCCGACTTCGCTGCGAGCGATGCCCAACGGTTCGATTGCGGTGAACGTGACAGGTGTCAACGACTCGCCGGTCATTCCCGATGAGATCGACGACGATAACGATCCTGCGACCCAGTACCCCGACGTGGGCGAAGCGATCCAAGTGATCGTCGATGGGGCCGTGGTCGAAAGCAGCTCGCCAGTCACCTTTGCTGATTTTGTGAAGAACTACGTCGGTGCCGAATCGGGACCGATCGCTGTCAACGCAGCGGGCGATCCGATTCTGGATTCTCAGGGGAATCCGATCCGCGAACGCGATGCACTCTTCTTGGATGACATCGTCGGGACGTTGCCAACAAGCCAGGGAGGAACGCTGACGCTGGGATCGAGGAACGGCAACGGCGACTACGACGTTGTCTACACTCCGCCAGCCGGCTTCTTCGGAATCGATACCGTCGACCTGACGTTGTTTGAAAAGGATATCCTCGGCAATCGCATTAACGACGTTCCGTTCCAGACGCGGATCTATGTCTATCCGGTCAACAGTGCACCGTTGGGTGTTAAAGACAGCATTCACATTCTTGAGGACACCGTCGCATCGTTTGATGCCCAGTTCCTATTGAATAACGATCGGCCTGACGCATTCCCACGGCAAGACCCTCGCACGGGGATCGCGCCGCCGGAAGACACCGTCGTGTCACCAGATAACGCCGATGTGATGCATATCGTCAATAATGCGAATCTCGATCTGAACGACGACTTCGATCCGACGACGCTTTCGTTGACGGGGCAGTTCACCGACATCCACGGCAACCCGCTGCCGGCCACGCCGAGCGATCAGGTTTCGGTCGTCTGGGATGGAACGACGGTTCAGGTGCGGGCACCGCAGGACATGTACACACGCGATCGCGATGGGAATGAAATTCACGCCCCATTTGTTTTCCGTTATGAATTCCGCGATACCGGAACAACGTATGTCGACGACGGTAACCCCGAGACCCCATTGGGTGCCCCGATCGAAGATTCGCAACTGGGCTGGGGGACGGTCACCGTTAACGTCTGGCCCGTCAACGATGCTCCGATCGGTAACACCGTCGAGATTCGCGACGCAGTCGAAGAGACGCCACGAGTGATCACGCAGGACGAGCTGTTTATCGATATCAGCGACCTGACCCTCAACGCACCTCCGGCGGCGGCCGATCAAGCTTCGGCGGGAACGTTGGAAGACGTGGGACCCGACGGAATCTACACCGCCGCGGACAACGGAATGCTTACGCAAGCTTTGGCCCTGGTGCCTGCGGGTGAATACACAACCGCGCGTGGTAACACGGTGAAGGTGGAACTCAACCCAGGCACCGGCCTGAACGAGATCACCTTCATCCCGCAAGACGATTTCTTCAGCGTCAATGCCGCCGATACCGATTCGTTCACGTACAGCTTCTTCGATGACGGCTGGACGTTCTCGATCGGGGGGGCGAATTCAACGGCCACGTTGGACATCAATGATGTTCAGAACAACGGTGCTGCCGCCCCACGCACGGGAACCGGCACGGTTGTAATCCAAGTGCTACCGCAGAACGATGCACCGGTCGGGACACCATTCCGATTCGACGCCTTGGAGGATTCAGCCCAGCCGCGCATCGTTCAGAACGTGTTGGCGTTGGCTCAAGTCAGCAGCGGTCCAAATGGTGAACCAACCATTCCGTTTGATCCGAACAATTCTGACAGCGGGTTTGCACTCTCCTTCGATGGCGGGACATTAAACGGCGATGGCTCGATGTCGATGACATCCAACCTTGGCGGCGTCTTGACTCTGAGTGTCCGCAAGGCCAATGGCGACTACGATCTGGAATACTCTGCCCCGGCCGATTATTTCGGTGAAGATGACTACACGACGCTGACGCTCCGCGATTCGCACCCCGATGCGGCAGCCAGCTATTCGACGTTCCGCGTCGATGTCACCGTCCGTCCGGTCAACGATGCCCCGGCGGCAACCGATGATCGCATTCACATCATCGAAGACCAGGCCGCGACGATCTTCCCGAACTTGTTGACAGGCAACGACCGCTGGGATTCGTTTGACAGCAGCGCTCCAGCCGATGCGGGCAAGTTGGAAGACCGAGCCGTTGCCGGGAACATTCCTGGGCAATCGACGGCGGGATTGACGTTGGCGGGTGCGGCATCGGTTCCGTTGAATCGGGAGATCGCCAAACTGACCGCTCCGTTGACCGAACTGGCAACCACGGCGACCTTCGATCAGAAGCCACCGCTGGGCTATTACAAGCTGGGTGGAGAGATTATCGAAGTCACGTCGGTCAGTGGTGGGACGCTGGGCGACCCGGTGATCACCGCGCAGATCACACGCGCTGCGTTTGGTACCACCGCTGCCGCTGCGGCCGCAAACGATGGGCTCTATCAAGCGATCGATGCCAGCGTGCTTGCTGGGACGACGATCACCTACAATCAATCGGATCGATCGATTCGCGTTCTGCCGCCGACGAATTATTACACGATGTCCGAAGCGGGCGTGCGTGTCGCGCCACCGATCTTGGTGGAGTACACGCTGCAGGATAACGGTGTCAGTTACCGATCGATCAATCAAACGATGTCGCCGTTCGGACCGTTCGCCGATCCGAAAACCTCCACCGGAACGATCGCTGTCGATATCTGGCCGGTCAATGACAATCCGCAAGGCAGACTGCATATCGATCCGATTACGGTCACCGAAGGAAGTATCGGTCAACCGATCGACGCAACCGATCTGTTTGTCTCGTTGGTCGGATTGGGCGATGGCGATACCCTGACGACAAGCCTCGATTCGGCGGGGCCTGGCGAGGATCTTGGCCCCGACAACGTCTATTATGTCGGCGAACCAACCTCGCAAACGCTGAGTCTGTTTGGTGTGGGGAACAACGTGAACGGGATGGCAAATGCTGGTCCGATCACAACGCTTCGAGGGGGGACGGTTCGCATCGACACAGGCGTGAATCCGCCACGTTTGCTGTACACTCCGCCAACGGAATTCAACTCGTCGACGGGATTGCGCGACTCGTTCAACTACGTCGTGCAAGATGATGGATCGACCTATTATTTTGCCGGTGGCAAGACGGCCGATACCGCGATGCCAACCCGCGATCCGAACGCCCAGCGTCGCAGTGTGGGAACGATCTCGTTGTCGATCGAAGCGGTCAATGATCCGCCTGAGTTCTTCATCGGATCGGATAAGATCTTCCGCGAGGATCAAAGCGTCTCGGGAGCTGATTTTGCCTTCGATCCGGAGGACGGCGACATCATCGTCGTCAACTTCGCAGTGGGGGTTCGAGGCGGACCAGATACCGCTCAAGACGAAGCGAATCAGCAGGTGACGTTCACCGTGACGCAGGTCTTAGGTGAAGCTCAAGTCCCTGCCGATTCGATCTTCGACGACGCGAACTTCGTGCTCGATATCAACGGGCTTCCCACGAATCAGTTCGCCGCGCCATACGGAATCGATTCCGATGGAACGCTGCGATTGAAGCTGAAGGAAAACGCAAACGGCCGCGCGGTGCTCGACATCGTCGGCAGCGACGATCAAACACCTCCGGCGTCGTATCCGGGCGTGGGCGATCCGAAGGAGCGGTTTACGATCACCGTGGGGGCAGTCAACGACGCTCCGACCTTCGATTTCACCGCCGCCGCAACCGAGACGCCAGCCGATCCGGCGACTCCGCAAATCGCGCAGGTCACGGTCGCGGAGAGTTCGGGGCCGTTCAATCAACAGGTGGTCGATCCGGCGACGATTTCGGTTGGACCTCAAGATGAAGTCAACAGCAACCAGGTCGCGACGCTGCATCTGCAATTTGTCGATCCGAATCAGGCCAGCCTGTTCTCGGTCGCCCCGACGTTGGGGGCCAACGGCAACCTGCGGTTTACCGCCAAGCCGTTTGTTTCGACGCTTCCCGATGCCCCGATCTTGGTCCGTGTTTACGCGACCGACAACGGACTCAGCCAGGCACCCAACGTAAATCGCTCGATCGATCAGACGTTGGCGATCAACATCTCCCCGGTCAACGATGCACCCGTAGCGTTCCCAGGGCCACCTGCCGGGCAGACCTACACGACCAGCGAAGATCCGGCGACGTTGTTGGTGATCTCTGGAATCGCGGGACCTGCGGGAACGGCTGGGTTGTTGGTGACCGATTCCGATGGCGACGACACGCGCGTCCTCGACTTTGGCAGCAACGGTTTGGTCGTGACCACGACCTCGCTGGGGGCGACGGTGACGTTGTTGCCCGATGGATCGATTCAATACGACCCGTCGACGTCGACGCAAATCGATTCGTTGACAACCAACGGTATGCTGACCGATTCGTTTGTCTATCGGGCGATCGATGATCCCGCCGGGGATCAAAGCTTCCTGGGACTGCCGAGCAATGCGGCGACGATTCGCGTGGAAATCACCGGCGTGAACGATCGGCCGACGGCCGTCTCCGATGGAACGTTGGCGACTCCGGTTGCCGTGCCCGCCAATCGAACCACCGATCTGAATGTTCTGGGCAACGATTTCGATGTCGATGGTCAGATCGCTGCCAACCGAGTTCAAGCGAACCAGCCCGCTCACGGTACCGTGGTGATTCAGCCCAACGGTGAGATTCGTTACACGCCAGTCGATGGTTATTTGGGATCCGATCAGTTCACCTATACGATCGAAGATGCACAGGGGCTCCGCTCGGCAACGGCAACCGTCTATCTGGACGTCACGCCGACGCCGCAGATCGATACGGTGGTTGCTCGCCAGATCGTGTCGGGTGGAAGCATGGCCCTGAATCCGGTCACCGATGCGGGGATCAACGGTGGACTTACGCTCGATCCAGCCAGCATCCATGTCTTCGGATCGGCGGACCCCGCCGTTCCCGGTGCCATCGCGACCGTCAACGGTGGTTCGGTTTCGGTCGACCCCAACACTGGCGAGATGATCTACCGCAGCCCCGGCGGGTTCAGTGGTGTCGATTCGTTCTTGTTTACGATTCAGGACGCGTCGGGCTTCGCGTCCGATCCGGTCTTGGTCACGATTCCGATCGCGGCGAGCATGGGGCAGAACGCGATGAGCGTTACCGATGTGAATGTCAGTGGGTATGTCTCGGCGATCGATGCGTTGGTGATTCTGAACCATCTGAATCGCAGTACCGAGAACAACGTCGACGCCCTGGTCCAAGACAATGTGATCGATCCGGTCAACGGACCGTTCTACGACGTCAATGGAAATGGCATCGTTCAACCGTTGGATGCGTTGGTGATCCTGAACCACTTGAATCGGCAGACTCGCGCAGCGGGTGAGGCGGAACAGACGTGGGCGCTTCCTTCCCAAACGTCGATTGTCGCCAGTGGAACGCTGCTGACCGAAGCCGATTCGTTCGGCGAGCAATTGCCAGAAGATGCTGTCGTGTTGTCGATGGATGACGATTCGGTCGCCAGCGTCGCGGTCGTTGAATTCGACGACGTTCTGGATCAGATCGCTGTCGATGTGATCGACGACGAGAAGGATGAAGACGAATCGGACGCTTCGCTGGATCAGTACTTCAGCGAGTTCGGACTCTAGATCGTTCGCGATAAAAAGCTTGTCGAGGCAGCTAGGCTCCGCCGGTTGCCTCCTTCACGCTATCGGCCGGTGTCGACGCGTTTTCCCCGTGTCGGCGTCCGGCCTTTTTGCTTTGACGTGTCTGATATTGACGAACCAGTGGCGGTTGCGACCGGCCGGTCTCGTGGCGGGCGCCACCTCTCGATCGATTGGAGAGGGGGGGCGATGAGACCTTGGCGTCGATCGATTTGGATGGCTATTCGCGAATCAGCCGCGAGAAGTTTTTATCGCCCAAGTGTTGCCGTGCTTTCAGGCTCACAAAGGCTTCGCGGCGGACCTGTTCAAACGGCCGCGAGGTGTCGATCAGTTTCAGATCGTACGCCAGTTTGTCGCTGTGTCCGGGCATCATCAATCGCCAATCGGTCATCAGGCTCGCCGGGGCGAACGGGGCGATGTGATCGGCGACGTTCGTGGCACAGCTGTTCCGCAGCGAGTCGTAGAACTCGGGCGTCTGCCGCAATTGATTGCAGCGTTCCAAGACGCTACGCAAGATCTGGGCCGATTGTTGCGGTGTCGCTCGCGAGCGGTACAAGAAGATGTCGTTGCGCCGCACCTCGGCTCGCAATCCCAACAGATCGGTTTCGTCCCCAAGGATGTAGATCAGATCGAACTGCTTCGCCACTCCGGCGATCGGTGAATAGGTCTCCCCCGCTTCCAGCCGGGCTTCGACGCTGAGTGCCAAGTAGCGATCGTCACCCAGATCAAAGCTGATCATGGTGTGAGCTAGCATTGGCGTGTCTTGAAACGGCACGACGATGAAGTCGACAGCTTGGACATCCTCCCATCGGAACTTCCAATCGGAGTGTTTGACGTCGTAATCATCGCTGGAACGCCAGCGGCATTGCCGTACGTTGTGGATGACCGCTTTGTCTTTATCGTCGTCCAGTTCCGCAAACGGCAACACGCTCAGTTCGGGCCGCCAATCGCGGCGCTGCGATGGCCCGGCCGATGAGGCTAGGTCGACGACCAGCTTGGCCGGCGTCGGTAGACTCTCGGCGATCTCTTGGGCGGGGACGTCGCCGCGCAACACCCCACAGCCACTCGCTGCACCGATCAGGCAGAGCACGTGGAGCAGGAGTAGATTCGTTGCGTTAAGCCGTTGCCGCATCGGAACATAGATCGTCGAACGGGCGGCGCGTGTCAAGATCGAATTGCAACCAGAGGCGGGGGCCGCGAGGGGGATTCGCGGTCGGTCGCGCTGCCGCAACAACGCCTTTAGAAAGGCTGTTCGTTGTCGTCGTCGGGGTCTTCGAAGTCCATCAGCTCGTCCAGCTGTTCTTCGATCTCGTCGTCGGACATCCCCGTGTCGGTCAATTCGGAGGGGGCTTCGGTGCCGTCGTCTGGGAACCAACGGACGGTCGGCCGCGGCGGATCGGTCAACGCATCGTCGCACAAGATCGCTCGCCAAACGATGTCGCCGGGACCGTCGGCAGTATCGTCTTCTTCGATCACATCCCCTTCCTTGAGCATGTAAAGCGAAGCGTTTCGAAGGAAACCTTCCACGTCGGTCGCTTCGTATTTATCCGCCTGGTAGGCCGCTTCGACATCGGGCAGGTCGAATTGTCCATTGCCGACGGTGTCCATCAACGACCAATCGTCGGTCGCGCGGAACAGACGTACATTGGTCCACATGTCCAACGGAGGCAGATGGTGGCACCAAGCGTAATTCAGCCCTTCGCGCAGACCGTCCTGGTCTCGCAAGACCTCGCCGCCGGGGTTGAAGTAACAGAGCGCTTCGGGGATCGTCAGCAGCGCCGCAGCGATCTTCGTCAGGTATTCCATCTCGTCGATGGCGTCGTAATCGTCTGGCAGCAGGGGCGCATCGTCGTCGGCAACGCCGATCACATAGCTGCACAGGATCCGGATAAAGCAGGTGTGCTGTTGGATGACGTCGCGGCTGTCTTCCCAGGCCCAAGCTTGCTCGGTCGATCGTTCGAGACAGCCCGGATAGGCCAACGGGCCAAACTGCCCCAGCGACCAAGCGACAAAGACATCGGGCTGGTCTTGGGGATCCCCCATCTCGTCGGGCCAGCGGTTTTCGACAACGCTCAACAAGACCTGGCCGTCGACTTCGGGACGGTATCCGACCAGCAACGATGGCTGGTCGATCAATTCGTCGTCTCCTCCGGTCGGCTGTCCCACGATCTCAAAATCGCGTAGCGCTTGCGCGATCCGATCCAGCGAAACTGGTTCGCTCAATAAAATGCACAGACCTTGCGAAAAAAAACCTTTCGGCATTGCGTTTCCTTGACGCTCCTCTCGCTCACCGTTGTACTGCAATTTGGGGTCACTGACGACCGGGTGACGCGAGGCCTGCGGTGAACGTCGCATCCTTGGTCTTGCCGGTGATGCCACGACAACCAAGGTGACCGCGTGCCGCGGCGTTCGATGTAGGATTTGATAGAAACATGTTTCTGCCGTTGTTATAACATAGCGGCCCCAATCGCCGCGACCATTTTGACAACGCTCCCAGGGCCATTCCGTGTTTCAATTTGAGGTATCAGCCGGCACGCGCGAGCGTCCGGTTTCCTTGGACAATCCGGCGATAACGCGTGCCGGCTCAACGATCTCTCCTTCGTTCTGGAACCCAACTCGATGAAACTACTATCGGTTGCCGCAACCGCTGCTTTGCTGATCGTCGCATCCCACGCCTCGGCGGCAGATCCCCCCACCCGTGCCAACGTCCCTTACGGTGAGCATCGCTTGCAGACGATCGACTTTTGGCAAGCCGAAGGCGAAGGGCCACGTCCGTTGTTGGTCTACATCCACGGCGGTGGCTGGACTGGGGGCGACAAAAAGCGGCGCCCTGCCGACGTTGAACCGTTCCTCGACAAAGGGATCTCTTATGCTGCGATCAATTACCGGTTGACCGGCGAAGTTCCGTTGCCCGCTCCGGTCCACGACGCCGCTCGCGCGATCCAGTTCATTCGCAGCAAGGCGAGCGAGTGGGACATCCGCCCCGACCGCATCGCCCTGACCGGCGGCAGCGCCGGGGCATGCACATCGATGTGGCTGCTGTGTCACGATGATCTGGCCGATCCGAAATCGAATGATCCGATCGCGCGAGAATCGACGCGAGTCACCGCCGCTGCCGTCTCTTCGGGACAGACCTCGATCGACCCCAAGGTGATCGAGCCCTGGCTGGGACCGGGCGTGTTGAAGCATCGGATGATCAACATGGCGGTCGGCGAAGCGACGATGGCCGGGGCGTTGGCCAACTACGACAAGCATCACGATCTGTATGTCGAATTCTCGCCTTACAATCACGTCAGCGCCGACGATCCCCCGCTGTTCATGACCTATTCCGCCGACATGACGCTGCCATCAAAAAATGCGGGGCACGGAATTCATCACCCCGTCTATGGCGTGAAGATGAAAGAGAAAGCCGATAGCGTCGGGCAGGAATGCCATCTGGCGATCCCCGGACACTCGAAGACCCCGTTTGCCAATGCGCAAGCTTTTTTGTTCGCCAAGCTGCTGGCGGAATGATATCAACGGAAGTCTCGCCACCGCGGGCGACCAGGGGGAAGCGGTGGCCGCATCGCATGAACTGCTGTTGAAATCAGAAATCGGAGAGCCGCAGAGAGTCTGCGGCTGCCGAGTCGATTGAGAGAGACGCGATTAGTTGGCGTCGATCTTGGTGGCGTCGAAGCCTGCTTTTTCCAGCTTCGCCAAAGCGGTTTCCAAGTTAAAGGCGTTGCTGTAGGTCACGAAGACGGTTTTGTTGTCCAGTTCGGTCTCGCTTTTCTGTTTGGCCAGTTCGACACCTTGGACTCCGTCGACCGATTCCAACGCTTCCTTGACGGTTGGGTAGCAGCCAAACGCACAGTGCATTCCAGGGACGCTAAGAGCCACGCTTTGGACGTCGACATCCGAACCTGTGTCGACAGCAAGCGTGGTGCTGCTAGCAACGTTCGAATCGCTCGGTTGAGCCGTTTCGGTGGGCTTGCCCATGACAAAGACGATGCCTGCGGCGATCAGAACGGCGACAACATAGACCATGAATCGCATTGGATTCTCCGGTTTGAGTGTTTGAAAATTCGGTTCGTTGAAGGGGGGCGGCCAGCGAGCGGATTCATCGCCGACCGATCAGCGACGCTGCCAGCATCGCGGGTTTTCTATTCTAGGTCGGAACGAAGGCCCAACCAAGAGCGCACGCAGCGACTGCGACAATTCGATTTTCAAATTGAGTCCTTCTCAATATCGATCGGCTGGTGTTATCATGCGCAAACCGGCTCATCGATCGAGGCCGGCGTTCGATGGTCTCTGCCGTTCGCCTGCACGTATGAAGCTGACACTACCCGTTGAGATTGAACCCCAGCCGACGGATTCCGCCTGTGGAGCGACTTGTCTCCAGGCGATCTACCGCTACTGGGGAGTCCATATGCCGGTCGCTCAGATCCTGGCCGACATTCCTCAACTGGAAATGGGGGGAACGCTGGCGGTTCAACTGGCCTGCCACGCCTTGGTTCGCGGCTTCTCCGCATCGATCTACACCTACAATGTCCAAGTCTTCGATCCGACTTGGTTCAATCGTTCCGAAGTCGATCTGGCCGAACGGTTGCAGCGACAACGCGATGCCAAGGGAGATGCGAATCCCCGTTTGAGTGTGGCGACCGATGCCTATCTGCGGTTCGTTTCGTTAGGGGGCCAGGTGCTGATGCAGCCGTTGGAACGGCCGTTGATCCGCCAACATCTAACCGATCGCGTTCCGATGCTCGCGGGACTGAGCGCCACGTTTTTGTATCAGGAATCGCGCGAGCGACCTCAGGCTCCCGATGATCGTGGAATCAGTAGCGTGCCCGATGATTTGACCGGTGAACCGGTCGGCCATTTTGTTGTGCTCAGCGGGTACGACGACGAAGCCGATGCGGTGATGATTGCCGATCCCTTGCATCCCTATTCCAGTGGCGCCTCGCAGCCCTACTATTGGTCGCCAATCGATCACGTTGCCGCGGCGGTGTTGTTGGGCATCGTGACGTTTGATTCCAATTTCTTGGTCTTGCGTCCACTAACCTAGCTGAAGGACTTTGCAGATCGATGGCTGTCGTAATCGTTACCGAGGCAGAACAGGATTGGATACGCAACATCCCCGACGTCGAGATCCTTGACCCGCACGAATATCTGACCAGCCCCGACTGGAATCGTCGCCGGAACATCAAGATCTATAACCTGGCCCGGTCGTACCGTTACCAGAGTTTAGGCTACTACGTGTCGCTGTTGGCGGAAGCTCGCGGGCATCGCCCGTTTCCAAGCGTCGTGACGATTCAAGACTTAGAACAGCGACAGGCGATCCGTTTGGTGCCGTTGGAATTGGAAGGCTTGATCAACCAATGTTTGACGCCGCTGCATTCGGACAAGTTTTCGATGAGCGTCTATTTCGGGCGCAATCTCGCCACCCGATACAACCGCTTGGCCCGCGAACTGTCGACGATGTTCCAGGCACCGTTGCTGCGATTCGAATTTGCGCGGCGGAAAAAGTGGCGGCTGATGAGTGCGCATGCGATCGGATTGGAGGACATCCCGGCGTCGCATCAACCGTTTGTTGCCGAACAGGCTCAGCGGCACTTCAGCCGCGGGTCGACAGGCAAAGTCAAACGGGCGGCCTATCGATTTGATCTGGCGATTTTGCACAACCCCAACGAAGGCGATAATTCGCCATCGGACGAGAAAGCGTTGCAAAAGTTTGTCAAAGCGGCTGCCAGCGTCGGCATCAATGCGGAACTGCTGACGATCGAAGACGCCGGCCGGCTGTTGGAATTCGATGCGTTGTTCCTTCGCGAGACAACCGCCGTCAATCACTACACCTACCGGTTGGCGCGTCGCGCCGAACGCGAGGGTTTGGTGGTCATCGACGATCCGAAATCGATCCTGCAATGCACCAATAAAGTCTATCTGGCCGAACTGCTGCACAAAGCGAAGATCGCCACGCCGCAAACGATCGTCGCGTATCGCGGCAACGCGGCGCGGATCGTGGCCGAACTGGGATTCCCCTGTGTTTTGAAACGTCCCGACAGCGCGTTCTCCCAAGGCGTCGTCAAGGTCGAAACGTTGGAGGAATTGACGCGGCAATTGGAGATCTACTTTGCCGATTCCGAATTGGTCGTCGCCCAAAAATATATGCGGACCGATTTCGATTGGCGGATCGGAATCCTCGATCGACGGCCATTGTTCGCGTGCAAATATCACATGGCCCGCGGGCATTGGCAGATCATCAAACAAGATTCCCATGAAAAAAATGGCAAGTACGGCAAGTGTGAAACGATGCCGGTCGAACTGGCGCCGCGGAAAGCGGTCGCGTTGGCCCAGAAGGCAGCCGATCTGATCGGCGACGGACTGTATGGAGTCGACATCAAAGAGGCCGATGGGCAGTTTTTTGTGATCGAAGTCAACGACAACCCCAATCTCGATTCCGGTGTCGAAGACAAATTTCTCCGCGACGATTTGTATCGTCGGGTCATGGAGTCGTTCCTGCGACGAATCGAGCGGGTTAAATCGATGGATCTCACGCAATGAACCAGCCGCGGCGTTTGTCAATCTTCGAAGCCTTTGGGATCGAGCTGGAATATATGGTGGTCGATCGCGCGACGCTCGACGTTCGTCCGATCGCCGATCGCGTACTCCAGTCGGCTGCCGGTCGCCCGACCAGCGACTTCGATTGGGGCCCCACGACGTGGAGCAACGAACTGGCGCTGCACGTCTTGGAACTCAAGGGTTCGCAACCGACCAGCGATCTAATCGAGCTCTCCAGCAGTCTGCAGCAGAGCGTTGCCCGTTTGCAGCAGGCGTTGGCTGGTAGCGACGCGATTTTGATGCCCTCCGCGATGCACCCTTGGATGGATCCGGCGACCGAGACGCAATTGTGGCCTCACGAATGTGCGGAGATCTACAACGCCTACCATTCCATTTTTAATTGCTTCACGCACGGTTGGGCCAATGTGCAAAGCGTCCACCTGAACCTTCCTTTTGCCAACGACGACGAATTCGCTCGACTGCACGCGGCCGTTCGCCTGCTGTTGCCGATCCTCCCCGCATTGGCCGCCAGTTCGCCGATCGTGCAGCGACAGGTCGGTCCGTGGCGCGATATGCGGATGCAGAAGGTCCGCGAGCATTGCAGGCGAGTCCCGTTTTTGACCGGCGCGATGATTCCCGAACCGATCTACGACGAAGCGACCTATCGCCGCGAGATCTTTGCGGGATTGAAAACCGCGATCGCTCCCTACGACACTGCCGGCGTGTTCGATGCAAATTTCTTGAACGCCCGCGGCGCGATCGCTCGCTTCGATCGCGGTTCGGTCGAAATTCGGGTGATGGATGTCCAGGAGCATCCGGCGGTCGATGTCGCAATTTGTATCGCGGCGATCGGTGTGCTGAAGACACTGGTCGCCGAGCGTTGGCAGCCGCTGGGATCGCAACAACAGATGAGTGTACCGGCGCTGTCGCGTCTGTTGGATCGCGTCTCGGCGGAGGCGGAAGCCACAGTGATCGACGATGCTCCCTATTTGCAACAGTTTGGGATTTCTGATCGCTCGCTCACCGCGGGAGAACTGTGGCGTCACCTGATCGGCGAGGCGGCCAAACACGAACCGTTGATCGACGGTGTCGAAGACGATCTGCGGTCGATCCTTCAACATGGATCGCTGGCAACGCGGATCGTCGGGGCGATTGATGGCGATCTGCGGCAGGAACGCTTGGGCGAAGTTTATCGCGTATTGTGCGATTGTCTGTCCGCCGGACGTTCCTTTCCCGCCGCGTAGATCGATCGTTTTTGTTTATCGCACTCGCTGCCCCGGTGCCAAATCGCGAGGCGACTGAAGAGGCTTTGGGGATGGACTTGTTATTGACCTGTGAGCATGCGACGAATCACATTCCCGCCGAATACGCGGATCTGTTTGTCGATTCGCAAGAGGTGCTCGCCAGCCATCGAGGGTGGGATCCCGGCTCGCTGGCCCTTGGGCGGACACTAGAGCGTCGCTTGTCGGCAGTCCTGTTTCGCACAACTGTCTCGCGGTTGTTGGTCGAGGTAAACCGCTCGCCCGGAAATCGGCAGCTGTTTTCAGAGTTCAGTCGGTCGTTGGATGCGGAAGCGAAAGAAGCGATCCTGCAACGCTACTACTGGCCGCATCGTCGACAGGTTGAGACCTGGATCGAAGACCGGCTGTCGATCGCAACGCGGGTCGTCCACTTGTCGTTGCATACGTTTGTTCCGGAGCTGCATGGGCAGACCCGAAACGCCGATATCGGCCTGTTGTACGATCCACGCCGCGACGCGGAGAAGGCGTTCTGCGATCGATGGCACGACGCGCTGCGAGACGCCAACAAGGATTTGCGGGTTCGTCGGAACTATCCCTATTTGGGAAGGTCCGATGGATTGACGACGGCCCTGCGGCGGCGGTTTCCCGATCCGTTTTACGCAGGCATCGAACTGGAAGTAAATCAGGCCTTGGTCTGCGAGGCGAGCGGTTGGCGGAGATTGAAACGCGGCATCGCCGATGCATTGGACAGTGCGTTGTCGGCTTCGCGATGACGTCATCGCGTTCACGATCTTTCTGGTGTTGCTGCAAAAACGTCCACGGTTGTCGATCATCGACCGGATCCCGCCGTTGCAATCGCGTTTTACTTGGCCGACGGGCCTCTGGCACGACGTTTGCGATTCCCCTGATCCATCGCTTGCGGGTGTTCGCGAGCAAAGCTAACGCAATACAAGGAGAATTCGATGAAGACGCTAACCTCAAGTGCTTTGGCACTCAGTACTATTTTGTTTGTAGGTTGTGATGAATCGGCGCTTGAACAGCAAGCCGACGAAATCCGCGACCAAACGCAATATCAAGCGGAAGAAATCCGTGACGCTTCGCAAATGGAAGCCGAAGCGATTCGCGATCAATCGCAAAACGCGGCGGAGAATTTGCGCGAACGGACCGACAACGCCCCCGACGCGGTGCAAGATCGCGCTGAAGAGCGAGCCGATGCAATCGAAGATCGAGGCGAAGCCGCAGCCGATCAGAAGGAAGTCCGCGGGGAAAACAAGGCCGACGCTGTCGAAGAGCGGGGCGAGGAAAAGGCGGACGAACTGGAAGCGGTTGAATAGTCCGCTTCAAGGTTCCTTGATCCCGCCATTGCGTGGGGATCTTTTGTGCATATCCGATGCCCGACAACTTTGCAGTTGTCGGGCTTCTATTATTGGTAGACTGCATCGCGGACCGCAGCGGCGAGCTAGACTGTGGAGCACTTCGCCCAACGGCAGCCGCGCTGCGCTGTTGATCGCTCCGGAACACTGTCGCGTTGGACGCTCGAGCCGGCGAGAATGTCTCCGCTGATATTCCCTGGTTTTCGGATTCGTAAAAACATGACGACGCAATACGGTTTGCCCTTCGGACTGCTGTTGTTTCTATTTCAACTCGCTGCTCCTTCCTCCGCGCAACCTGCGGTGACGCCACAAATCGGTGCTCCCACGGTGGTTGCCTCGGACGACGATGCTTCGCGTTCGAATAACCAATCCGCGAAGAACGAGTCTGCGGCCGACGCGACCCTGCCAGCCGCTCCGATCACGACGGATCCGGTGCCAGCGCCGACGATGTCCGCCGCCGACGAAGCGGGCGAGTCGTTGCCTAACGAGCCCATTCCGGAATCGGTTGCTGCCGATGCGGTCACCAAAGCGGCGATCGAAGCGGAGCTGGAATCGACTCCATTGGAGGAGTTTGACGTTCGCGCGCGCGATGAGGTCTGGACGATCAGCAGCCGCCATCTTGGATCTCGGAACGCAGCGATCGAATCGCTTCAGTTTCGTCGGCGGATCGACGGAGGACGCTGGGTGAACGAAAGTGCTGCGAACTTTCTCAGCCCTTATGCGGGTCCTGGCAAACAGCAAACGTGCTTTTTGATCCATGGAAATCGGACCCCCGAAATGAAAGCGATTCGGCGTGGTTTGCAGACCTATGATCAAACCGTCTTGGGATCGAGACCGATTTCGACATCCATTCGGTTTGTGATTTGGATGTGGCCAGCGGATCAGATCAAGGGACAGGTTCGGGACGTCCGCGTGAAGGCAGGACGCGCCGATCTGCACGCCTTCTATTTGGCTCGCTTGATAACCGCAGTGCAAACTCAGGAACCGGTTGCGGTGATTGGGTACAGCTTTGGCGGACGATTGGCGATCGGGGCGATGCATCTGATGGGAGGTGGATCGCTGTGTGGATCGCGATTGCCCAATACGCCTGTATCGTCACCTCGCGTGAATCTTGGGTTGGTAGCCCCGGCGATCCGCAACGACTGTTTCATCACGACTCGGTCGCAAGCGTTGTGTCCCGTCAATCGGTTGTTCTTGTTGCACAATACGCGCGATCAGTATTTAAAACTGTATCGCTTCCTGAAGCTCGACGACAATACGCCCGCGTTGGGTTACACGGGAATCTGCGGGATGAACCGATCGCAGATTTCCAGTGATCGCATTCGGCAATTCGATGCGTCGCAAAGCGTCGGAAGCGATCACGATTATCTGGAATACCTCGCGGACAAACGTATCGATGCGTTGGCCAGACAAAATCTGTTTTCGGGAGTGGCCAGCAATCGGACGTCGCAAGTGTCGGCTCCGATCCAGGTCCAACCGATGCGGGGTGGCAGCGTTCGCCTGTCGCAGTAGCCGTTCTTCGTCCAGCGTCGTGCGAACCGCCGCGCGAGCTGACACCCTGTGCCCCGCACCGGGTTAAGACGCTGGTGCCGCTTCGGTCGCTGGTTGATCGATGCGAACGACCTGCGACGGTTCATCAACGTCTGGTTCTGGCGACCGCACCGTGGCGGATGTCGTTGCGGGGGCGGGGTCTGCGGCTCCCAGGATCGTGGCCAACGGTGCCAGTCCGTCGTAAGACTCGCAAGTCATTCGCGCGGCGATCAGGATTGGCACCGATAAAAAGACTCCTACCACGCCCCACATCCATCCCCAGACAACGATCGACACAAACACCAGCACGGGACTCATGCTCATCGAGCGTCCCAAGATCGCGGGCGTTAAGAATTGACCCTCCAGAGAGGTTAGCGCCAAGAAAGTTCCGGTGACCACAAAGGCGTAGTAGGTTGGTTCGAAGTTGACCAGGGCGACGACAAAGATGATGCACGCTCCGGCGATCGCGCCGACCAAGGGGATGAAGTTGAAGGCAAACGCCATCACTCCCCACAGCACAGGCGATGGCATGCCAAGGATCCACAATGCGATCCCCACGCTAAGGCCCAGACAGGCGTTGATCGTCGTGACTTGGGCGAGATAGCTGCCGAGACCTTCCTGTACGTTTTGCAGCACCTCAACCAACCGGCGGCGGGCTGTCATATTGGGTAGCGCCCGAACGATACTGCGCAGCAAGTTGTCGCCGGTGGCCAGCAGGAAATAGAGCATCGCGCCGCAGATCGTTAAAAACGAAACCACGTTTCCAGTGCCACTTAGATAGGACAGGTTGTTTGTCCAGTTGGGTTGTTTGATTTCGACCGGGACCGGTTTTTCTTCCTCCATCTCTTCGGCAACGGCTTCGTCCGACGGCTCGGTCAAGTCCTCCGCGGCGCGGTCGACAGCTTTCAATTTGTCGGTAATCGTCGACAACTTCTCCTTGACGACAGCAACGTGACGCGGCGCTTCGGCGATCGTCTCTTTCGCCGGTTGCAACACCAAGAACGTCCCCAAGCTAAGCAGGACCAACAAGCCGACCATCGTCCCGATGGCCCCTAGGGCAGGCGGCACGCCAAGCCGCTGGGCGTGTCGCACCAGGGGCCTGAGGACCAGATACAGCACGACCGCCGTGACGATCGGGACGATCATGCTGCGAGCGTAATAGGCCCCGTACAAAACGAGCGTGACAGCACAGATTCGCGCCGATAGCACGCCTGCGGTGTTCGGCGGAGGGGCTTGTTTAGCGTGTGCGTTGCTCATGTTTCATGGTGCTCAGTGCGGCTTGGCGGAGGAAGGGACCGACGCGATGCGGATTATTCGTCGACTTCGATATCGATCGCACCGGTATCGCGAGAGCGTTCGATTTCGACGCCGCCTCCGTTGGGCGTGTCGACATCCAGAATCTCTTCTTTGTTGTCGCATCCGACCAGCAGGAGGCTCATCGCAAAGGCCGAGATCAGCAAAAACGTATACATCAGATCTTTTGTCGCGTTCATGGGAATTCCTCGGTTGGGCGTTGCTCGTTCGGAGGCTGACGAGCGATCGAGAGCTCGCCAGCACGTTTGTTATCGTTCGTAATAGTCAGCAGGCACGATGCGGCATCGTCGCCGCTCACTTCTGCCGAAAACTACTTGTTCTTGTAGCTGTCGCGGAGGTCGCGGATCTTATCGTGCCCCGATTTGACGATCGCATATTGCGCCGTCAGAACATCGTTCATCGCGCTGCCGGCGGTTTCTTTCAGCACATCTTCGTAAGCGTGCTTGATGTGATCTTCGCCCCGTTCGGCCTCGATCAAAATTACGTAGGGATCGCCGCCGTTGATCTTGCTGCGGACGTTGATCCAGGCTCGGTGAACACTCGCGGCGACCGAGCCGTCTTCTTCCGCTTCGGCGCCATTCCATTCGACGTAGTTTTGCAGTTCGGTCGCCAGCGCGGATCGCTCCGTCGCGACCTGGCGGAAGAGCGTGGACAAGTTGTTGTCGGCGATCTCGTCGGCCGATTCGCGAAAGCCATCGTAGGCGTCGATGTTTGCGCGGATCAATTTCTGCAACTTGGTAACGGTCGTCTCGTTGAGGTTTGTCTTTGTTTCAAGGCTCATTGGGGTCGCTCCGGTTTGAGGTCGAAAATAAATGTTTGAGCGTGAACGCCGTTGCCACGCTGCCAGCGGTGGAGATGCAAAGAGCGTGCCATGTACTGTCGAGCGTGCAATTCTCCAACGCGGCTGCCAAAAAGAGGCGATGATTCACCAGCCGCGGCAGCGGCGATGCGCTCCTATCGACCAACTTGGTCGAGCGGCGGGCTGACACACCGCCCGGCGCGTGGCATGCGATGTGCTCCACACGACGCCCACCCCGGGTAACTTTGCCTGGGGCGGAAGGTAGTTGACCGGTCGAACTGAATTCTCTTCAATCAATATTGGTGGCTGAGTTTGTATTTCGTATGCCAAGGATCTGCGTGGAGCGAAAGTCCAGCAACATTCCGGCGGCCCAGCTGCAGCGGAAGCTCGTCGGGGGACATCGTGGCGTATTGCCGGAGATTCCTGCACGAGGTAGGAAGTGTGGGAAACCAATCGATCGCGCCGCGATCGACCAGCTCTGTTTTCGATCGAATCCACCGTGACCGCTGGCCAGCCTGGGCTCATCTGTATGAATGATCTGCAAAGCTCGCCGAATCGTTTGAACTCTGCCCCGCGACCGTTGGTCGTTGCTGTCGGCGCGTCGGTTGGTGGATTGGACGCGTTCGAGGAAATGTTGGCCGCGATGGGGGATGCCCCTGGAATGGCGATCGTTTTGGTTCGTCAGGCCGAACCGGATGCCGAGTCGGGTTTGGTCGATCGGATCGCCAGTTGGACTGCCCTGGAGGTGATAGAGCTGACCGATGGCACGATGTTGGAGCCAGGGAAGGTCTATGTTTGTCCGCCGCACAAACTTTTTCAGCTGAAGAGCGGTGCGGCGATCGCGGTGGAACAACCGACACCGCTGCAGCAACCAAAACCGATCGATGGTTTCTTTCATTCGCTCGCCGATGAGCAGCGAGAGTTGGGGATCGGCGTGATTCTTTCGGGATCGGGAACGGATGGCACGTTGGGACTTAAAGCGATCGGCGACCGCGGCGGTTTAACATTCGCACAGGATCCGACATCGGCCAAATTGGATTCGATGCCAAACAGCGCCGCGACGACTGGCGTGGCGGATCATGTGATGATGCCATCGGAAATCGCCGCAGAGCTGTTGCAGTATGGCAAGCATTTGGCGAGCTTGCGGAGCCCGGCAACGCGTCGACGATTGTGCGATCAGATCGAAGAAGCGATCCCAACGATTGCCGAAACCCTGTTCAAGGCGACCGAGCACGATTTTCAGCACTACAAATTCAATACGCTCGCCCGCCGCATCCAACGCCGCATGCGAGTGTTGAAGATCGCCACGGCAAGCGACTATGTCGACTATCTGCAACATCACCACGAAGAATCGCAGACGCTGTTTCAGGAACTGTTGATCGGTGTGACGACCTTCTTTCGCGACCCGGAGGCGTTTGAGACGTTGGCACAGCGGGTGTTGCCAAAGTTGTTCGAACATCGTGGCCCGAATGATTGTGTTCGGATTTGGGTTGCCGGATGCGCCAATGGATCCGAAGCCTACACGATGGCGATCTTGTGTCGCGAAGCGATGGATTCGATCGCCGCGCCGCCGGAGGTGCAGATCTTTGCAACCGATATCGACCAGCGGGCGTTGGCTATCGCCCGGGCCGGTTCGTATCCGATCGGGATCGAAGAACATGTTTCGCCGGCGCGGCTGAAACGCTTTTTCGTCAAACTGGGCAAACGCTATCAGGTGGTCAAAGAGCTTCGCGATATCGTGCTGTTTTCAACGCACAATCTGATCCACGATCCACCTTTTTCTAGGCAGGATCTGATCTGTTGTCGCAATCTGTTGATCTATCTAGGGCCGCATTTGCAGAACAAATTGATCCCCTTGTTCCATTACTCGCTCCGCCCATCGGGATACCTGTTTCTTGGACCCAGCGAAAACATCGCTTCGCATGGCGAATTGTTCCGTCCGGTCGATGCCCGGTTGCGGATTTCGCAACGCAAGGGAACGGCGACGCAGGGGGCCAAGGACCTGACGCTCGGTTCCCAGACACCACGCCGCCGCGACACCACGCCGGACCGCGAGACGGAGGTCGATCTGACGCAGTTGATGCAGAAGATTGCGTTGGACGAATTTACCCCTAAAACTGCAGTGATCGATGCCGCGGGCCAGTTGCTGACCAGTTCGCCTAACATTAATAAATACTTGAACCTCTCCGGAGGGCCCGTTCAAACGAACATTATTAAACTGGTCGACCGCGGGTTGCGGATCGGGTTGCGCGCGGCGATCGCAGAGGCGAAGCAATTGCGGCGTCGCGTGGAGCATGAAAATCTATCGATCCGCGTTGGCGATCTGGTGCAGCGCGTGATGTTGACAGTTCAACCGATGCCGCAAGTGGGCGAAGACGAACCGCTGTTGATGGTTGTCTTTCACGATGTCGGTTTGCCGTTCCGTCGCGAAGAGGTCGAAGGCAAGCAGACGGTCGGAGAGCACGATGTCGATTCGATCATCGCGGAGATGGAGCGGGAATTGGAAACGGTCCGCTGCGATCTGGATCGGTCGATGCAGGACATGGAAGCAGCCAATGAGGAGCTGAAGTCGTCCAACGAAGAACTGCTGTCGATGAACGAGGAACTGCAGTCGGCAAACGAAGAATTAGAGGCCTCTAAGGAAGAGATTCGGTTGGGTAGCGATGCGACGTCGCGAGCCAACGCCGACTTGGAAAATTTGCTCCGCAGCACGCAAATCGCCACTATCTTCTTGGACCGCCAGTTGCTGATTCGCAGCTACACCCCGGCGATTCAAGAAATCTATGGATTGATCCCCACCGACGTGGGACGGCCGTTGGAAATGTTTGTGCCACATGTCGAAAACATGCCGCCGCTGCCCGATCCGGCAACGATTCGCCAAGGGCAAGCGATCGAACATACGGTGGTGGCGAAATCGGGCAGATCGTATATCCGCCGCGTGTTGACCTATCGATCGCACACCGGACAGGCCGAAGGGCTGGTGGTCACGTTTACCGATGTCAGCGAGTTGCGCAACAGTCAGGAATTGTTTCAGTCGTTGGTCGAAGTCTCGGCGCAGATTGTTTGGATCGCCAGCGCGGAAGGGAAGATCGTCGAAGATTCGCCCAGTTGGCGGGCGTTCACCGGGCAAACCTTCGACCAATGGAAAGGGTTTGGCTGGCTCGATGCAGTGCATCCAGAAGACCGCGACGCAACCATCGCGGCATGGCGGATCGCGTTGGACAAGGGGGAACCATTTTCGTTCGAATATCGGCTGCGACATCATTCGGGGATCTGGAAGTGGAATCATGTACGGGCCGTATCCCAGCATCGCCATGACGGGACGATCCGTCGCTGGGTGGGCATGAACATCGATATCGACGATCGCAAGCGGGGCGAATTGAACCTCGCATTTTTAGCCGACTTGCAAGCACAGTTCAGTCCGTTGATGTCCGATTTCGATTTGATGCAAGTCGCGGTCACGCGGACGGCTGAATATATGGGTCTGTCGCGGTGTTGCGTCGTCGAGTTCGATCAGATGGGAGAATCTGCCGAAGTGATCTTTGAATATCACGACGATGGCCTCCGCAGTATCGCTGGCGCGCATCGGGTGCGAGACTTCCACGGCCCCAGCCAACGGCAGGCATTGCTTGCGGGGCGACAGGTCTATCTTTGCGATACGCAACGCGAGTGCGATGACCCGGCGTTCGCTGAGAATTTTCGCGCCATCCAGGCGGGGGCGTTTTGCAATTCGGGGTACGTCACCGAGCAGAAGATTCGGTTTTCCGTCGCGGCGATCAAACCGGCCGCCTACGCCTGGCAACCCGACGACTTAAATCTGTTGCAAGAGATTGCCAATCGATTGTTTATCCGAATCGACCGGGCGCGGGCGGAGATGGAAACGAAGCGTCGCGAAGCGCATCTGCGTCGCGTGATCAACAATCAATTGGGGCTGGTTGGTGTGATCGGGCGCGACGGAACGCTGTTGGAGGTCGATGATCGTTCGATGGGGATCGCTGGCCTGACGCGCGACGATGTGATCGGCAAGCATTTTGCAGAATGTCCCTGGTGGACCTACGACGCTCAGGTCCAGACGCAGATTCGCGAAGCGATGCAAAAAGGGTTTGCCGGTCAACGGGTGCGGTTTGATGTTGGGCTGTTCGCTCGCGGCGACGACCGTCTGATGATCGACTTTATGATCGCGCCGGTCTTCGACCACCGGGGACAGGTCGAATATCTGATCCCGTCGGGAGTCGATATCAGCGATCGCAAGGCGGCCGAGGATCAGGTGAGGGCGCATGCCGAACAATTATCGATCGAACGGACCAAATTGATCTCGCTGTTGGCCGATTATCGAAAAAATGAACAGTATCTGAAGCTGTCGCTGACCGCTGGTCGGTTGGGCAGCTGGCAATGGAATCCCAGCGAAAACCAAATCACACTGTCGGATGAATTGCTGGAAATCTTCGGGATGACGGCGGAAGATTACGATGGTTCGTTCGAATCGTCGCTGCAGGTCATCCATTGCGACGATCGCGATTTCGCTGCCTCCCAGTTGCGGGCGCTGTTGGAAGGGACCAGCAATGAGTTCCGTTTCGATTGGCGAATCGTCCGCGCTGACAATGGCAAAATCTGCTGGACCGAGACGCGGGGGCTCGTGACACGCGATGAGAACGGGACCCCGGTGTCGCTTACCGGGATCACTAGCGATGTGACCGACCGCAAGAAAGCCGATTTGGCATTGGTCGAAAGCAATCAACGAATGTCGATGGCGCTGAAAGCGGGACGCATGGCGGCGTGGGAATGGTCCGAGGACAAAAGCGTTTGGGAACCGGGGATGTTCGCCTTGCTGGGCATCGAACCGATCGAGAATCCGACGATGGATCTGTTCTTCCAGTATGTCTATCCCGAGGATGTGCCGGCGCTTCAATCGGTTTGGAAACAGGCGGCTGCGGGGCAAGACGATTATGACACCGAGTTCCGGATCGTTCGTTCCAACGGCGAGATCCGTTGGCTGGCGGGGGTTGGGACGGTGCTCTGCGACGATCGCGGCAACGTCGTTCGGATGCATGGCTTGAACTGGGATATCACCGACGAAAAACAATCCGAACTGGCAATCAAACTCAGCGAGGAACGGCTGCGAAGCGCCGCCGAAGCGGCCGGCTTTGGGATGTTGCACGCCGATCTGGTGAAAGGGACCGTGACGTATTCGCAAGAGCTGAAGCGGTTGGTCGGAATTGTCGACGCGGGTGAGGACCAGGATGAATCGCAGATCCCTGTTGGCAAAATGTTGGACTGGGTCCACCCCGATGACCGATCGGCCTGCGACAGGCACTACCGTGAATTGGTCGAACATCCCCACTCGGCCGACCGCAGAATCGATCATCGGATCGTTTGTCCTAACGGTGATGTTCGCTGGGTCCGGTTGCAGGCCAAGCCGTTGTTCACCGGCGAGGGGATCGAGGATGGTAAAGCGACTCAGTTGATCGGAACGTTATTGGACATTACGCAGCAGCGACAGTTCGAACAATCGTTGAAAGAAGCACGCGAACAAGCGGTCGCAGCCAATGAGTCCAAGAGTGCGTTTTTGGCCAACATGAGCCATGAGATCCGCACGCCGATGACCGCGATCTTGGGGTACACCGATTTGATCGCGGAAAAGTTAAACGACGACGAGACGTTGGCGTATGTTCGCACGATCCGTCGCAACGGCGATTTTTTGTTAGATATTATCAACGACATCTTGGATATTTCCAAAATCGAAGCGGGGAAATTCGATATCCGCAACGAGCGGTTTGCACCCAACCGATTGGTCGAAGATGTCCGTTCGATCATGGAGGTGCGGGCGACCGAACGGAAGCTGGAACTCGATGTCGAATACCATGGATTTATTCCCGCGGAAATTCAGAGCGACCCCAAACGCTTGAAGCAGATTTTGATCAATCTGGTTGGCAACGCGATCAAGTTTACCACCGCCGGTTGCGTCAATATCATCGTTCGTTTTCTTCCTGGTGAAATACCGCGGTTGCAGTTCGATGTCGTCGATTCGGGGATCGGGATGTCCGAAAAACAGAAGCGACGGCTGTTTCAACCCTTCTCGCAGGGAGACGGGAATGTGAATCGAGAGTTTGGTGGGACCGGATTGGGACTCGCAATCAGCAAGCGTTTAACGGAGATGCTGGGAGGAGAAATCTCGGTCTGCAGCAATCTCCACGAGGGGAGCACGTTTACCGTCACGATCGCCACCGGTGACATCGACAAGGTGCCGTTGATCCAGCCGCGTTTGACGACCGAGCTAACGCAGGAAGAGACGGTTGGCGAAAAGATCACGCTGAATTGTCGGATCTTGGTTGTCGATGATCGTCGCGACATCCGGTTCCTCAGCAGGAGACTGTTGACCAAAGCGGGGGCGGAGGTTGACGAGGCCGAGGATGGGCAAGTCGCGCTGACGATGGTTCGAGAGAAGCTGGCCCGAGACGAGTGGTACGATTTGGTTCTGTTGGATATGCAGATGCCGCGGTTGGATGGTTACCAAACTGCCCAACAATTGCGGAAGCTTGGTTTTGCCGGACCGATCATCGCTCTGACCGCCGACGCGATGCAAGGGGATATGACTCGCTGCATCGAGTGCGGTTGCAACGACTACCTAAGTAAGCCGATCAATGTCCAACGACTGACTTCGATGGTCCATCGCTTTACGACCTCGCCTCCTGCGTGAAGTAGGACGCGTGCGATCGCGTCCAGCAGCGCCGCCGCTTGAATTAGGAATCGCTTGAGAACAACGGCTTCAACAACCGGCGGAAGGTTGGCGAGACCAAACCATCCCCGCTGATTTTGCCGTTGGGATCGCTGACGATCAACTTTTCCTGGTCCGTTCCGGCGGCGGCTAGCACCGCCAACACGATCGCATAGGTGGAGTATTGGTCGAGTGGTTTGGCCAGCAGACCGTTGCCACCTAAGCGTTCGATCGTTTGTTCGATCTGCCCATCGTGCAAACTGGTGATCATCACGACGGGGATCGAATGAATTTGCGGTGATGGGTCGGCTCGGACACGCTGCAGCAGCTTCAGACCGCAACAATTGGGCATTTCGATGTCGGTGATCAACAGGTCGGGTGGCTCGCGCTGAATCGCTTCCCAGGCCTCGTCGCCATCGGCCGCGAGCACGCATTCGAATTGGCAATCGCAAAGCCAGGAGCGCAGGATCTCGCGCGATGCACGAACATCATCCGCGATCACACAGCGTTTGGTTTGTTCGAGGTTCGGCATGATTTTGTTCGCGTTGGGTGAAGAGAGAGTTCGACGGGCTGGCATTTACCCTGACGAAGCGGGTTTGACCAAATCAAAGCTTTCACGCAAATTTTATGCCAGTGCATTGGTTCCGGTAGCCACACGTGACGGTGTCGCTCGGTTCGAGCGACATCCATTTTACCACTTCTAATGAGTGTGGACAGATGTGCACATGCAGTAGCTTTTATCGATGGTTTCAACGATTGGCGTGGGCTGTTGGGCAACTCCTTGAGTCGCTGGTTCCGCACTGCCCCGTTCCCACGGTGCGTCTCTACTCTTGGGAAGCCAGTTTTTGTCTCGGCTGAACCCTCGAATTGAAAAAGTGATTTGCCCTGCGTCTCGCGCTTTTGTGACCTCTTCGGAATTGCAAGACGTTGGTATACTGAAACGCTCGTATCGATAAGATTTATCCATGAGCAACTCAAAATAACGCGCCGAAGTTGGTGGGGCGGAGCCCTCGATTCCGCCGTCAACGATGAACCGATCGGTTCTCCGCGGCAAGCCCTTGCGGTTTGGATCGGAGCGTTGTTTTGGGATGTTCCCTACCGCGCGAAGCATGCATGCCAAAAATCCTGGTCATTGACGATGACCGAGCCATCCTGTTGTTGGCCACCAAAGCGCTCGAACCGTTTGCCGAAGTGACCACCGCTCTAACGGGCGAGGAAGGACTCGAACAAGTCAAGTCGAAGTCGTTTGATGTCGTGCTGTTGGACATCCAATTGCCCGACCGCAGTGGGATGGCGATCTATTGTGAGATCCGCGCTCACGACCGTCGCTTGCCGGTGATTTTTATGACCGCCGATGCGGGCAGTCAAACGACGATCGAAGCGATGCAGTTGGGAGCGTTCGATTACATCGCCAAGCCGTTGGCTGTGGAACCTCTGCAAAAATTGGTCAACAAAGCGATCGAGCAACGCAAGATGAGTAGCGTAGCGGTGGCGATCGCCGCCGACGATAAACTGCCCGATGATTCGAGCGAGTTGTTCATCGGGAAGAGCCAACCGATGTTGGAAGTTTTCAAGTCGATCGGTCGGGTTAGCAAGCAGGATGTTCCCGTTCTGATCCGTGGCGAGAGTGGTACCGGAAAGGAACTGGTAGCCCGTGCCCTCTACCAATACAGCCATCGCGATCAGGGTCCGTTCCTGGCGGTCAATTGTGCGGCGCTCCCCGACAACTTGTTGGAAAGCGAATTGTTCGGCCACGAAAAAGGAGCCTTTACCGGCGCTGAAACGCGTCGAATCGGCAAGTTTGAACAATGCAACGGCGGCACGTTGTTCCTCGATGAGATCGGCGACATGGCGGCGTCGGTACAAGCCAAGGTTTTACGGGTGCTGCAAGAGCAGCGGTTCGAACGCGTTGGCGGTAACAAAGAACTGCAAACCGACGTGCGGATCATCGCCGCCACCAATCGCCCGTTGGAGAAGATGGTCGAAGAAGGAGAATACCGCGAGGATCTTCTGTATCGGCTCAACGGCGTCACGATCGATCTGCCGCCACTGCGAGAGCGGGCGAGCGATGTCCCGTTGTTGGTGCAGCATTTCTTGACTCAGGCGAAGCACGATCTAAACAAGCCTGATCTCGAGGGAATCGCGCCGGAGACGCTCGGCCTGCTGAACGCTTATCGCTGGCCTGGCAACGTTCGCCAATTGCGAGCGGTGATCCGGCGATGCGTGCTCGATTGCGTGATGCCCGTAATCGTCCCCGACGTGTTGCCAAAAGAATTGACGGCGCCAAGCGACTCCAATAATCCGGCGACTGCCGAAGCAACCAACGATGAACTGGCGACCGATAGCGCCGACGACTCAGGCGTCTGCGGATCGAAATTGCCAGAATTGGTCGAGCGGCTTTTGCGGGACAAATCGACCGACGTCTACGCCCAGACGATCGAATATCTGGAACGCTTTGTGATCTTGCGGGTCTTGCAGGAGACCGGTGGGAATCAGAGCCAAGCGGCTGAAATTCTTGGTATCACCCGCGGTAAGCTACGCGACCGCGTGATCACTTATGGAATTCAACTCTATCGCGACGTGTCGGCGAACTGATCGCTCGCCGCAAGTTTTTGTCGTCGGCTTCGCTTCGCTGCCGCTTTGACCTGGCGGCGATCGTTGTTCGCGACGACTTCTTTGTCACAGCGCTGCGATCGATTGACGACCCGCGGTACATGTAGTTGCGTCGTTGATGCAGCGGTTGTCAGAGCGATGCCAGTCCCCGCGATGCCTTACCCCGTACACAGTGCACGGGGGAGAGGATTCGCCGTTGCAAAGGGCATCGATCGGGCGATCGAGATCGTGGCGGTGCGCTTCACGCAGAGCGACGATTCGAATCGATCGCCGGTCATACCACGGGGCCGCGGCGACCTGCGATCAGGCTGATCACGAACAGGACCAGGAAGACGACGAACAAGATCTTCGCGATACTTGCTGCGGTACCGGCGACAACTCCAAAGCCCAGAGCTCCGGCAATCAATGCGATAATCAGAAAAGTTAAAGCCCAGCCTAACATGGCGATCTCCAATATGGTTTGAGGAACAGAAAGCTGCGAAGGGTGGTTGTGAACATCAGCAGCCACTCGTTTCGCTGAAGGGAACGGTAACGCGATTGTCGTGCCAATCGCGCTGATAGCTGATATCTGTCCCTTTTCTCCTCGTCGATTCACAAAAGCTGGACGGTTAGCGTTCGCGATGGCTTCAAATCGCGCTCCTCCGCTCGCTGGCCACATCCAGCCGAGGCCTTCATGTTCGCCCGGTGTGCTTTGTCATAGATATTCCATGCCGCCGATGTGGTGCGGCATCCTATTTGCTTCCTCGACCCGCTGACGCTTTCTATACGCAGTCCCGTGGGGAGCGCGTCGACGTTTACTGTCTCCCTTCGACAGCTCGATTCACTTCAACAACAATCCAACCAACGGCTCCGATCCGATGCGATCCTTTTATTGTCAGTGCGGCGGCACCCTCTTCTTTGCCAGCGTTCAATGTGTCGCCTGCAATCGGCCGACGGCGATGTGCCCGCATTGCAACGCGGTCCGTTCGATGGCGGTTGCCGACGACGGGGTATTGGTTTGCGATCACTGTGATCGCGAGTGCCGAATGTGTTCCAATGCCACACAGCACGCGGTTTGCAACTGCGGCGTCGACGCTTCGACCGAACAGACCCTCTGTCGTTACTGCCGACTCAATTCTGTCGTTCCCGATCTCACGGTGGGCGACAATTTGCTGAAGTGGCAGCGGCTGGAGATGGCCAAGCATCGTGTGCTGTTCGATATCGAAAGAATTGGTTTGCCGATCGTCTCCGAAGCCGATAGCGGTTTGGCCGACGATCGCCCCGCTTTGCAATTTGAATTCAAGTCATCGGCGATCAAGCCGGTTTCGACAGGCCACGCCGACGGGGTGATCACGATCGACATCGCCGAGGCGGACAGCGTGCATCGCGAGCAGACGCGTGTCGAATTCGGCGAGCCACAGCGAACGCTGGTAGGCCATTTCCGCCACGAACTGGGGCACTACTATTGGCAACTGTTGGTGGAACCAAATAGTTTGGACGCTTTTCGTTCGCTCTTTGGCGATGAACGCAAACCAAGCTACGCGGATGCTCAGAAGCGATATTACGCCGACGGTGCGACTCCAAACTGGCAAGGTCGCTGTATCTCCGCTTATGCCACGATGCATCCGTGGGAGGACTTTGCCGAGACGTTTGCCAGTTACATGGATATTGTGGCGGTCGTCGAAACCGCACGGCACTTCGACCGCACGCGAGTCACCGCCGACGGCACCGATTTTAATCAGATGCTAACCGCTTACCGCGACATCGGCATCGTCGCCAACGAATTCAATCGCGACATGGGGCTATTGGATCTCGTCCCCGAGATCCACTCCGAAGCCATCGTCGAGAAACTGCAGTTCATCGACAATCTGCGGCAGGCGGCGCAAAAGGAACTGGTGTGACAAATCCGCGCGAGGCCGACCTCTCGGTCTGGTCGACCGGTTGGGCAGGAAGACGAGATTGTTGGTCGCCGCTGCCGAAAACTGCTGCCATTCTAAAACGCTCCATCATCTGAATCGTCTTAGCGGTCGCGGTCGTCACATCTTGCTCCTGGCGGTTTCGAGTGTTTCCACAGCATATCGTGGCAATTCATACTCCGGTAGGCTCGGGGGCAGTGACCAGAAGCGGAGAGAATGAACAATCGATGATCAACAAGCAGATTGCGTGGAAATGGGGGATGTGATGGAGATTCTTCGCGTTACATAAAACACCCCGATGAGAGTGGACGAGCGTGGGAACGTACCGATGTATCGCAATCTTGAGAATGGCTATCGGTTGTTAAAACGGAGCGATCTTGAAAAGTTATCGCAATTGGTCGAGCGGTCGGGAAATCAACATCACTGATCGAAGTAGATATCTCCACGGACAAGCTTGCGGGACTTCTCGTTTCTGTTGTTGGAACCACGGTGGAGAATATATATGTCAGGCCATTTGCAACTCTCTGTTCTCTACTTGAGCGAAGCTCATCGGCGGGGCTGGTATGAACGAGGAAGGTAGGCCAGATCTGTCGACATATTACGTCGACGAAGCAGGAGATGGAGTGCTGTTCGGTCCCAACGGACGCAATCGCCTGAACGATCTTGGTTCGCCAAAATTCTTCATGCTGGGGATGGTTCGCTGTGCCGAGGATCGGGCAGTCGAAGAACTACTTTCCAAGCTTCGATACGAGTTGATGGGCAATCCGCTATATGCTTCGATTCATACGATGAAGCCCGAGGTCGGGAAAACAGCCAAGTTCTTTCACGCAAAAGATGACCATGCTGAAATCCGAAGCAAAGTGTTTGAATTGTTGGTTCGCATGGACTTCAAATTCTACGCAGTCATTAAGGACATGCGAAAAGTTCTGCAGTACGTGCAAAGCCGGAACTCGATGGATTCAACGTACCGCTACAAGCCCAACGAACTCTACGATCTAACCGTGCGGATGCTGTTCAAGAATCGTTTACACAAGGAAGGCCATGTAAGAATTGCGTTTGCACGCAGGGGCAAGGCGGATAGGACGGCAGCGCTTACGCAACAACTGGAGACGACCCGCCAAAGGTTCCTGGAGCAACATAAGCTCGATGCAAACCCCATTCTGGAGATCACGCCTGCTTATCCGTGGGAGGCACCGGGCCTGCAGCTTGCCGATTATTGCCTCTGGGCGTTACAGCGATGCTACGAACGGCACGAAGCCAGATTCTTGCACGCCATTTGGTCGAAAGTGTCGTTAATTCACGACCACGATGATCCCGCAGTAGCGAACTACGGAACCTACTGGACACGAAAGAAAAGTCCGCCCGATCCCAACCAAATAAAAAACCGGCGGATATAGGTTGCCCTGATCCGAAGACCCGCAACACACGGCTTGAAGCCGAATTTCATCCACCGGTTAACTCAATCGTACGTAGAACCAAACCTAAAATCAATGACAGCCGCTCACCGATTTTGGATCGGAGATACAGAGCGATTCACGATTTACCATGCTTTTTTCTCTAATATCGCTCTGGCAATCCCCCTGCTTTTTAAATACCGCAGCAGTTTGCATCCTTTGCGTCTCAGGCAGTCACCGTCTCTGAAAATTTAGTTCTCGGTTCGACGTAGGGGCGATGCTATTCGTTGGTCTGTTCGAATTCGGGGCCCACGAACATATTGATCGCTGCGGGCATGACTTGGAATTCGACGGGTTCCTGTTCGATCACCTCGCCGTCGAGTGTAAATCGCATCGCGGGGTCGGAGCGGAGTGTTAGGCGGCTCGCCTTTTGGAAGAGGATCTGGTCGCACTCGAGGAAGTTGCCCAGTAGGTTACCGGCGATCATTTCCAGCATGTCGGTGGCGTCGCCATCGCGGATCAAGATCACATCCATTAGGCCGTCGGCGGGAGAGGCTTCCGGAGCGACAACGATATGGCCGGCATTTGTCTTCCCGTTTGCCACCAGAACGGCCCAGGAATCGAAGTCCTTGATCTCCTCGCCGTCGATCTCTACCGCGATCTGAAAGCTCTTCATATCGGTAAGCACGCCGAACGCTCCACGAAGATAGCTGAACGCTCCCCACCGCGACTTCACTTCATCGGTCAGCTCCTCCGATACGCGGACGCAGTTCCCGCCGGCGGCGACGTTTGCGTAATACTGTTCCATACCGTCGCCGCGGATCCGGATCACATCGATCGCGACCGACTGGCCGCTAGAGATCAACCCAACCGCTTGTTGGATGTCGTCGGGGATCGCCAGCGTACCGGCGAAGTCGTTTGCGGTTCCCAGCGGGATCACCGCCATCTGCGGCCGACGCGAGCTGTCGATCTGCATCAGCGCATTGACGATCGCGTTGACCGTGCCATCGCCGCCAGCTGCGATCACCGTGTCGCCGCGGCCTTGCAACGATTCTTCGATCGTCGATCGCAAGTCGACCTTGCGGGTCAGTTCGACGCAACGGGTTTCGTTGGCGTCCAATGCATTTCGGAGCTGTTCGATTTGCGCGGCTCGACCGGAGCCTTGATTTGAGATCAACAGATGACTCATTGTGTCCTACATGAGCAGAGAGTAAGGGATGGCGTTTGAGTGAGAGGAATGTTTCAGCAGGTTGCTGGTGCAGTGTCGATTGCGGTCTCTTTGATCGCGGCCTTCACAACCGCCGCCAAATTGCCTTCGGTTTGCATCGTCAACCGCTGACGATCGGCGCCGCAACCGTCTCGCACGACATCTTGAACAAACGCTTCGACGCATTCGCGGTCGCCCGACGCTGCCAACGCGGGAGCTATGTATTCGAGCATCCGAGCTGCCGATTCGGTCGCCGTTGCCTTCTCGCAGGTCAAAGGATCCAGTAAATCGGCGCTGACGCCGTAGCGGGCGGCGTGCCAGATCGCAAACGACAATAGATGCGATCGGATCGGCGGGTACTCTCGCCCCGCTTGAATGTCATCGCAGGTCTGCATCACAAGAGCGCGTACCAGTCCCACGTACCCGACGCACTGTTGCAGCGATGTGATCACGTCGGCGCATCGGTATTCGATCGTCGGCACTTTGACCGGCAGTCGGATATCCCAGTAGATGAAGCTCTCGTCTTTGATCGCTCCCGATTTCGTCAGCTCGCTCAAGCAGGCTTCGTAATCAGCCAAATCCTGGAAGTGTGGCGGGGCGCCGGCCATCGGCCACTGCACCCAGACCTCGCGGCGATAGCTGGCGTAACCTGTGTCCTGACCGTTCCAGAACGGCGAGTTTGCTGTCAACGCTTGCAGTAGCGGCAACCATCGCCGCGTCTGATTCATCACGTGCAAGCCAAGCGTTTTGTCCTGCATGTCGACGTGCACGTGACACCCGAAGATGAACAGCGAGCGGGCGATATGTTGGAACTGTTGTCCCATCGATTGGTAGCGAAACTTCGGCGTCAGCGTTTCGGATTCGGGCAACGGGAACGGGTTGGTTCCGGCCGAAACGAGAGCCGCACCGGTGCTTGCCGCCGCATCGATCAACAGCTTGCGAACCTTCTGCAGGTTCTCGCGCACTTCCTCGAGCGTTTCGCAAACGTTCGACGCCATCTCGATTTGGTTCAGATGTAGTTCCCGTTGGATGTCGGCATCGGGATCGCGGCCCAATTGACGCAAGACCTCACTGCATTTCGGGATCAGGCGTCCCGACGTCGGGTCGACCAATTGATACTCTTCTTCGACGCCAACGGCGGGGACTTTCGAGCGACTGAAGGAAACCATGGAAACTCACCAGCAAAAGGAATGATTTGTCGAACCGAAGATTCGAGGCAATCCTCGCTCGCGGGACGAGCCGAGGCATGTTCGACGGACGATCGCGAGGAACGCGATGTCGCGTTGCTTGCAGCGTCAGCGGAGGTCGATCGCTGCCAAAGCCAACGCCGCCGCGCCGTAGGGCAATGCGGCTTCATCGATGTCAAACGTTGGGGTGTGCAGCGGTTGCTGGCCGATCTCGATCCCCGCGACGCCGATCCGCATCATCGCGGCGGGGACCTTGGATCCGAAAAAGGCAAAGTCTTCCGCGCCCATGCTCGGCTGGTCGATTTGGTGCACGTTCTCTTCTCCGACGACTCTTGCTGCCGCGATGCGAAACGCCGCGTTGATCAATGGATCGTTGATCACCGGTGGCGTGTGCCGTCCGTAGGTCACTTTCACTTCGACGGGGTAACGCAACTGAAGCGCTTGCGAGATTCGATCGATCTGATCTTTCGCGTGGCCGGCTGCCTCCAGCGACAGCGTCCTCACTGTTCCACTTAGCGACACCTTGGCAGGGACGATATTCGCCGCCGCCCCAGCTTGGATTTGACCCACATTGACGACGATCGGATCGCGGGCGTCGTAGGAGCGTGGCAGGCGAGAGTAGACCTCATGAATCCACGCTGCCGCGGCGCCAACCGTGTCGCCTGTCAAATGAGGGCGAGCCCCGTGGCCGGCCGTTCCGGTCAGCTCCATTTCAAAGACATCGCATCCGGCCGTGAAGGCGAGGTCGCGAAAGCCGAACGTGCCGACGTTGCGAGAGGGATCGACGTGCAGAGCGATCGCGCAATGAACCTCTTGCAGTGCGCCGGCGTCGATCATATGGATCCCGCCAGTGCTTGTCTCTTCGGCCGGTTGGAAGATCGAACGGCTAGCGAACGTTGTCGGCAGCTCGCCGGCGTCGCGCATCAGCTTCAAAATCGCTGTCGCTCCCCACACCATCGTCGCGTGGGCGTCGTGGCCGCAGGCATGCATGACCCCCGCGGTCTGGCTGGCATAACAAGCTTCCAGTTGAGTCTGCAGCGGCAGCGCATCGATGTCGCCTCGCATCGCGACCCGACGCCCCGGCAGCGGAGCACCTCCGTCGATGTCGGCCCAGACACCGCGGCGTCCTCCAGCATATTGCGGTGTTAGGTCGAGTTCAGCGATCCGGTCGGCAAGATAGGCCGTCGTCGCAAACTCCTGCTCCGATAGCTCCGGAGCTTGATGTAGAAAGCGTCGGATCTGCCGCATGCGTGGGGAGAGCGTTTGAGCTCGCTGCAGCACCACGCGGCTGATATCGGGGACTTCGTTTACCATCGTACACCGCCAGTTTGGCATGCCGTGTGACGCAATGGAACGTTGATTCGAGCAGGCATCGTTTCTGTGTCTTCATTTTCATTGTTAGAAGGGGCGGCAACAACCGTTGGTTACCCTTGCAATGAAACACAGACGCAAACCGTGTGCCGGTTTTATCGAGTGGCGAACCGCCGCGCGATCAACCAGCAGACCACGGCCCAGACGAGCCCGGCAGCCCAACCGGCGAGAACGTCGCTCGGGTAATGAACGCCCAGGTAGACACGGCTGATTCCGACCAGGCCAGTCGCCAGGACCGCCAGCGCAAGCACGTAGACTCGCACCCAGAAATGTTTCAGCACCGGCGCCAGCAGCGCGGCCAGTGTCAGGTAGACGACCGCCGACATCATCGAGTGGCCGCTGGGAAAGCTGCTCGTATAAACTTCTGCCAGGTGAGGCACGATGTCGGGACGCGGCCGCGCGAAAAACTGTTTCAGCAAAGAACTGACGATGATCCCGCCGATCGTGGAGACCAGCAGTACGGCCATCGTGCGGTAGGCGCGGTGGATCGCTAGGAACCCTGCCGCCGCGGCGATTAACATGGAAAGGACCGACACGCCGCCGAGGCCTGTGATATCGCGGCCAACCTCTCGCATCCATCGCGGTCCGATCGGCTGCGTCGGATCATCCGCCTGCCGCATCGAACGTACGACCCAGCGATCGAAGTACCCCGTGCTCCCCTCGGTGACTTCGTCGGCCAATTCGATAAATCCCCAGCTGACCGCCACGACCAACAGCAACGCTATCAGGACGATCGGCTCGCGACCGCGAAAATATTTGATTCCTGAAGCCGTCCAAGAACGCAGGTGTCGCGGAGCGTTGCGGAGCACGGAATGCGGTTCCTTTGGTCGATTGATTGATGTGGGGCATCAGGCGTCGAGCGACGCCGCGGAGGGATATTGCGTGTCTTGGTTTGGGAGAGCCAGTCGGCACGTCGCTATTCGGCGGAACCGGACGCTATCGGCTTGTCGGTTTAGTCACAACGAGCTTCCTTGCATTATAGCCGTTTGGGCGTTCGCCCCGGTTTAGTGGCAGCGGAACCGGGGCGAACGCCCAATCGGCTGATTAAACCGACAAGCTGCTATCGCGTGCCGGTTGTTGTCTCAATTTGGAATGACCATCCGGTTTGCGGTGCCGCACTTTCGCGGAGCGAAAGGCGACCGACCTCGCCCTGCCGCTAGGAGCGGAAGTATGGCGATCAAGAATCGGTCGCCGAGCTGATGTTCGCCGGTTGGGCGGGTTCGGCTTGAGGATCCTTCGGATGACTGCTCTCCCATCGGACCAGATAATCGTACTTGCGTTGGACCTGGTTCGCCACACCACGGATCTCTGCTCCACGCTGCGTCGAACGCCCCTCACAAGCGTCCAGGATCCTCGCCTCCAATTCGACTCCCAACGGTTGTTTCTTTTGTCGCTCAAAGCCGCTCATCAGCAGCGACTTCAGCAACGGTTCGATCCGTTCGGGAAGCGACTCGCGGTCGGCCTCGAGCGAATCGCAGCAGAGTTTGGTCAGTTCGGCAAGTTGGCCTTCGACTTCGATATTTTTTTCGTTACTCATTCGATCGTTCCTCTCTCGCTTCGTGATAGCCCCGGCGGCTCTAATGGGACCAGCCGAAAAGCTGGTCGACGCTGCGGGACGCAAATGGGGTGGACCCAGATCGTGGAGTGAATGCATTTTGCGTGCCGCTTGGAATTCCGGGGGCCGATGGCGGCTGGGGCAGTATCGGCAGCGACCAGGTTGCTCGATGTTCCGCCAGTCGGCTAGCAATCGAGCCGTGGCGGCGACCGAACGGGACCTGCGATCGACTCCGCTAGCTTTGGCATATAAGTTGCGATCTAAGATGCCGGAAGTTTTTCCTGGCGGCGAACGTCCGATTCGCTTCGCCTCGTTACCGCGTACAATGTCGTGGCATGTTGGAATCTTGCAGTGCCGCGATCGGCGGCGGGGCGATCAATCGATTGGATGGCGAGTGTTTAAGGTAATCAAGAAAACGTTTACAGGTTTTGTCGACGATCAGTGTACGACGCTCTCGGCAGCGCTCGCCTATTACACGATCTTTGCGTTGCCCCCGGTGTTGTATTTGTTGCTGACGGTTTTGGTGTTCGGTTTTTCGTTGGCATACACCGATGGGGAAGCCGAGACCGAAGCGCGAACGCTGTTGGAGGACCAAGCGGCCCAGCTGCTTGGCAACGAAGTCGCGACCGAGCAGATTACAAGCATCCTGCAGCGGGAGAGCGACGCGGGGGGGCACTGGTGGAAGACGTTGCTCAGTTTTGCCGGGATCTTGGTGGGAGCGACGGGAGTTGTCGGGGCGATCCAAAGTTCGCTCAACCGCGTTTGGTCGGTCCGCCCCGATCCGGCGAGGTCGAGCATGAAGACGGTTCTGGTCAAGCGTCTGCTCTCGTTGGCGATGATCCTTGGGCTGGGCTTCCTGCTGCTGGTTTCATTGGTTGTGTCGACGATTCTGTCGGCGATCGGCGCGCGGTTGTCCAGCGTGATCGGGATGGACGAAGTGCTCGCTCGCGGGATCAACAACGGCGTGCAGTTTGTCGCCACGTTTGTGGTTTTTGCAGCGGTCTTCAAGTGGATGCCCGATGCCAAGGTGTTGTGGCGGGACGTTGCGGTAGGGGCGTTGATCACGACGCTGTTGTTCTTGGCCGGACGTTTAGGGTTGCAGTGGTATCTGTCCAACAGCGATCCAGGGGCTCAGCTCGGTTCGGCCGCCGCATCGCTGGTCGTGATCTTGGTCTGGGTCTATTACAGCAGCATGATCTTTCTGCTGGGAGCCGAAGCGACGCAGGCCTTTGCATCGGTCTACGGCGGTGGAATCCAGCCCGACCGACATGCGGTTCGCGTCGTCGAGTCGATCCAACGGACCAGTTAACCGACGGCAAGTCCGCCGCGCGATCGCGCGGCGACCGGTCCTGCTGCTTCTAGCGTGCCGGGCATTTTAACCGGGCGGATTTCTTATAACTCCGATGCGAACATCCGAACCGCCGTCGCCATCACGGCGCGGACTCGGGAGCGGTCGGTCACCCCGAGGGCACACTTTTTCGACATCGCTTCGAACCAATCGGCCAGTTGGGCGATCGTCTTGTCGTCGTGCACGACGACCGAAAGCTCGTAGTTCAGGAAAAACGAACGCAGATCAAAATTGGCCGACCCCGCCAGCGCTACCCGATCGTCGACGATCCCAACCTTTGCGTGGACCATCTTGTCGGGATATCGCAGCAGCGTGGCGCCGAGCTCTTCGAGATCGTCGAAATAGTCGAATCGAGCGTAATCGACGGGTCGCAGGTCGCTCTGTTGAGGGACCATGATCCGCACGTCGACACCTCGTCGGCAAGCGGATTCCAGCGACCGCATCGCCAGTGGTGGCGGGATGAAGTAGGGAGTTGCTATCCAGATCCGATGCTTCGCTTGGTGGATCGCATACAGCCAGAAGTCGTCCAAGATGACATCGGGGCCATCGGGGCCGATCGGCATCACCGTCAACCTGGCTCCTTGTTTCGCCTTCTCGCCGTCGTAATCTTCCAGTTTAGCGGGAGGCAGGTTTTCTTCTGTTTCGAAGTTCCAGTCGCTGCAGAAGACAGCCTGCAGTTGCACCGCGGCGGGACCTTCGATCCAGAGGCTCAGGTCCAACCAACTGTCGTCGTCGGGGTGAGCGGCGATCTGTTCCTGCACCAGGTTCGCGCCGCCAAGGATCACCCGCTTGCCGTCGGCAACAGCCAGCTTGCGATGGTTGCGGAAGTTGAGATATGCCAGTCGACTCAGTTGTGACATCGGCTTAAATCGTTCCGCCTTGCCGCCCGCTTGCCGGAGCCGATCCAGTTGTTCCTCGGAGACTTGGAACGATCCAAATCCATCGCACATCAACCGAACTTGGATTCCCTCTTTCGCCCGCTCGCACAACCGATCGACGATCCGATTGGCTGCTTCGCGATCGTCCAGGATGAACGTCGTGACATAGATCGCTTCTTCGGCCGAATCGACAAGTTCCAGAAAGGCAGCCCGCGTTTCGGCGACGTCGGGCAACAGGCGGATTTGATTTCCTGAGGTCGGCCGATGCAAACCGCGATGCAACAGAAGGTCTTCGAAATCGTCGCGTGGCGGTTCATCGTTCCCCGGTTGCGCGGGGATGTCGACGAGGTCACGGGTCTCGTGCTCTGCAGAGATCTTGCGGCCGCCGAGCCATAGAAACAGGATCAATCCAATCGGTGGCGACAGTAGAACCAGCCCCAACCAGCCGATGCGACCGATGCTGTGGCGTTGGTCGTTGCGGATGATCGTCATCGCAAGAATCGTCAAAAACGCACCGACGACGCTGCTGACGTAAGCGACGATCCAGATCATATTGGCTCCACATATCGGGTGAAAACGGAGTTTCCGCACAGGGCCGTAGTGCCTCGGTTCCGTCTCCCGTTCGCGCAGGAAGGGCGCGGTTTCAGGGGGAATCGCGGGATACGCTACGTCCAATTAGCGTAATGCGATTTCCGTGCCAAACGAATCGTCGCGGTTGGGATTGGCCGCCACAAAGGCTGCCGAAGGGCAGCGTTTATTCGAGTCCCTCGGCGCCCGGCGGCGGAATCAGCTGGCCGCCCAGTCGCCCGAGTTTGCGGGTGGGGAAGAATCGCGGTTCGATGCGGAAGTTGAAACTGACGTTGTCGCGGCCGCTGTCGACATTCACGCCGACTTGGATTAACGCCGACTCGCCGATGCGAGTGATCCCCAGGTCTTGCCCGACGTTTCCGACCTCTCCGAGATCGAAGGTCGTGTTGGCCGACATGATCCATTTTTCGCTTAACCGGTAATCGATCGCACCTTGCAACACGTTGCTGGAGATCGGGCCTTCGAGCGACAAAATTCCGGCGTAGATGTTTCCTAAGCCAGGCCGGCTCGTCAGCACGCCCGCGCTGACCGACTTGAGTCCGTCGGAAAAGAAGTCGAAGTAGCCATCCGATAGCAGCGTCACCCGATCGCCGGCGTGGTAGCGGAAATCGTAGGTCAACGGTCCGGCAACTTCACCTAGGTTGTCGCGATCCGATTTCGGATAGACAAACAGATCGACATCGAACTGCGCCAGGTCGACGATCCGTTCGCGGCCTGGCAAGCCACGCTTGGTTTGCCAGTTTTGATGCAGTCCAATTCGGCCTTGCATCAGGTCGTCAGCCATCTCGGTGGTGGGGCTTGTCACGTTCCGTTGCAAGCCCATGCGGACCGCGTAATACCGCGGGTCGAATGCAAGCGGCAACGGATCGCCCGCTGTCAGGCCAAACGTGTTGAACAAGAACCGGCGACGGAACTGCTCTTGCGCGTTGTCGTCCAATTGGTCGTACATCGGCAACTGATCCAGGTTCTGATCCGCTTCGGCAAAGAAGAATTCACCCTGCACTTCCACCTTGTGCGCCAGCCCCTGAATGTTCAACAGACTGCTTTGCACCTGTGGCGACAAACGCCACATCGGCAGCGAACCGCGGATGCCCGCTTGGCCCAGGAACCGGGTGAGGTCTTCGCCATCCAATGCCTCGCCCCAATAGGCTGCTTCGCCCGAGACAAACGGAACCGCTTTAACAGCTCCCAATTGCAACGGCATCGCAAGTTCCTGACGCGATGAAGCCTTCAAGCCCTCGCGGTCGCGTTCCCATGCGAACAGAGTGAATTTGGCGGCGTCGGTTGGGTCCGAAGGGACCACGTCGACCTCTAACTTGGTGTAGCTTACCGAGGTATGTGACGACCATGTGAAGTGATCGCCCAGCAAGCTGGATCCCAAAAGGTAGTGGTCGAAGCGAGGCAGTTCACTGTTGTCGGTAAAAAATCCGTTGACCCGAACCTTCGCCGAGAAATCAAACAATTGATTGTCGTAGTATTTGCGCAGGTGCCCGCCGGTGGTGTGGTCCTTTTCGCGATCCCATTCCTGTTCCAGATACTGTTCCAGGAAGTTGCGATCGGAGATCAGACCCGCTTCCATCGTGACCTCCCAGTCGTTGGCAAAATATTGCCGGTGCCGCCACAATACGCGGCCGCGCACCTCTTGGGCTGGTGTCATGTCGCGTCGATCGCTGCCCAGCGTGTCGAGTCCACTGTCGACAATGCCCCAGACATCAGCGAATCCACTGGCAGGGCCGCCAATTCCCAACAGGTCGGGACGCGAGTAACCAAAATGTGTTCCCGCCGCCGGCCCTCGATCGCTCAAGTAGTCCGCCGACAGTTCCCATTCGGTCCCTTCGGGCGGCGCGTCGACGCCAAACAATTGATAGGCGTCGAAGTCGAGGAAGACTTGCGTTCCGAAGATGCTGTCGCTTTTGAATTTGGCGCCGGTCAAATAGTAGCTGGGGTTCTGCAGATTGGTCGCAAAGACAGGCCAATACAGCAGCGGAAATCCGCCGACGTAGACGAAGTTGTTGCGGCTGGTCGCCCGCATGTCGCGATCGACCACCGTCGCTTCTCCGCTGTACGGATTGACCGCCGTCTGTTCTCGATCGGTAAAGCGAACCTCGCCGCTCTGCAACCAGTACGATGGCGTTCCCAGCCGGCTGGTCGTCACAGCCGCTCCGTTGGCGATGAAGTCTCCCTGTCCGACCTGACGCAGCACGTCGGCTTTTAACCGCACCAATCCGTCGTACTGGGGCGTCGTTGCGATCACTTCAGCCGCCAGCACCACGCCCTGTTGGCGCGCGATGTTGTAGTACATTCGCTTGGCATAGATGATCCGTTCGCCTTGGCGGAAGACGATGTCTCCCTCCAAGTAGAGTTCGCCATCGATTCCCGTTGTCGGCTGGCTGCCACCAAACATTTCCAGGTTTTGCAGCAGCGGCAACCAAGCGACGACGCGGTCGGCCGAGATCGTGATCGCTCCCAAATCGAACGATCCGCCACCAGCCATTTGCGCTTGGACGTCGCGAATCACGACGGTCACGCCTTGGCTGGCAACAACTACCGTTTCGCCGGTGTTGAGACGATTGATCGTCTGGATCTGTGTCGGAGTGGTGCTGCCGCGCGAGGTGATTTCGACAGCTTGCGCGCCGATCGAAAAGTTCAGCCCGCCGGTCCCCATCGCTCCCTGTTGAGGTGGCGCGACGTTGCCGGTGATCATCGGTGGTGCAGGCAGATCGGGAACCAGCCCCGGCTGTGATCCGCCGTTGGGCGGAACCGTCAGGTTGGGTGGAGGTAAGTTGTTTTGTGGTGGAGGGTTCTGCGGCGGTAGATTTTGCAGAGGCACATTCTGTGGCGGCAGGTTTGGCGCTGGTGGGTTCTGCGGCACCGGCTGATTCGGCGGCGCTTGCAGGTTGGGTGGCGCGGTCGGTAGTTGCGGCGGCAACTGAGGCGCGGTTTGAGGCTGCGGTGCCGACGGCGCACCGCCGCCGGGCGGCAGTTCAAACTGAACCTGTTGAATCGGGAAGCGGTCGCCCTGACCGTGAGCAACGCGCATCCGATCCAAGATCGCCGGTTTGTGTTCCGGTTCACCGCGTTTTTCCAGCGCAGTGACGTCGGGCGTCAGACGCGAATAAAATCGGCCCAGCCAATTTTGATCGCGCAGCTTTTGATTGCTGATGTTGAATCCAAACTGCACCTCGACACCATCTTCAAGGTACGCGATCACCTTGGTCGGGATCTCCGAATCGGGACCCTGTTGGTCGACCCACAGCATCATCTGTCCGCCGGTCGCTTGGCGGCCGTTCTGTGCGATCTGGCAATTCCCCTTGAAGTACAGGACGTCATATTGTCCCTCGGTCCAGCGCGACATCTCGTCGCCGCGAATCGTGATCCGATCGGCGGGATCGACGGGTGGCAATTCGATTTCGACGCCAACGCAAACCGTCGCAAACAGGGACAAGGCGAGCGCGCACGCCAACCTCGCGGCGGTTTGAATGATCTTCAAACCGCTCTCGTCGCTGCGCCGCGGCGCACGCTTTTGTCTGGCGTCCGTGCCCAAGTTCAAAAGCTACCTGTAAACGAATAGACTCGATCGCTGCCGCTTCCTGCGCAGCGATACCGGGGAGAATCGGGCCGGAGTATATGAATTCCGCGATCCGAGCCACAACATCAAACTCGCGTGCTAGCGGGCTGCAAAATCAACGGTTTTGCAGGTCCAGCGGTCAATCGACGCGAAGCCCCCGAAAGTTTTTTAACTTCCGGGGGATGAATGGCTGCGGTTTTAAATGCAAGCAAAACGAATGCGATCAGCCGATGTAATCACCGATCGAGACGATGTTGCCCGAGCGAACCGAGGCCTCCGCAGCCAAGCACATCGCGACCGACCAGCGGCCATCTTCGGCGGTGCAGTGCAACGGCACGCCGCTGCGATGCGCCTGGACGACTCGAGCGACTTGATCCTCGAGCTCGAACAGCTCGCCGGTCGGTTTGTCGATCGGAATCGTTACCACTTCGTTCCCATCGAACCCACGCAGGGAGAAGGTCGGATGCCGAGTGCGGTCTTGGGCACCGGACCACGACGCCCACAGCGCCCCTTTGGTTCCGGTGATCTTGGCGGTCTGATGATGCTCGAACGCGGCCAAGGTTTGCGAGACGACGGCGTAGCTGCCGCCGCTGAAGTGCATGATCGCGCTGAAGTTGTCCTGCAGTTCGGGACGCCCTGGTTGCCGCGAGTTGGCGGTCGCATAGATTCGCTCGGGCTGCCCCGATCGTTCCAGATACCAGCGGGCGAGGTCGAAGAAATGGATCGGTTCTTCCAGGATCCAGCTGCCGACGCGATCGATGTCGTACCGCCAACCATCGGCCCCCTGGCGATACGGGTTTCGGGATAGTTCGACCAACGCGTACAACGGATCGCCAATAAAGCCTTCGTCGATCAGTTCCTTCGCCTTGCCCCACATCGACGACAACCGCAGTTCATGGCCGACGGCGAACAACCGATCATGCTGGTTTGCGATCCGGATCATGTCGTCGCATTCCTCCATCGACACGCCCATCGGTTTTTCCAACAGCAGATGCTTGCCGGCTTGCAAGACCGCCGTCGCGACCGCGTGATGCAGATGGCTGGGGACGACGACGTCGACAAAGTCGAGATCTTCGCGAGCGACAAGTTCGCGGTAGTCGTTGTAGACCGCGGCGTCGGGATACTTCTCTTTCGCCGCGGCGACCGATGCGTCGCTGCGAGCTGCGATCGCCACCAGTTCCGCTCCGTCGGTGACGGTGATTGCGTTTGCGTGGTGTTGTCCCCAGGCTCCAAGTCCGATCAGCCCAAATCTCACCGGTCGATCACTCATCCCTCAATTTCCTTTTCTCATATGGTTTGCTGAAGCAGATCCGCTGGACCAACCGCCCGCCCAGTTGTCAAAAGCCGCGTCGAATGTTTTTTGCACAGACAGCCACGCAGCCTGATATTTTCGTTATGTTATTGCCTGTAGCTCGATCGCTACCACCCGCCCTCCAAAGTTTCCGTTTGCGCCCCACAGGGGTTCCCACGATCGACGGTCAATCGATCGTGAACGTCGTCCCTCCCCAACCGCCGCGACGCTTGCTTCACCGGACGTGAACGCCACTGCTTTTTTTGCAAGTGAGTCCAATCATGAATATTGCTCCTTCGCCGGTCGACAAACAACAGACCTATGGCGATTCGGTCTTCCCCTATGCGTTTGTCTGTTCGGAGTCCGATGCGACGCTTGCGGCGGCGACCGATTGGGTTGGGGAACACCGCGATGAGATCCTTGGTCTTGCCAACCAGCACGGTGCCGTGCTGCTTCGTGATTTCCCGGTCAAAAATGCGGAGGGCTTCGATGCGATCATCCAGTCGCTTCGGTTGGAGAACTTTCCCTACAAGAAGTCGCTCTCCAACGCGGTTCGCATCAATCGGACCGAGCGGGTTTTTTCAGCCAACGAAGCGCCTCCCGAAGTGCGGATCTACTTCCATCACGAGATGGCGCAAACGCCGCTGTTCCCGAAGTGGATCATGTTCAGTTGCGAAATTGCTGCCCAGCAGGGAGGTGCGACGCCGATCTGCCGCAGCGATGTGTTGTGGGAACGCTTGGCGGCGGAGTGCCCCGAATTTGCCCAAGCTTGCGAACTGACGGGGCTCACCTATTCCAACGTGATGCCCAACGATGACGATGCCAAGAGCGGGATGGGACGCAGTTGGCGAAGCACGCTGGGCGTCGCCGATCGCGAGGGAGCCGAGGCGCGGCTCCGCGAACTAAATTATTCCTGGGAATGGCTCGACGGCGAGAGCTTGCGAGCGACGACCCCTCCGCTGCCCGCGGTGATGGATCTCGGCAATGGTCGCAAGAGCTTCTTCAATCAAATGATCGCTGCCTATTGCGGTTGGAAGGATCCGAGCAACGATCCGTCGGGTGCGATTCGCCATGCCGACGGGAGTCCGTTGGATGGCGATGCGGTTCGCCGAGCGGCCCAGTTGGCCGAAGAACTGGCCTTCGATTTGGAATGGCAGGTCGGCGATGTGGTCATCCTCGACAATACCGTTGCGATGCACGCCCGGTCGCCATTTGTCGGCACGCGTAAAGTTGTCGCGTCGCTCGCTGAAATGAACACGCATTCGTTTACCGTCACCGTCTAGTGCAGCTAGTCACAAGTTTTCAAGTTTAACCGCGCGGGCCTCGCCCCGCGTTTTTAAAGGCCGCGCGGCCCGATGGGCTCGCGGTTAAACGAAAAAAATACAATACGACCCGTCTAGCCACCGGAAACCTTATGTCCAGTCCCCAGACCGATACCACACGTTGGTATTCCGGGATCTCACGCTACCAGTGGTTGGTCTTGATCATCGCATCGGCGGGCTGGGTGTTCGATGTCTACGAAGGCCAGATCTTCAACCTCACCCGCGGCGATATGCTGTCGGAACTGTTGGATGGCGACCAGGCGGCGGTCAAAGGTTGGGGCGATCGGTTTCTCGCGATCTTCCTGTTGGGAGGGACCGTTGGCGGGCTGGTCTTTGGATCGATGGCCGATCGCTACGGTCGGCGGCCGATTCTGATCGTCACGATCCTGCTCTATTCGGTCTTCTCCGGCCTGACCTACTTCGCCACCGATATCTATCAAGTTGGCGTGCTCCGGTTTTTGGTCGCGCTTGGGATCGGCGGTGAATGGGCGGTGGCCGCCAGCATGGTCGCCGAGGTGTTTCCGAGCAAAGCGCGAGCGCAAGCGGCTGGCATCTTTCATGCGTCGAGCATTTTGGGAACCTGGTTGGCCGCACTCGCCGGAATCTTGGTTGCGACGCAGTGGCGGTATGCCTATTTGTTGGGAGTGCTGCCGGCGCTGTTGATCGTATGGGTGCGGGCGAGCGTAAAAGAACCCGAGCGCTGGCAGAAGCAGGTCGATGAGGATGACCCGCAGTCGAATAAACATCTCGCTGGCAGTTTCCGCGATCTGTTGCTGAATCCCCGCTGGTCGGGCCGCGCGTTTGGTGGCTTGCTGTTGGCCGCGGTCGGGTTGGGGACGTTTTGGTCGGTCACGGTCGCCGGGCAGGATCTTGTCAAAGAGCTGTTGCTGCGGACCGGGACCGCGGCGGAAGATGTCGGCGCGATGGCGAAGTTCGCTTACGGGATCGTGCAGGCTTCCGGCGGTGGACTGGGACTGCTGGCCTTTGGCCCGATCGCCGCTCGCTTCGGCCGCAAGCCCGCCTTCGTCGGCTTTCAATTGCTGGCCCTGCTGATCGTACCCGTCGTCTGTTTTGTTCCGCAGTCCTACACCCAGATGCTTTTCATTCTGCCGGTCTTCGGTTTCTTGACCCTCGGAATGCATGCCGGTTACGCGATCTATTTTCCCGAGTTGTTCCCGACGCATCTGCGAGCGACCGGCGCCAGTTTCTGCTTCAACGGCGGGCGGATGCTTGCCGTTCCGGTGCTGTTGTTTTCAGGGTGGTTAAAAGAGCAGCCCGATATGCAGCTGCGGTACGCGGTGCCGGGGCTGTCGACGCTGTTCCTGGTCGGCGTGGTGATCATTCTGATGATGCCCGAAACGCGAAACCAAGAGCTTCCCGAATAGCTTTTCCTGGCAGTCGTTAAGACTCCAGCGGAACGATCGGCGACGGCTGGCAAGACGCCCGCTGACGATCGCCGAGGATTCCGACCGACGCGACGACGGCGATCAGCGGCGTGGCCAGCGACCGCATCCGCATGTTGCTCCAGTAGATCGAATGGACGCAGCTGAGCGCGATGGCTAACAGTAGCATCGCCATCCAAGCCGGTGACATCAGGCGTCGGCCGAGCCGCCAGATCCCCAGCAGGCAGCAGGCGAAAAGAGCTACGTAAAAGCTGCCGATCGCGTAGCGCAGCAGGTTCGAATAGTCGCCGGCGTGAGGCATCGGCGACCACAACCGGCCGAGCCGCACCAGGCAGCTGGCGACAAACATTTGTGGCTGTCTGCGAATCGTTGCCTTGGCCGATTCGTAGGCCAAGCGATCGTCGTCGATCTCACCTAAGGGAGCCGCCGCGTGTGAGGTGTCGATCGTTTCGGCGGTCCAGAACGAAAGCTCCCGCGGGTCGGCGGAGAAACGCTCGGCCCATCTTCGGTGAAAAAATTCAGCGTCCCACTTTTCGCCGACCTTTGCTTCAGCAAGGTATTCGTAAAACGAAGGATTGTTCCCCAGCAGTAGGGTGTATCCGCCATGCGTTGTCGCCCAGATCGGTTTCCCCGTCACCGATTGATTCCGCCACGTCCAGCCACCGACGGCGAGGAGCATCACCAATCCAACGGTTGCGATCGTGATCGCCGTTCGTCCGACTTGGCGTCGGCTTCGCAGGAACAGCATCAGCAACATCCAGGCGGCCCAGACGATAAAGACCGGCCGGCAGAAGAACCCAGCGGCCAAGCCGACGGCTAGTGCCAGCGACCAGGCAAGCGTTGACGTTGAGGTGCCCGCAGGCTGTAGCGTCGCTTCGTTGCGGAGAAACAGCCACCAGATCAGCGCAGCCAACATCGTCGCAAGCGTTTCGGTCATCACCAGCGTCGATTGACCCAGTAGGATCGGATCGATCGCAACCAATGCCGCGGCGACAAAGCCCGTCGCCTGGGACTGCAGCTGCGATCCGATCGCGAAGACTAGGCCAACCGTTGCCAAACCAAAGGCCAGGTTTAGCGCGGCGGCTGCTGGCGAACCGAGTTGTCCGTCGGTGACGAACCAGGAGAGCAGCCACGGATAACCGGGAGGCCGGAAGGCTGTGGGGCGAGCTTGCCCGTCGGCGTCGACTTGCCCATAGACGTTGTGATTGGCAAGGTTCTCCGCGAGCAAGCGGTAGGCGTCGGGATCCTGTTGCAAGTGATCGTACCGCCACGTCATCACGCCACCGCGAACCAATAAGGCAAGCAACAGCAACGGCAGGATCAGCCGCAGAGGCAGGCTGCAGCAGCGGGCAGGATCAGACATCGTTGTTTCTTTGCGGTGGTTGGGGAATCGCGTCCGGCGGGGCGTCGCGGCGGGTGTCGAACTGAAATCCACATACCGCATACTGTCGCGGTCCGAAGTCCCAAATCCAAGGGGCTGTCGATTGCAATCGCTGCAGTCCCTCGGCAAATTGCGAATCGGTTTGCATCTGGTGGGCGAGTACAGCCGGGTTCAGACCGGTGAAGAAGTTTTGTTGGTTCAGCAACTGTCGAACGTATTGCGACAGTTGGTCGCTCGGAACTTGAGGCAGTTGGGGCGCGGTCAGCGATGAAACGAAATCGGTGATCAAAATTCCGCGGCCGCCGGGATTTAGGCGATTCCGCAACAGATGCAGATGTTGTCGCCGGACCGCTTGAACGATCGACAGCAACTGTGCGTGTGCCCCGATCGTTTCGGTGACGCTATGGACCAACTGGCTCAACAGACAAACCGACGCGACCGTATCGAAGCGCTCCGTCAGCAACGCGTCGGGCGGTTGCTGCAATCGGTCTTCGATCGCAGCGACGATCGAATCGACATCCTGCGGCGCATCGACAGCTTGCGACAACAGCTCTGAAATTCCAGTCAGATCGCCGACGACGGTTTTGATTTTTGCAGATCGCTGTGGCGACGAGGCGCCAGAGAATTGTTTCTCCACTCCACGCAACATCGCATCGCCGTCGAGATCGACTAGCACGACTTCGCGATAGGCATCGGCGAGTTCGGGGAGATCGATGTCGTTGCAATTCCCGGCTCCTAAAACGCACAAACGCTTCGATGGCGAAGCGTTATCCAACAGCATTGCCATCACGCGGCGGCGGTGCTCACGAGCACAATCCCATCCGTCGCGAGACTGCAGATTGTGTTGCGATTGCGAGTGCAGGATTCGGTTCATGCGAGCAGACGTTGGCTGTGACCGGCGGCAGGATCAAGCGTGCCGCGGCGTCGTCGCGACCTCTTGCTGGCCATGGGGATTCGCTTCGCCGCGAGCGATGGCGGCAAACATCTCTCCCATCTCCTGCAACGGATAGATGCAAAACGAATAGTCGCGCGATGAGAGCAGGCGTCGTTGCGCTTCGCGACGATTGACCTGGTTCAATTGATCGGCCAGTTGCCAGCGGAGGTCATCCAGACGAGCCGACAGGTCGGTGTTGATCGCGGTGATCCGATCATGCCACGACTGTTTGTCGCCACGCGGCGGGATGTCGCTCAACAGTTCACGCTTCTCCTGCACCAGATCGATCGGCAGATCGGCGAGGTCGGCAAAATGTTCGGGCTGAAAACGGGTGCGTCGGATCGACTGACGCAGTTGATCCGAACTGGCGTCATCACTTCCGAGCGATTCGCCCAGCGGAGTGAAGGTTGCCGAGAGGACGGTGAAGTGCGGCGGCGCAACGTCGAAGAAGCGGCGGATGATCGTATCGTTCAATTGGTCGTATTTGCCGCCGCCGATGCCGTGCAGGAACAGATCCGACAGGACCAGCCGAGCGTACATCGTCGTGACCAACGCGCGGGGACGAAGCCGCACGTTGTTCTGCAGTCGCTCGAGCAGGTCCGCTGCCGTCGCGGTGGGATCACCGTGATTGGAGATCGTCAAATGCGTCGACGCCAAATCGCTCAGCTCGATCTGTTGGTCGCTGACTCGCGCATAGAGCGCCCGGCGTTGGCGATTCGTTTCGTCGTAGATCCACAGCGGCGCTTCGTACCAACCGTCGCGACAAGCGAGCTCGGGAACGGGGTGGGAGTTGCTGCGGATGTGATGCGCAATCCGGTAGGCGACGACCGATTCGTTGTAACAATCGTGCAGCCGTGGAAGTTCGCGGATCAGATGGAGCACAAACTCGCAGAACGCGGGGCCTTCGCACAACCGGCTCAGTGGAACCTCGAGCGTCGATAGTCCCAGTTGTGATTCGATTTGGTGACGCGATTGCGCCAGCGATAGCCCGATGTTGCCGGTCCGATCTGCCGCTTGGACCGCTTCGGGCCAGAGTTGTTCGATGCAGGGATTGTCGACCAACGGAGCGATCGTTCGCGCGACGCGGCGGCCGAACGTTTGGAACGCCTCGGGGTCGTCGATATCCGCCATTTCGTAGGGGACGACGGCGGAAGGACGATCAAAAGCGATCGTCTCGGTCGCCGGTTTGCCGCTGCGCAGCGTCGGGACTCGGATCGATCGAGCGCGGCAGATATCGTTGTCGACGATCAGATTGATCGCCATCGTCGACAGCGACTGTCCCAGCTGGGAGAGGACAAAGTTCTTGAACCAGACGCCCGGATGGAACAGTTCGGGTTGATGACCGGCCATGACCAATGGCCGATCGGTTGAACAGCTGGAACAGATGTTGGGCAGGTCGCGATACGAAGAGACGTAATCGATCGCGGTGTGGATCAATTCATGGCGTGCGCGTTTGCGAAACGACGCAATCGACTGGCCCCCGATCTGCAGGTTCCAGTCGGCGGCGTTGCGCAAATTTTCCGCCAACGCATCGGCGTTCGCATCCAGCGGCGGGTCGATCAACCAATCGCGGTGGGCCCGCGGCACGCGGTAGGATCGATAGGGTTCTTCGTTGATCGTGGTCACGCGTCGGGGCACAGTTCTCGGCGTCGGGGCAGCTTGCGACCTTCACGACAGGCCGACGTAATCGCATCTTCCAAGACACGATTATAATACGCCAGCCGGGTTTCCGCGTGGTCCAACGATCCGCCGAAAGAACGGCTGAGATCCAAGTAGATCCGCGGGACGGCGAGTTCGACGACCGACAGATCGGCCAATGCCGCTTCGACCCACAATTGCAACGGCATCGCATACCCAGGATCGGTGATCCGCAGCCTACGCAGCGCGTCGACGCGATAGGCTTTGAAACCGCAGAACGCATCGGTCAGCTTCAGTCCCAGGCGGCGGTTCAATTGTTGAGTGATCTTGCGATTGATCAACATCCGCTCTTCCGGCGGCGCGTCGTCGTCTTCGGACATCTTCAGATAGCGGCTGCCCGAAACGATGTCGGCTTGGCTGGCCGCGGCGACAAAATCGGGGATCCGCACCGGTTGGTGCTGGCCGTCGCAATCGATCGTAACGACGACGTCGTACCCGTTGTCGATCGCGTATTCGAATGCTGTGGTCAGGGCCGCGCCGTAGCCACGATTTTCGGGGTGCCGAACGACCGTGACGTCGGTTCGCTGGGCCAGCCGGGCGTCGGTACCGTCGTTGGAACCGTCGTCGACGACCAAGATGTTCGCTGCGTAATTGGCCACGTTATCCAGAACTTCGTCGACAAAGTTGACTTCGTTGTAGACCGGAAGGGCACATAGCCACTTGTCTGGAGCTGTCATTGGATTTCCTTCGTGGAGCGGATGAACGAGCGAGAGGATCGAATGGCCAGCGCTCCCAGTGGGGCGGGCAACGGCTGGGCGAATTCGATCTCGCTGTAAGCATGGTAGGAACGCAGCCAGTGTTCGCTGACCGCATTCTAGACCGGAGCGGCCGAAGGTCAAACGCAGCCGATCGGGCGGATCGCAGAAATCGAGCGATTCGCTATAGAGAAAACTGGCGCAATGGGTCCGATTCGCTGCGGCTTGCCCAGACGGTAAGCTCGTCGTGCTCTTGCATCAGGTGGTCGGCCAGTTGTTCCATCGCAAAGCGTTCGCTGGCGTAATGCCCGACCAGGATCAGCCCGATCCCCTGCGATTGGGCCTCTAGACAGGCATGAAAGTTGGATTCGCCGGTGAGCATGCAATCGCAGCCCTTGCGGCGGGCGGCGTCCAGAAACGATCCGCCGCTGCCACAGGCCAAGGCGACTTTGGTGACCGCCGCGTCGGGATCGCCGACGTAGCGGACCTTGGGCAGTTTCAGAAAGTCGGCGGCGCGACGCATGATCTGTTCCAGCGTCGTCGCTGCCACGCGGCCATAACGACCACTCCCGTCGGGCGTCTCCGAAGTGTCGGCCGGATCGGGTAGCAGAGGAGCGATGTCGGTCAGTTGCAAGCCTTCGGCGAGTTGTTGGTTGATCCCACGCCGGGCCGAATCAAACGCCGTGTGAGCGCTGTAGACGGCGATCCGATGGGCCGCCAGTTCCAGCACCATTCCGCTGGCCGTCGAGTCGGTGGTCAGCCGAGCCATCGGTTTGAAGGGCAATGGATGGTGCGCGACGATCAGATCGACCTGTTGGTCGGTCGCTTCGGCAACGACATCGGGGGTGATCGTCAGGCAGGTCATCACGCGCCGGCAATCGCGTTGGCGATCGCCGATCAACAGTCCCACGTTGTCCCACGATTCGGCCAGTCGCAGCGGAGCGACCGCGGCCAGCGACTGGCAGACGTGTTCGATCAAGAGCGGCATGGGGCTGGCGCCTGATGATGGAAGGTGTTGATGAGAGCGACGGTCTATTTTTTGTTGCGGAACATCGCGCTGATCGATTGATCGTTGTGGATCCGCTTGATCGCTTCGGCTAGGAATTTGGCGACCGAGCGGACTTTGATGTTCGGCAACATCTTGCCGGGCGTAAGCGGAATCGTATCGGTGATCACGATGCTGTCGATCGGCGAGGCTTTGATTCGTTCGATCGCCGGGCCGGAGAAGATGCCGTGGGTGGCGGCGACATGAATCTCTTTGGCGCCCGAAGCGTGAACCAGCGACGCTGCACCGCAGATCGATCCGGCGGTGCTGATCATGTCGTCGAACATCAAACAGATCTTCCCCTCGACACTCGACCCGATGATCGTGTGCTGTTCGACTTCCGTCGCGCTGCTGCGGCGTTTGTCGACGATCGCCAGGTGGCCGCCCAGTCGTTCCTTGTGCCCAACGGCTCGCTTGATGCTTCCTTCGTCGGGGCTAACGACGACCAGTTCGTTGGGATCGTATTCCTGTTCCAGGAAGTGTTGGTTGAGGACGGGAGCGGCGTAGAGGTGATCGACGGGGACGTCGAAGAAGCCTTGGATTTGAGCCGCGTGCAGGTCCATCGTGAGGACGCGGTCGGCGCCGGCGCGGGTGATGATGTTAGCGACCATCTTGGCTGTGATCGGCACGCGGCCTTCGTCTTTGCGATCTTGGCGGGCGTAACCGAAATAAGGGATCACCGCGGTGATCCGTTGCGCGCTGGCCCGTTTGCAACTGTCGATCATGATCAACAGTTCCATCAGGGTATCGTTGACCGGTGGGCAGGTCGGTTGGACCAGATAGACGTCGCGGCCGCGGACGTCTTCATCGATCTTGCAGAAGTTTTCACCGTCGGGGAATTTTCCCAACGTGATCGCTCCGGGGGACAGATGCAATTCGTTGCAGACGTTGTGCGAGAGCTCTGGATTGGCTCGACCGCTGAAGATCTTTAGTTCACGCATCTTGGAAGCCCGCTGCTGAAGCGTTGGGGAAGGTGTAGGCACTTGAAAGTTAAGCATCGTTGCTGGCATAGCCCATCTCGCGCATCTTGGCGTCCACGATGGCAAGCTCTTCTTGGTTGTTGATGCTCAACGATTCGCAATCTTGCAGCACAGGAAGCGCTTCGACCGGACGACCGGCTGCGCCCAGCAGAGCGGCGCAATCGGTCAGGTAATATTCGGCCTGGCTGTTATTCTGCTTCAATTGACCCAGCGCGTCGAGCAGATCGCTGCAATTGAAGATGTACGTACTCATGTTCACTTCGGTGATCTTCCGCTGCTGGTCGGTGGCATCCTTCTCTTCGACGATCCCGGTGAAGCGGCCTTCGGCATCGCGGACGATCCGTCCCAGACCGGTCGGATCGCTTTTGTGCAACGTTCCCTGCAGCAGCGCGGGCTGCGTCTTTTCGAATTCGGCCAACAGCGTTTTCAGGCTGGTCGACTGCAGCAGCGGCGAATCGCCAGCGAGCACGATCACGGGACCGTCGTGCGATTGCAGGTTTTCGCGGCAGACCTGAACGGCGTGCCCGGTCCCCAGTTGTTCGGCTTGGACGACAAATTCGATGTTCTCGCGATCCTTGAGCGTCTCGCGGACCTTCTCCTGTTGGTGGCCGACGACGACGATCGTCTTGGCGACACCGGCGGCTTGCAACGCGTCGATCACGAAGTGGATCATCGGGCGATCGCAAACGGGGAACAGAACCTTGGCCAGTTCACTCTTCATTCGAGTGCCTTTGCCAGCGGCGAGTACGACAGCGATGGGAGCATTCATATCTGCGACGAGCTTTGGAAAGGAGGGGACTGGGAATGGCGAGTATCTTGCCATGCCCGCAGGTCAGTGAACACCGGGGATACCCCGACACAGCGACTCAGTCGTCGGTGGGGCCGACTGATCTTTTCGGCTGGGGAATGTCCTGACACAATGGGCCGACATATCTAGGACCGACAAAAGCTGCCCCGACGGGGGCGGATGATTTTGGCAATGAAAAGGATTCGACGTCGCGTGAACAAGCAGACCGCTATCGATTTTGCCGTCTATCTCTTGGTGCGGACGCTGTTTGCCGTCATCCAAACGCTTTCGGTCCAGCGGATGCAACCGGTTTGCAACGGCTTGGCCTACCTGGTTTCGGACGTTTTACAGCTCCGCCGCCGGATTATCGACACCAATCTGCGGATCGCATCTCCCAACGCTAGCGACCAGCAAATTAATGAGACGCGTCGCCAAATGTGGGCTCACCTGGTGATGATGGCTTGCGAAATCGCATGGTCGCGTCGGCGATTGCACCTTTCCAACTGGCGGCAGATGCTCGATTTCCCCACCTCGGGCATCTTCCTGCGGCCGTTTTTGGAAGGCCGCCCAATGGTCTTGGTCAGCGGACATTACGGCAATTTTGAGATCGGTGGCTACGCGACGGGGCTGTTTGGGATCCCGACGATGACCGTCGCGCGGCCGTTGGACAACCGCTTCCTGCATCGTTACATCACCCAGTTCCGCGGCATGCACGGCCAGATGCTTGTCGACAAAGAGGGCTCGGCCGACATCATCCAACAGCATCTGGAATCCAACGGCACGCTCTCGCTGGTGGCCGACCAGTTTGCCGGCGCCCGCGGTTGTTGGGTCAACTTCTTCGGCAAACCGACGTCGTGCCACAAGGCGCTGGCGCTGTTTACCTTAGCCAACGACGCTCCGATGGCAGTATTCTACTCTCGCCGGACGACTGGCCCGATGCAATTCGAGATCGGTTGCAACGGCGTCGCCGATCCGCGCGAAGCCGGTCCGGAGCTGGGAGGCGTGACCGAGCTGACCTGTTGGTACAACGAGCGGCTGGAGAAGGCGATCGCTCTAAGTCCCGAGCAATATTGGTGGATGCACCGCCGTTGGCGTGACGTTCCCGAGAAGATTCAGCGACGAATGGATCGGATGGCGGCAAAGCAGGCTGCTTGATTTTGCAAGCGTCGCCGGGCGAAACCCGATCGAACGTGCGATTTCGCTAAATTTCTAAGATTCTTGTACGGACGCAGCCTCCGCGGCCCACTAACTATTAATGGGGAGCCTCGGTTGCGATCGATCGCCCGATGGTTTCTCTGGGGCCGCGTAGAACTTGTTCAGCGGTCGCCGTGACAACTGCTTGCTCCATCGGGAATCTTCTTCATGCGTTTAACCGTTCGTACCCTGTTGGCATATTTGGATCATGTGTTGCCCGAAGAGGCGAACGAAGCGCTTTCGGCGAAGCTGCGCGATAGTCCCTACGCGACGCAATTAGCCGACAAGATCAAGGCGTCGATCCAACGCACCGATCTGGGGGCACCCGCTGTGGGGGCGGTTCATCCGATCGAAGACGCCAATACGATCGCGGAATATTTGGACAGCGTTCTGCCGGGCGAGCGGATTCCGGAAGTCGAGCGGGTCCTGTTGGAATCGGACGTGCACATGTCCGAAGCCGCCGCGTGCCATCAGATCCTGACACTTGTCCTTTCGCGACCAGCATTGGTTCCGCACGGGTTGCGCGACCGGATCTACCAGCTTTCCCAGGGACTTGCTGCGGACAGCGAGGCGACGGCAATCAGCCCCGACGGTCCGTTGTTGAGCAATCCTTCGGTCGCTTCTTTGGATCTGCCTGTTGCAGAGGCGGCGACAGTGGAACGGGGGCCCGCTCAAGAGATCGATTCCGCATCGACGGTCGCCGTTCCGTTTCGATCGGCTGCTGTCACGCAATCCGCCGCGAATGGACATGCCGCCGGGCTTTCGCCCCGCCGTCCCGATGTGCCCGAGTATTTGCGAGCTGGCCGGCCGTCGCGAATTCTCCCTTGGTTGATGACCTTGGGGCTGTGTGCGGTGCTGTTATTTATCATTGCCAAAGCATTTCAGCCGGTCTCGCGTTTGGCCTCCGATACGCCGCAAGAATACACCGCCGAGGATCCGTTGAGGATCGATCGCGAGGACCTGCCAGCCCCTGGGTTTGGGCCTGTTGGCGAACAGCCGGATACGGTCGTTGTCGAAGAGGCGAGCCCACGCAGCCCCGCTGCCGCGGCGACGGGTTCAGATCTTTCGGCTGTCGAGATTCCCGCCGCCACCGCGCCAGCCGCCGGCAGCGATTCCGTCGCGCCAGCCGCTGACGAATCGACGATGCCAGCCGCTTCGGCGACGCCGGCGGTCGCGGTCCCCGCAGTGCCAGCGCCCGCGTCGAACGCCCCGGAATCCAATGCGTCTGATCCCGCCGCCGATCCGAAGGCTGTGATGCCAACGTCCGCCGATCCTGTCAACGCAAACACGGTTCCGTCGCCGCAGCCCCCAGCGGAGCTTGCCCCTGAGGAGCCCGCGATGCCGGCCCCCCCTGCCGCAACGGAGCCCGTCAGCCCCGCAGCATCGTTGAGTCCTGAACCCGCAATGGAACCGGCCGCAGCGGCCGCGCCGGCAGATCCGCCCGCGCCGGTGGATGTGGCTCAGCAGGTGGGCGTTCTGGAATCGCAAGGGACCCTGCTGCTGTCCCGAACCGACGCAGGATGGGAACGCGTGACGAAGGGGGCGGCAGTTGTCTCGGGCAGCTCGCTGGTGAATCTGCCGACCTTTCGCAGCCGAATTTTGTTGGCCGACGGGGTGGCGTTGACCAGTGTGGGAGAGGCCGATTTCTCGTTCGCTGCAGCGGATGATTCGGCCCCCACGATCAATCTGGCGTACGGTCGGTTCGTGTTGGAATCGGCGACACCCGATGCGACGGTCGAACTGAATCTTGCGGGGCAGTTGGCGACGCTGCATCTGCCGACCGCGGAGTCTCGAGCTGCGATTCAGGTCGCGGTCTTCCGCGCTCCAGGAGCCGATCCGGTGGTGGCTGAATCGATCCAACAGGTCGTCGCGCTCCAAGTTCTGGCAGGGAGTGTTGGTTGGACTGTTGAGGGAGGGGATGATGTTTCCCTGGCTGAAAGGGTTCGTTGGAGTCGGATCGGCACGGCGGAAGCGACAAACGCTAGCGCCGATTCGCCCGCTTGGGCAGAGGCTCCCGAAGCGAATGCGGTTTCGATCGACAGCCTGTCGCGGAAAGGATTGTTGGAGTTGATCGACGAGACAAAAACTATCGAGATCTCGCTGCGTGAGGCGGTTGGGTTCCGGCGTGCCGAAGTCGCTGCCTTGGCCGCTCGGTCGTTGTTGGCTCTGGGAGTTTCGGACGTCTACTTCGGTACCAAGGGGATCTTCGAGAACGACGCGCAGAAATCACATTGGCAGGAGCACTTCGTCGCCGTTCAGTCGCATTTGGATCGCGGCGGCCAGTACGCAACTGATCTCCGCGATTCGATCTTTCGGATGGATGCCGCTCGAGCGCCGGGGCTGTATCGCTTGTTGTGGGGGTATTCTCCCGAGCAACTGGCCAGCGGAGAGGACTTTGCCTTGATCGAAGCGCTCAACGACGGCGCTTTGGCAACGCGCGTTCTCGCGTTGGAAAACCTTCGTGAAATCACGGGGACCACGCTGAACTTCCGGCCTCAGGAAACGGGGCCGCGTCGGGCTGCTGCAGCGAAGAAGTGGGACACCAAACTGGCGGCCAAGGATCTGGTCTGGGGGCAGCCGCCGACGCCGCTATCGGTGCTGGAGCGATAGCTTGCAGATTTTTTCGCTTCAACCTATCGCAACAAGTTTGCGGAAGGCCCTCATCCCGAAAAACTTGCTTGATGCTCGTTTTTCGGCTCTCCCGCGCTGTGCGGGTGGGATGGGGAAGGTCGCGGCGGCGGGCTCATGAACGGCGGGCATGTTAGCTCCCCCACTCCCGTTCTCCCCGACTGGATTTTGTGGATCACTCAGGGTAGTGGAAGGCGAGTGGAGCTTCGATGTCGGCGCGCAGGCTTTGGTGGACGGGGCAGAGTCCTGCTGCCGCTTCGATCGCGGTGCGGTGGCGATCGTCTAAGTTGATCGGAACGTGGATTTCGACGGGCAGTCGCATGATACGTCGCGGCAGGTCGGCCGACATGTGTTTTTCAACGCGAACTTTCATGCCTGTTAGATCCAGATCGTGCCGATCGGCATAGATCCCCATGATCGTGCTCACACAACTGCCGAGGGCCGTTGCCACCAGATCGGTGGGGGAGAACGATTCTCCGCGGCCTTGGTTGTCGACGGGAGCATCGGTCGACAGTTGACAGCCGCTGGGGCCATGGGTGGCTTGGCATCGCAGCCCGCCTTGGTATTCCAATTGGATCTCGACCACTGGGGAAACTCCTGGTATCGCGAAAGGATTGGGAATGGCAAATCACGGACTGGAATGTACGTCGGCTGGGACATCGAGCACAAGTCGGCGGAAACCGGGGGCGGATTGTCGTCGTCGGGCGGTTCCGTCTGCCGCAAAACGTTCGATTCGTGTATTATGGTCTGAATCCATGCCAGCAATCCGCACGGGATTGCCGGCCTTTTTGTTCGCGTTTGCTATCGGCGTCTTATCGAATGTCACAGATTACCGAATCTTCTTCCGCTGGAATCCGTTCCAAATCCGAGCGCGGTTCGGCACCGCTGACCCAGACCGGCGGTCGCAGTCGACTTGGCCAAGCCCTTGGTGTCCGCGTCGCTTCCACCGGATCCTACGCCCCCAGTGAAATTGTCACCAACGACGACCTGGCGAGTCTTGGCTGCGATAGCGATTGGATCATCAAGCGGACAGGGATTCGCGAGCGGCGTAAGGCGCGCCCCGACGAAGCGACCAGTGACATGGCGTACGAAGCGGCGTCGCGATGTTTGAAGGATGCTGGGGTCGACGCTTCGGAAGTCGACATGATTTTGGTCGCGACGATGACCCCCGACCATCCAACTCCGTCGGCTGCGTGTCATTTGCAACGGCGTTTGGGAGCGACCGCTCCGGCGATGGACGTCAACGCCGCGTGTGCCGGTTTCATGTATGCGATGGTGACGGGGGCACAATTTGTTGCGGCGGGGAACGCCAAGAAGGTGCTGGTTGTTGGCGCCGACCTGATGAGCCGCACGATCAACCCGCACGATCCCAAGACCTATCCGCTGTTTGGCGACGGCGCTGGGGCAGTGTTGTTGGTTCCCGATAAGCCCGAAGGGGCGGGCCTGCTGAAATACACGTTAGGCAGCGAAGGCTGCGGCGGCAAGATGTTGTGCATTCCCGCCGGCGGTTCGCGAACTCCGTTGGTCCCCGATGCGTTCAATGAAGGTCGCCACTATCTTTGGATGGATGGCCGCGCTGTCTTCAAGTGGGCCGTTCGCGTGGTCACCGAGAGTTCGATCGATGTCTTGAACGAACTGGATATGGGGCCCGATGATCTGAGTCTGATCATTTTGCACCAAGCGAATCAGCGGATCATCGATTCCGCGGTTTCCGATCTGGGCGTGCATCGCGAAAGCGTGTTTGTCAACGTCGATCGCTATGGGAATACCAGCGCCGCGAGCATTCCGTTGGCGCTTGATGAAGCCGTTCGCGCCGGCAAGATCCAACGCGGCCAGCACGCGCTGCTGTGTGGTTTTGGCGCGGGGCTCGCCTGGGGAACCGCTGTTCTTCGCTGGTAGTTCGCGATCTGCCGCGATAGCGTTTGTCTTAACAGTGCCTTCTGTCGACGCCGCAGTTATGCCGCCGCGACCAACATTTCATCTTGGATCGCTTCGACGATGTCGGGAGTGATCTGAGTTGCACGGGCACCAGCACCGGCAAGCAGCGACAGTTCCGCTAGTCGGGCGAGAGTCGCCACACGCCCTTCGCTTAATTCGTGCAAGCGGACAATTGCCGCATCGTTGAACAGTTCTGGATCGCCGCCGGCATCGGCGACGCTTTGACGAACAAAGCCTGCGGAATCCGAAAGGGCCCAGTGTGGCAGGTCGATCCGCAGCGGGCAGCCACCGATTCGATGGACCAGGTTGCCAGCTGTTTCGTTGCTGCAACCCAGGACAGCGGTCACGTGGCGCGATCGATTGATCAGCGAACTGACCGATTCGGCGACCACGCTCGATGCGTCGTCGACCAACAGGCACGTGTAGACGTCCTGCCGGCTGGCGGCGTCGATCGTGTCGCAAGTCCGACGCCAGGCGTCGGTGCTGTGCAGCGTTGGCTCGCCGCACATCGCGCCGGAGAGCTGGTCCAGCCAATCGGCTTGCGAGTCGCAGCGTCCCGAAAGCAGGACCGTTTCAACGATCGCACCAGTCCACAGCACATTGCGGCTGACATGTCGCAGCAGCGAGCTGCGGCCCGACCCGGGGCCGCCGATCAACAGCCCCACCGAACGGGCGTTGCCGACCAGGAAGCGAAGTCGGGCGATCGCCTCGCGTTGGCTAGTCCCTTCGTAGAAGTCTTCGCGTCCATTGACCTGGCCAAATGGCAGGCGATGCAACCGCCAATATTCGTGATATGACATACTCTGGACCCAATCGACGTGACTCTCTGACGCAGCGGTGTGGTGCGAAACGGCACAACGATGATGCGCGGATGATTCCGGATATCTGCGAAAATCGGGTTTTCTGGGTAACTTTCTTCAGCAAATATAAACGCTAGCGTCGAACACTTTTGTAATCGAGGCCCGGCCTTGAGGGCTGCCGCGACTAGTAAAGCGAGGCCTTTCAATCAAGCTGGGAAATCTCTTCCGCGGTTTGCTGCTCGGACGCTTCCCCAGTTAAAGCGGTTCGGGAGGGGGGCGACGCAGAACAGCCATTGATCGCTAGCGATCCGCGGTTCCGTTGAGAACTGGATGCGAGCGGATGCCGGCTGCGAAACGCAAGTGAAAGTGCGGCGGCGATCGCCCGAGCCAGGCGATGGGAGTGCAGCGGCTCGAGGCTTACAACGGGAAATCGTCTTCGGCGGCCTTGTCGGCGTACAGTGGCAGGTGGCGGTAATAGACTTCCAGAGTCATCGTGCAGAGCGACGTGATCGCCAGGCGGCCCCCGCGTCCGCCGGTATGGCCGCTTTTGAAATGCCAGCTGCCCGCTGCGTGCCCTGTCGATTCCTGGGAGTCGACCAACCATTCGCTCATGTTTTTATTAAACGCGTCCCAGTGGGGGCCGCCATACTGGCGAAGGACTTGAGCCGAGTAGTAGTTGTGGTAGGCATCGTTCTTGTTGAGTCCGATCTTGGCAAGGTAATCGACTCCCTTCTGAAGCGATGGGTTCTCTTTGTCCCAGCCCAGATACATCCGGCACAACAAACCCACGGCGGTCATCGACGGCTTTTTGGCTGGCGATGTGTAGCCGTAATAGACGCCGTTGTCAGCCGAAACGCGATCCAAGAACAAGGATGCACCGCGAACCGTGTTAGGTGGTACGACTAGGTGCCCCATGTGGCCACTCTTCAGAGCCATCACCATCCAACCGACAACCGACGTATCTCCTTCCTGCCCGGGGGAGTATCGCCAGCCGCCCCCCGTTTTGTGTTGTGACATGGCGATGAAGTTCAGTGCCGCTTGGGCTGGTTTTGCGAGCGCCGGGTCTTTGGTCATCGCGTACGCTTCGCATAGCACGATCGCACATAACCCATGGGAGTACATGTTTCCCGCCCCATCGCGACAATCGCCGGTGATCAGACCGCCCTGGTTTTTGACCTTCATGTTTCCGGCGATGAACATCAGGCCGCGTTGGACGACGCTTTTGTATTTGCCTTGCCGGTGTGTTTGACCGGCACCCAGGAAGGGGAGGATTGCCAGGGCGGTCGCCCCGTTAAAGCTGTCTTTTGCCTTTTCGTCGCCAGGATTTCCACATTTGTTACCACAGGCGATGTTGTGATGCAGATTCCAGGCTCCGTTGGGCAATTGATGCCGTTGGAACCATTCCAGGGCTTTGGTGACGGCCGCTTCGGTCGCTTCGCTGCCGCCGTATTTCTTCAGCAGTTCCTTTTTCATGTCGGTACTTCGCGCCGAAAACTCGGTCGTCGCTTCCATCGCAGCGGTCAACGATTGGGTCAATGAATCCATCGGGGCGATCGCATCGATCATGTCGGGCATCTCGGTACCGACCATCAGCACCGCGTCGGGCGTCTCGACCTCGATCGCTTCGACAGCTTGAACCGTCGTGGGGGGGCTGACGACCGGCTCTTCGATCATCTCCTCCTCCATCGAATCGGGTTCGATCTGCTCCAGAGAAAACTCTTCCATCTCTTGCCCCGCCTCGTCGGTCGGTGTGACGGTGAGCACGTTTTTCGCGATTTGCACCGGATCTAAGGTGACCAAGGCGAGCATCAGCAAGACGAGGCCATGGACCAGGCTGCTAACCATCCAAGGAGGGGCGGAGCTGAAGAATCCCCCTCGGCGATATTCAACCTCGTCCTCGTCGTCCAACATGGGGGTGGCTGGCTTTGCCGCAGCGGCCGGTTTCGCGGGCGTCGCCGCAGCGGTTTGCTTCTGGACCGATTGCAGAGCTTTGCCTTGAGCGCGGACCAGTTCACCGCCAGGCAATCCCATCAGCGCTCCCAGCGACCCGGCCCATGGTGCATTGAGATCCTTGACGTCGTAGGGCTTGCCATCGTCGACTAACGCTTCAGAGGGAAGGTCGTGTTTGGCCGCGATCTGGCTGAAGAGCGGATCGACCCAGCTGGAATCGGCTTCATTGGGGCGGAGCCGCTTGTGGAAGCGACGGAACATGTCGCGGAGCACCAACAGCCCAAAGCATTGAACTTGGTCTGGCTCGAGATCGGCGATGTCGGTGTCGTCCAGCGATTGCTCGATCAGCTCGGGAAGGCTCTCGGCAATCATCGACTGGTAGTAGTGAACGATCGGCTCGGGGTTGAACTCCGGCCAATCCTGTTCCTGGATCGTGCCCTTGAGCGATTCGGACAATTGCATCATCGGTCCGGTAAAATGCTGCTGCCCGAGCGCTTTGCGGTCCATAGATCGAACTCGTTGATTTAGAAGAGTATGGGGGTGACGCTTCCCGTAAACTGAATATTAGGCTGCGATCACGGCTCCTTAATATTATATCCAGATGAACGCCCAGATTCGATGAACGTACCTATAAAAGTCGCTTACTTGGGCGATTCTGTCGTTTCAGACGCTACTTTTGCGAACAACCGCAAGCGATAGGCGATCCGTGGTAGGACGCTTTCGGTCAGTCGAGCCGCTCGTCGCCCACCCGGCATTCCCACCCACCCCTCGTCTAGGTGGATCGCGATCGTCGTCGCCTCCGCTTCGTCGTCGGATTGTCCGAACCGCACATAGGCCCATGGCCAATGCGCTGGATCGGCCGCAGGGATTTCCCTTTCTCCCAGCTGTTGCCAATCGAAATTGTTGTCCGCAAGGAATACGCGTCGGAAGTAGCCTAGGTCGCGCAGTTCGGTCAGGTCGAGCCAGCCCTCGTGATAAAAGTCGAGTTCGGGGACGGCTTGGGATCCTTCGGGGCGAAGCAGTTCGACAGGTCGGCCGACCCGAATCGCCTGGCTCACCTCGGGGCCCCAGAAAGGATCGGTCTGTTCGGTCGGCATACTCCGGTTACGAACGATCGCCAGCGACATCGCGATTGCGAAACCGAGTCCGAGAAGTGCAAATAGGCAGCCGCGTGGGGAGACCAGTGGCGGTCGCGGAGGCCACTGGGCCGCTGGTGCCGCGTTGTCGGTCGATGCTTCTTTAGATTGATCCATGCTGCTATCCTAACCCACGTGCTTGATTCGCCTAACCTGTAGCAACGATCAAAATTCATGGTTTTGCCAAACGTTCCCGACCGCCTGGAAGTCCCGCTGCCCGATGCTCCGTACCCGATTCTGATCGGCAGCGATTGGCTATCGGATCTCGTTTCGCCGATCGCCGATCGGATGCCCGATCTGTCGCATGCGATCATTATTCACGATGCGGCTGTCGCCCAGCCATGGGCCGCGACAATTCAGCAAGCGTTGCAGGACCGCTATCGGACCGACATGATTTCGGTCCCGTCGGGCGAACCGAGCAAGTGTGTCGAACAGCTGCAGCGGTTGTGGATTGGGCTGCTGGAAGCCAAGACCGATCGCAAGAGCGCGATCATCGCCGTCGGCGGAGGTGTCGTGGGCGATCTCGCCGGGATGGTGGCGGCGACCTTCATGCGTGGGATCCGGTTTGTCCAAGTCCCCACGACTTTGTTGGCTCAGGTCGACAGTAGCGTCGGCGGCAAGACGGGGATCAATCTGCCCGGTGCCAAGAATATGGTCGGCTCGTTTTGGCAGCCCCAGTTGGTTGCGATCGATATCGCGACGCTGGGGACTTTGGCACCGCGGGAGTTCATCAGCGGGCTGGCTGAAGTGGCGAAGTACGGCGTGATCTGCGATGCCGAATTTTTTGCTTGGTTGCAACAGAACCACGAAGCGATCCATGCCCGCGATGCCGCGGCGCTGAAGCATGCGATCCGAACCAGTTGTCAAGCGAAAGCCGACGTCGTCTTGGCTGACGAACGCGAAACGACAGGCCGCCGCGCGACCTTGAACTATGGGCATACGTTTGGTCACGCGATCGAAGCGCTTGCCGGATACGGACACTTCCTGCACGGCGAAGCGATCGCGATCGGGATGCAGATGGCTGCCGATCTTGCACGCCGCATGGGGCGTGTCGACGATGCGTTTTGTGAACAACAGACGGAGCTGTTCACCTCGCTGCAGTTGCCGAACACTTGGTCCGAAGCCGATCCCGATGCGATGTTGGGAGCGATGTTCAGCGATAAGAAGACCGAACACGGCAAGCTGCGTTTCATCTTGCCGACAAAAATTGGACATGTCGAATTGGTCGACGATGTTCCCGAAGACTTGGTTCGCCAAGCGATCACCGCCTGCAGCAAATAGAGTGAACCGAAGATGAGCGATTTGGATCGAGAGCAGATCATGGAAGTCGCACGCCAGGCCGCGGTTGCCGCCGGCGGCGTGCTGCGCCGCTATTACGAAACCGGCGTGCAGATCCGCAGTAAAGCCGACGCAACCGGAGGCCAACACAACCTCGTCTCCGACGCCGATCTCGAATCGGAGCAGACGATCGCCGGTGTGATCCGGGCGGCGTATCCCGATCACGAGCTGTTGGGAGAAGAGGAGCTTTCGGGAGCGATCGAAGCGGAGCATCTGTGGGTGATCGATCCCTTGGACGGGACAAACAACTTCGCCCACAGCATTCCCCATTTTGCGATCTCGATCGCCTACTGTTATCGCGGCCAGACGCAGGTCGGCATCGTCTACAACCCGATCCGCGAGGATTGGTTCACGGCGATCGCGGGGGCTGGAGCGTGGAGCAACGATCGCCGCTTGAGCGTTTCGAGCGAAGAGTCGCTGGGACAAGCGATGCTGGCGTGTGGGTTCCATTACGATCGCGGCAAGTTGATGCAGGCGACCCTGGACGCGATCGGCGAACTGTTCTCGCAACATCAGATTCACGGAATCCGCCGGATGGGCGCCGCGGCGCTCGATCTGTGCGGCGTCGCAGCCGGGCAGTTCGGCGGCTTTTTCGAATACTTCCTTTCGCCGTGGGACTTCGCCGCCGGGAAGCTGATCGTCGAAGAGGCGGGAGGAACCGTGACGACATCGCGAGGCGAACCGCTGGGGCTGCAAGCCGGTGGCGTGATCGTGACCAATGGCAAACTGCACCCGAAGCTCTCCGAGATCGTCCAGCGTCACCAACCCTCCGGTTTTTAAGCCCCCCGAGGCCGGGTGCCACTGGCTTTGCCAGTGCGTTCCTGATCGAAGGTTTGAGTGTGGGCTGAGCGGGGCGTCATCCAATACGGACTCCCTTCGTCTCCGATTGCAACGTCTTACTCTGGGATGCTGTAGCCTAGGCCTTCGGCATTGTTAAAACTGCTCGGTGCTACATCCACAGGGGCTTCGGTAAATCAGCACTGGCAGAGCCAGTGGCACCCTGTGGTCTGGCAGCAAGCCTCTTTTGGGTTCTCGATTGGGATTCCGACGATCAAGAATTGTGGTCGGAGCAGGCATCGAAGAGTGGTCGCCACTGGGAGCCCCGTTTCTTCATCACGTTCTTCAGGTATTCCGACCAGACCAGGTGATCTTTGTCGTCGTCTTTGACGACCGAGCCCTGTAGGCCGGCTGCGATATCTTCGGCGGTGACGCTGCCGTTTCCGAAGCTGCCCGCGAGGGCCATGCTGTTGCACAACAAGGAGATCGCTTCGGCGGTGGAGAGGACGCCCGAGGGGCTTTTGAGTTTGTTCTTGCCGTCGAGCGTTTCGCCCGATCGCAGTTCGCGGAAGATGGTGCAGACCTTTTCGACGGCATCGGGCGTCGGTAGTTCCGCTTGCAAGTCGAGGTTCGATGCCAGTTGGGCAACGCGGCCGGTGACGATGTCGATCTCCGTTTCCAGATCCGATGGACTGGGCAGGACGACGAGATTGAAGCGGCGTTTCAGAGCTGCCGACATATCGTTGACGCCGCGGTCGCGGGTGTTGGCCGTCGCAATCACCGAGAAGCCTTTTTCGGCAGCGACCTCGGTCGCCAGTTCGGGAACGCTGATCCGTTTTTCCGACAGCAGCGAGATCATCGCGTCTTGGACTTCCGACGCGCAGCGCGTGATCTCTTCGAAACGGGCAAGTTGCCCCGACTCCATCGCGCGGAAGACGGGACTCTTGATCAACGCTTCGGGGCTGGGACCGTGAGCGATCAGCATCGCGTAGTTCCAGGTGTAGCGGATCTGTTCTTCCGTTGTCCCCGCGGTCCCTTGGACAACTTTGGTTGAATCGCCGTTGATCGCCGCGGCCAGATGTTCGCTGAGCCAGCTTTTGGCGGTCCCCGGTTCGCCGATCAACAGCAGCGCCCGATCGGTGACCAGCGTCGAAATCGCAATCTCGACAAGGCGTCGGTTGCCGACGTATTTGGGAGTGATCGGCGTGCTGCCCGCCTTGCCGCCGCAGATGTAGGTGAGCACGCTGCGGGCAGACATTCGCCAACCGTTGGGGCATGGATGCTGATCGTTTTTGATCAGCGCGTCGATCTCTTCGGCAAACAGATCTTCGGCCGGACGCCGCAGCATCCGGTCGTCATTGCTCGCTTTCTTCTTCGGTTGGGCTGCTTTTTTTGCCATCACGAAACTCCAAGTTCTTCGACCTGACAATCTGCTGCCATCGTCCCACCAGGCACTCTTGGCGGGACATGCGACATCCAAGCCGGAATGATACGACGATCATTCCGGCCCAACCAAGTTGGGTTTGCGACATCGGATGCCGCACGCCCGTTCATCGATCTACTTGGCGTAGATCTCGTGCGACGGATTGCCGCCCGCTTTCAAATACGCCAGCAAGTCGCGGATCTCTTCAGCGGTCATCGTGTCCATCAATCCAGCGGGCATCATCGACGTCGTCGCTTCGCCCATCGTATCGATGTCGTCGCGAATGATCGTCGTCTGATCGGCGGGATTCATCATGTTGGTCAGGACCATCATGCGGTCGCCCGCCAGGTTGATGACTTTGCCAACGATGACTTTGCCGTCCAGAGTCAGGAACTGCGTTGCACCGTATTGGTCGCTGATGACTTTGTTAGGTTCGATGATCGAAACCAACAGATCCTTGGTGCTGAAGCGTCCGCCGGCACCGGTCAGATCGGGACCCAAGATCCCTCCCTGGCCGCTCATGCGATGGCACTTGTAGCACTGACCAACAGCAAACATCTTCTTGCCGCGTTCGAAGTCAAATGCTTGCTTGGTGTCGTCGCTGCTGGCGGTCAGATCCTCGACCTTCCATTCCTTGACCACATCGCGCGGTTCCAGATCGGCCAACGGATCGCGAGCCTCCGGAGTTTTCAGCAGGTCGCCGAGTTCGGCTTTCTTTTCATCCGAAAGCTTGGCGATTGCCGCATCGCGGATGTTCGACAAAAAACCGCCGAACGACATCCCGCCGCGGGCGGCAGCAGCGTTCTGGAACCAACCGAAATAGGCTTTTTGCGAATCGGCGTCCCAGGTCGCTTCGTGTCCGCGAAGCGTAAACGCGTATCGCATCTGATCTTCTTGCGTCGGCGCGTTGATCATCAAGTCGACGACGCGAGCGGCGATCTTGTCGGCGTCCAGTGCGATCAGAACCTGAGCCAGTTCGCGATTGACGTCGACGTTTTTGCCAGGCAGATGCGGATCCAGTTGGGCCAGAATCGTTGCACGTTGTGCGTCGTTGGGAGTGCCCAAACGAATGAATGTAAGTCCGTAGGCTCGCAGCAAATCGATCCGCTGCGAATCGCTAAGGGCGTCCCACTTGATCGACGTCAGGGCTTCGATCGCCGCGGAGGCATCGGAAGCTTCGCCACAACGAGCCAAAGCGATCACGCCGTGGATCAACGCTTGAGGATCGGTCAGTGCCAGGACTTTGCTGCGCCATTGGTCGACCGGTTGGTGTTCCAAGGCGATGCGAGCGGCAAAGCGGATGTTGCGGTCGGAATTTCCAAGTTCCGCAATCGCCGCGGCGACTGCCTCGGGATTAGCCGAACCGTGAAACGATTCCAGCTTGTGTCGCAGTTGACGCAGCGCCTGCGATTCTTGATCGACCGACGCGGCAACGGGGGCTGTCGATTCGGGACCGGTGTAGCGGATGCGGTAGAGTGCCGACTGAGTTCGTCGGCCACCGATCGTGAAGTACAGCAGGCCATCTTGAGGTCGCACTACCAGATCGGTCACGGGCAACGGCGCCGCGGTTGCGAAGGTTTCGAACGATCCGCTGTAGCTGGAACCCGATTCGTCCATGTGGACTGCAAAGATATTTCCGAAGCTCCAGTCACAGATGAACAATGCCTTCTGGTACTTCGCTGGGAACTTGGCACCGGTACCAAACGCGATTCCGGTCGGTGAACCGGGGCCGATGTCGACGACAGCGCCGAGGCTGTCGGGGTAATAGGCTGGCCACTTGCCAGCGCCGTTTCGCCAACCGAACTCGGCGCCACTGACAACGTGGTTCACGCGGGTCGGACGGTACCAAGGGGTACCGACGTCCCATTCCATGTCGGCATCGTAGGTGAACAGTTCGCCGGCGGGGTTGAAGGCGATGTCGTATTCGTTGCGGAAACCGGTGGCGATGATTTCAAAGTCGCTGCCGTCGGGGTTGATCCGTGCGACCCAACCGCCGGGAGCCAAGCGTCCCGCATTGTGGCCGCGGGCGTCGGGCATGCTTCCCAACAGATGATCTTCCGACCAATGGCGAGGGACGCGACTGTGGGGGACGTCCGCTGGCAGATCGGTCGTGTTGCCGCCGGCGACATAAATTTGTTTGCCATCGGGAGAGAGGATCAACGCGTGCGGGCCGTGTTCGCCGCGGCCCTTCAATTCGATCAGGTGTTCGACCTTATCGTACTGGTCGTCGCCGGTGGTGTCGGTCAAGCGATAGATGCCGCTTTTGACTTCCTTCTGCTTCCCTTTGGCGGGTTGTCCGTTGACGTTGATGTACAGGCTGCCGAAGGCGGAGAGCATGCCATGGGCCATGCCGAAGTCACCTTTCAAACGCTCGACATCGACCCCACCGTCGGCCTTGACCGTGATGCGATAGAGCCCGCCGTATTGATCGCTGGCCAGCAGACGTCCTTTCGGATCGGTGGTCAAGCAGACCCAAGAGCCTTCGCTGTTGGAGGGGACTTGGTACAGCAGTTCGACCTCAAAGCCTTCAGGGACGTTGAACGATTCGGCTGGAGTCACACCGACTCCCCCTTTTTTGGCGGCCGACGCCTTGTTCTCGGCAGCCGAAAGGCTCGTCGCTAGTGCTAAGAAGAGCCCGAATAGCAGTGGGCCGGTTGGGAACTTCGTTCTCGTTAATAACATTTTCTTGTTCACCGTGGGGCGTTAAGGGGAGATGCGGCGGCGACGCGGCCGGGAGTGTGTTGCTTAAGCCGCCGAAGCGGTTGGAGCCGTAGGGCGATTTTACCCAGATTTTGGGCGATCGCCAGCCGCAGCGTTTGTGGAGGCGAAAGAATCGATCGATTCCCCTATAATCGCGACCGGTTAATTCACTGGAGGTCAGCCACACCATTGGTGTGACAACGGAAGTTGTCCCGTTCGGTCTCGTCGTGTAACAGCCCAGTCTTTTCCACATTGTTTTGCCCAGGATTTACGAATGCCTTCGCCAAATAGCTCGGAACCTGTCCAACGATCTCTAGGTTGGGATCGTGCGATTGCCACAGACGCGGCCGAACGTGCCAAGCTTCACAGCTACATCGCGTTGCAGTTGGCTGCCGCCGGATTGCAGCCGCCCGAGGACGATTCGACCGACCATGCCTTGGCTCAATATTCCGTTGGCTTTCTGCAGAATCTGCGCGAGAAGAACCGATTGTTGGCGGATTACCGCGCACCGGTCGATCGTCGCATCGAAGCTTTTTTGACGCGTCATTTCGCCGAACTGAAACTCGATCAACCGCTGCGTTTGCCATCGAGCTCGTTGGTCTTGGACCGTCACGGGGTGGCCCGCGAGCTGAGCTTGCCGGCCCGCGGCGATCACTTTGAAAACGATTTCGTGAACAGCTATCGCGTCCACAATGGCGTTCTGCACAATCCGCGCTTCGACCGCCGTACCACCGCGGGGACCTTTCATATCGTCGAAGGGGGACCGGCGATCGCTGGCAGCAAGCGGACCGTACCCAAAGCGGTCTTTGCAAAGTTGTTCCAGGCGGCGATGTCTCCGCCCGACGAATTGATGAGCCTGCCCTACACGGCCGACAGCGATTCGCCGGCGCGTTGTTTTGTCAGTCTGTTGTTGCGGCCGTTGGTCTGCCCCGCGGTTGCCGGTTGCTGCACCGAAAAGCGGATGGAGGTGCGGTTCTACGCTCCTGGTGCTTTGGTCAGTAACCTCGATTTTGTGGAGTCGATCTTTGGCAACGCTGGCGACGCGTTGGTTCCCGAAAACGACGCCGGCTTGGACGTCGAACACTGGACCGGCCACACAGGTTGCGTGATCTTGGCGCCTCATTTGGAGCGGCTGACGAAAAAGGAACTGGGGCTGCCGCATATCAGCGAAGCAACGCCGCTACAGATCGCCGATCGGATGTGTTGGGAAGACGAAAGCGAATGTTACAACGACGGGTCACCTTTCAAAGCGGTCTGTCGGACCGACGAAGGTGTCGTCGTGACGCTGATCGCCGACAACTACTACGGCTACTGCAAGAAGGAAGTCAAATCGCAGATCAGTTATTCGGCGAACCTATTAGGCGGAGTCGAAGAGGAGCACGCCGGCGGAGCGATGGCCTTCGCCAGTTATTCGTTGGGGGACGAGTTTCAAGTCGACAGCCGACGTTACAACAATCGCACCTTCGAAGATATCGCTCGCGACTACAGCGAATTCATCGACGTAAAACCCGAGGGATACGGGGTCGATCGGTTGTACCCCGAGGTGATTTATATCCCGGAGAATGCCAAGGTGACGCTGTTGGAGCAGTGCGTCAAATGGCAACACGATGGGCGGGAACAGCGCATTCCGCTGTTGCCCGAAAACGTCTACATCGCCCCCAGCGGTTACAAGATCCGACTGGATAAACACCCTGCGGCCCCGTCGTGGCGACTTGTTGGAACCGCGGGGGAAGGCCTGGTGTGCCACAAGCCCTGCACGGTCAGCGGCGGCGGCAAGAGCGAGATCAGCAAAAGTCTGCGTGATTACATGCTGTATGGGCCGATTTTTGTGATGGATTTGGAGCGTGATTTTGCCACGCTCGACGAGCTGTTTAGTCGTGACTACAGCGGCCGTTGGCATCCCGAATACAAGCAAAAGCCGAGCTATTCCGAGCGGTCGACGCGGAAGGTTCTCGATTCCAATCGCTCGCTGGGCAGTATGATCAAACTGCTCACGCCCTCCCCCGATTACAACGACGACTACAACGCTTGGTTGGCGTCGATTCCGAATCATATCTACGCGATGGCGTTTATTATCAAACGATTCTCGAAGCCGGAATGGGAAGGGAATTGGCGGGAACATTTCAGCGTCGATATCGTTAACGGCGAACTCGGCCATCAACTGAAGCACGGTCGCCGCAACTTGGTCGGCACTTACCTCAAGGTGGGGCTCGATGGCGACCAATGGCGGACCTTCAAGCTGCGGCAGGACTTCATCGCGGCGGCCAAGGTTCAGATGGAAGATGACATCACCGCGAGCGTCGTGATTCCCGGTCGCCGTGTTGGCGATGTCGGCCCCGCGGTTGCTCCCGCTGAAAGTTACAAGTTTGTCGAAAACTGTGAGTTCCGGCTGTTCCAACGCCCCGACGATGCCGTTCATCGTGGGCTCGATAAGCAGACCGAACTCGACATGTCGCGTCCAGGGAACTTCTTGTGCAACTATGAGCCGAAGGATCGTGCTGCGATCGCCGCGATGCTTTCGAGCACGATCGAGTTGGGCGAGTTCAGCGACCCGATGCGAGAGATGTTGATCGAAGCGGGAGAGCAGGATTCGGGGTATGTCGTCAGTTCGGCGCATCCGCGAATGATCGACGGCAAACCGTCGAAGAACCCACGCTATCTGCAGGATCGGCTCGATCTGACGTCTCCGCTGGAAACCTACGTCGCCCATCGCGGGATGCGTTTGCATCGGGCGCTGCCGATGGATCAACCGGTCCACATGCCGGTCGCCGCGGTGCTCAGCGGACGCCGCAACAATCCACCCGATCCCGAACAAGGGATCAAGCAATTGGCTGTCTATTCGCCGTTGCACTACCAGGAATTGCCCGAACTGTTCATGGACTACATCTGCAGTTTGACGGGCAAGAGTCCAAGCACGACCGGTGCGGGAAGCGAGGGAGCGTTGACTAAGGGGCCGTTCAACAATATGCCTCCGACGGTCGACCTGAACGATGTCTTGGTCTCGATGATCTTGACGGGGCTGAGCGGCTTCAGCACGCCGGCGGGGCACATCGGTCCGCGGTTCGAAGTCGGTCACGACATCAGCCTGTTGATCCCCGAGATCTGGTGCCGATTGGGGCCCAAGGAACGCGATCCACAGCGGATGATCGAGCAATCGCTGTTGGAACCGATCGCTGATTACGTGGACAGCAAAGGAGAATATGTTCCTGCCAGCCGGCTTGGCTATCGCATCACGCAGCGTTTTGTCGTGAAGTATTTCGGCCGCGTGTTCGACAATCCCGGCAAAGTCTTCTCCGACGAGATTTTACAGCCCGAACTGCAAGATCCCGAGGCGTTTGCCGAAGGCGTGCGGCACATCGCCGATGCTCAGCAGAAAGTTGCACAGCGGTACTTCGACGATGGGACTTGGCAATTGGCCAGCCCGCCAATTCAAGCAATCCTGTCGATCATGGCGACGGGCGAATGGTATGGTCACGATGCCAACAGCCCCGTGGTTCGCGAGATGTTTACCAAGGAATATCTGTTGGCCAGCGACTGGTATCAAGCGCGTTTGCAGACCAAACAAACGCGTGATGTTGCGCTCTGGAAACGTCACATCGAATACATCGCTTCGCAACGCGATACGCTCGCGTCGTTCCGCAGCGATATCGATCTGGATGCCCGCTTGGCGTATGCCCAGCAGCAGTTGGAGATCGCATCGAGCCCGCAGTACTTGAAGGACTTGGTCGGCACATTGGGGGCTGATCCGATGTTGCCGATCGAAGCCCGGCCAAGTAAGCCCGCGGCAGAATTGGCTTGATCGCAAGCATGCGTTTCGCATGAGCAAACTGCTGCGTCCGAAAGGGGCGCGGCAGGCTGCGAGGGTTTGAATGCCGAGAGCGACCGCAGGCATCGCCGATGCGCTGCGGTGGAGTTGCAGGTGGACGCGACTTCCGACGCCCGCGACGCTTACTGTAGACGAAGCGTGCGTGTCGACATTTCTGCTTGTTTTCGCTGACGCTTGCGTTGTCGGCTGTGGTAGCGACCGTTGTTTTCCGCACTGCAGAACATGCAACGGTTCTGCGACTTCATGTAATATCGGTTCAAGAATGGATATGCGAGTCCCAGCGAAGCAACCGACAGGGCGATGACCGATTTGCGCGAGATGTTCTCGTAGAATTCATGGGGCACGATTTCGCGACAGCGACGGCACCATCGTGGAACTTCTTTGACTTGAGGCACGCGGACTCCACACGTACGAAGGCTGCTCGACCGACACTCCCCAGGATCGTCGATTTGCCCCAATCCTGTCGTCCATCGTATTGCTTGGCAAGCGGAGCACAACGAGTAAACGGGGAGGAATTGGTAAAGCCGTTCGGGTGAGGGGCGTGGCTCCCCATAGGGGGATTCGAGACGCTATATATCGGTACATCTGAACGACGCGTGACGATGTACAGGTGTTCTCTTCGTTGGGGATTCTCGACTCGCGACGCCCCCCAACGATCGATTAAGCCTTCTCCGACGCTGCGGTGCGGTGCGTGTCCAACAGATGCTGGAACCAAACCTGGATGCGTTGATAGAGTGTCAGCGACCGGCGGCCGATTCGAACCCGCACCGTTTGTCCGACGGGCAAGTCGTCGATCTGTGCCGGGTCGATCTCGATAATTGCTGCAAAACGGGGGGAGAGTAAACGATACCCATTTTTTGTCGATCCCGAATCCTGATCGGCGCGAACCGGCAGAGGTCCGTTGTGGACTCCGGCTAATGCAGGATGCTGAAGCTTGGTGGTTGCCAATGGATGTATGTGAGCCAGTCGGCCGGTGGCCAGATTGCTCGCCGCCGATTTGATCTCCACCGGTTTGCCGATTTGCATTGCCACTTGGCGGATGTCCTGTTGGGCGATCGAGGCCATCACGCGACGGTCGCTCGGTTCGGCGATCGTCAGCAATTCAGTCCCCTCGGAGACGTATTGTTGCAGCCGATCGGCCAGCTGTCGCGCCACGATCGTCCCATCGCGATGGGCTCGCACGGTCAGCCCATCGATCTGTGTTTGCAGTTGACGCATCCGGTCGTCCAACGCACGGCGTGTCTCTTGTTCGATCTGTGAAGCCGCAACGTCTTGCTCTTCCGTGGCCCTCCGCTTGCGAATCTCCGACTGTCCGATTTCCGTCTGCAGTTCTACCAGTTGTTGCTGCAGTTCTTCGTTGCGTATCCGGATCAGGACGTCTCCCGCTTGGACCGTTTTCCCATCGTCCACTTCGATGGCGACGACGAATCCATCCGCTGCGCTGCGGACGACAACATCCTCCCCTTGATCGACGATCGCCGGAGCGACGATCGCCGTCGATATCGGCATGTAGAATATTCCGGTCCCAGCCAACACGGCCAACGATCCGCCAACAACCGCCGCGCGAACGCACGCCGCAGGGTCTTGCAAGGCTCGGCGGTTCAGCGATTGAAATAATCTGGCGGTCGGGCGAATCACCCAAGCCAGCAACGCAAAGCCAACCAAGACGACTCCCGCTCCGCGAAACATAAACGCCGCTGCGATCGCCAGCATGATACAGATTAGAATTCGCCAAACGATCGATGCGATCCCGTATCCAATCACCACTCCCCGTCGCCAACCATAGTGTCGATCGCGTCCGGATCGGCGGCCGAAAAACAGCTGACTGGTTAAGTCGCGGACCGCCATTCCCCCTTCGGCCGCTAGATTCGGTAATTCCAACAGATCGGTCAGAAGATAGTACCCGTCAAATCGCATCAACGGATTGGCGTTGAAGAAGACCGTCGAAAGGCTGGCCGCAAAGATCACATTGAACAGATGGTAGCTGGCCGCGGGCGAATCGATCCATCCCCACGCGATCGCCGCGATGGCCGCGATCGTCAGTTCCACGTACATGCCCGCCGCGGCGATCGCCATCCGTTGCCAGCGGGAACGCAACCGCCAGCTGGTTGTCACGTCGACGTATGCCAGCGGCGCCAGCAGCACCAATACGATCCCGACTTGCGTCGTCTCGCATCCGAAGCGGCGGGCTGCGGCGGCATGTCCCAGTTCGTGGATGAACTTCAGCACGACCCAGGTGATCAGGGTGGCGATCCAAGTGCTGGGACTGAAAATCGCTGTCGACGATGCGATAAACCGATCCCACTGCATCGCGACACTCGATAGTCCGATCAGCATGATCGAGCTGGCAAGCAGCACTCCCAGCGGTGAAAATGCCGGCTTCAGGAATGCCGCTGCCGATTGGATCAAACGGTCGGCATGAGGCAATGGCAGCTTGATCCAAAACGGATTGAAGCGGTCTAACAGACCAGTCTTCGAGTCTCGTTCCGCATTGTCTGGAGCGGTCGCAGAGGCGGGCTGCATGCCGTCGAGTACGATCATTCGCTGTTGCAGCAGCCAGTGCGTTATCGAATCGGCTTGCCGCTGTGTTAACGCTTCGCGGCCCAGTGTTTGAGCAGCGCGGCCGCAGGCCTGAGCGACCGTGGTCTTGCCGTCCAGCAACGAGATAAAGACGTATTCTTCATACCCCACCGAAAAGAACTTGTGCCGCGATGGGACCTCGATGCGGTATTGGATAGCGCCTCGCGCGCGATCGGGCCAGAATACCAATTCGGGCAGTACCCGTGGTTTCCATTGGCTGACGTCGTCCGTCAATCGATCGATCACCATCGACATCGCACTACCACCCCAACCACATCATCAACGCGGACCATGGTTTGTGGAACAGCACCCACATCAACGGTCGGCGATCGGATTGGATCGACGCGCGGCCATGCATTCCAGGACGATAGATAGCGTGCGGATCTTCGATGCGGATCTTGGCGACAAACACATTTTCGTTGTCGATCACTTCGGCTTTGGGATGCACTTGTTCCACAACGCCTTCGATCCGTTGAGTCGGAAAGGCATGCAACCGTAAACGGACTGGCATCTGAGGACGCACGTAGGCAAAATCCGCTTCGGGGATCCTCAGTTCGACAATCATCTCGCCGACCGGGGCGATCTCGAACAACGTCTGCCCTGTTTCCAACGGGGCCCCTTCGACCTCTTTGATGTCGCCCGCGATCACAACACCCTTGAAGGGGCTGCGGATATCGAGATGTTCGATCCGGCTTTCGATCATCTGCAACCGGTGGGCGACCTGTTGCGAATCGAGCTGCGCGATCTGGGAGGCTGCATAGTCTTGTTTGGCCAGCGAGACCTGTCGCTCTTTGTTGGATCGATTCAGTTCTGCCTGCAGCCCGGCCCGTTCCCAGTTCAGTTCGCGGGCGCTGATCCGCGCCAACAGGGCTCCCTCGTCGATTAGGTCGCCCGGGTCGACAAACGACTTTTCCAGCGATCCGTCAAACGGCGCGGCGATCAAGCGACGCGACACCGGCTGCAATGCACAATCGCAGCGAACGGAGTAGTGGATAGGAAACAGCATCACAAACAACAGCACCATCAAACCAGCGATCGCAACCGATCCGCGGCTGTTCGTAAACGCATCGCGAACCGTATCGAGGGCGCGATCGAGTCTGCCCGGCTGATGACGCCAGATCGTTGCCAGACGAGCGCCCAGGGGACGCGACAACGAATCGATCAGATGGGGCGTCCGCAAGGATTCAATCTGTTCGGCCGGATCGATAAACAACCACGCGCCGCGGATCTGACCTGTGGCATCGGACAACGGCGATCCGGCCAATCGGGTGCAACCGACCGCCAACGCAAACTGGCGCAGAGCGAGTGCTGCCGAGGGTTGGCCAAGATTCGCCGGAACGTCCAGTTCGACCGTCTGTCCGCGAACGATGATCTCGTCCAACGCGAACTGCAGCTTGCGATGGATAGGACTGGCGGGGTCGTGGGCCGTCGCGTCGGTGTCCGCGATCACTTCGCAGGTCGGTGTGCCGTCGCGGCACCAACCGACGACAACGCGCCGCGCCCGACAGAATTCGCCGATCACGTCGCCGGCAACCGTCGCCGCTGACGAGAGATCGTCGATCGCTTCCATTTGGATCATCAACTCCAACGCCGCCGCCAACGCTTGCGATTCACCCGCGTTCGAAAGCGCGGCGTCGCCGGCCGTCGACAGGCTGCCGCGGTTGGGGTGATTCGATGGTGCGTCGACGATGGAAGTCATGCCGGTTTGTGGCTCTGCTGGCGTTAACGGTCTTTCATTTTGCGAGTCGCTTCGGCCATGATCGCTCCGCGACTGGGGACGCTGGTAATTTGATTGGGCGTGTTGGCATCGATCTCCCAGCGGCAACTGCTGCCGCTGAAGATGCGTCCGTTTTGGTTGGCGACCCGAATCTTGACGCGGACCGTTCCGCTTTTGGCATCGGCGATCGGGGCGATCGTTTCGACCACACCCTGGGCTGGCAGGTCGTTCAGTCCGACGGTGATGCGAACGGTTTTGCCCGGCACAATCGTACTGACGGCCGAGATTGGCAGCGAGAAGATTGCGTGCACGATATCCAGTTGAACGATCGTCATCACGATCGGATCGGTCGGCGCGACAAACTCTCCCGCATCTTTGTTGATGTTTGCGACCACGCCGTCGATGGGAGATTGCAGCACACGTTTTTCGATCTGCGCCAAAATCCGTTCGTATTCAAAACGGCGGATCTCAAGGTCTTCGTTGACCGCTTGCAAACGCGCATCGGACGATTCGAAATCGGCGAGGGCTCGATCGGTCTCGCGCTGCGTCGCGTTGCCGCGATTCCGCAGTTCTTCCAGGCAGGCCAGTTGGCGACGTTTCACATCGCGTTCCGCCTGTGCAACGCGAAGGTTCCCTTTGGCATCTTTGGCGACGCGAGCCGCGGCCAGCGAGGCCTGCAAGACGCGATCGTCGACCTGTGCCAACGTCTGTCCTTTTCGGACCTTGTCCCCTTCGCGAACGTCGATGCGAGCCAGCGTGCCGACTTCGGTCGCAGGGATTTGGATCGTTTGATAGGGCTCGATGATACCTTCGATCGCGGAGTTCGATTCCTGGGCATGGGCGCCGCTGACGATGGTCCCCGTCAGAACCAACGAGACCAGCCCGATCTGGACGAACGTATTGGAGATGCTCATTTTTCGATACCTTGTGCACTTCGGGTACGCGGTTTGACGATCAAGTTCTGCGTGGCCAGATCCTTTTGCAAAAGATCGCGGCGGAGGCTCGCTTGTCGCCGTTGGTGCTGGACCTGTAGCTTGGCGATCATGTTGGCCAGACGCTGCGAGTCGCGATCGCTGTGATCGCTCGGATTGGCGATCTGGCGTTCTAGCCAACGCGCGATCCAAGGGGCTTGGCGAATCAGCGGATCATCCAGGGCATAATAAAAACGGACGCTTCCGGGATCGCCTTGGCGGGCGGAACGGCCGATCAGTTGGCGATCGACGCGATCGATTGCATGGTGCTGGGTGATGATCACGTGCAGCCCGCCGGCCGCGGCGGCATCCGCATCCAAGTGGATGTCGGTTCCGCGTCCCGCCAGGTTGGTTGCGATCGTGATCGCTCCGCAACGGCCTGCGGCGGCGATGATCTCCGCTTCGTCGGCGTCTTGTTTTCCGTTCAGCAGTTCGAATCGAAGGCCTTCGGTTTCGAACCGTTCGGCCAGTTGTTGGCTTTCGGCAATCGAATGGGTTCCGATCAGAACCGGTTGCCCGCGCCGTTGACAATTTCGCGCTTCATCGACGATGCGGTTTCGCTTTTCCTGGATGTCGGTACAGCGAACCGATGCGAGTGTCCGCCGGCGACTTGGCACGCGCAAGGGGACCTCAACGACCGACAGGTGATAGAACTCGTTCAGCTCCGCGGCGCATCCGGCAGCCGTTCCCGTCATTCCACACAACACATCGTACATGCGGTAGAAACGTTGACGCGTGATCCGCGCCAGCGCTGTCTGTTCGGTCGTGATCCGCAAGCCCTCCTTGGCTTCGATCGCTTGATGCTGGCCATCGTTCCAGGTTCGATCGTCGAAGACCCTGCCGGTGGAAGCGTCGATGATGCGGACCTTGTCCGCGGTCACGATGTAATGCACATCGCGATGGAATTGGTGAGTGGCGCGGAGCGCCAGATGGACGTATTCGTGCCACGCGCGTCGCAGTTGTGGGTCGCCGGTGGGGGCTGAATCGTCGTAGATCGCTTCGATTCCGGCGGGCAGCAGTTCCAGACCGCTGCCATCGGGGGCGATCTGGAAATGTTCTTCTGCCGAGAGCGTTGCAGCGATTTGCTTCGCCGCTTGATGGATTGCTGCGTCGGGGGCTTCGCGATCCCCGGCGGCGCTGAGGATCAACGGACTGGTCGCATCGTCGACCAGCACGTGATCGATTTCGTCGAGAATCGCGCAGTGCCGGCCGCGCTGCAGCAACTGCGTCTCGCTCGCTGCGCCGCGAAGACGTTGTCGCAATTGGTCTCCCAAGCGACCTCCGGCCGTCGACCGCAACGCCATTTGATCGCGTAGATAATCAAAGCCAAACGCGTATCCAGGGGCATAGGTGATATCGCATTCATAGGCGGCAGCGCGCTGGCCATGGTCGGCGTCGTCGCTCAGACAACCGGCGGTCAGCCCCAGATGTTCGATCACGGGGCGCAGCGTCTCGAAATCGCGTGTCGCTAGGTAGGTGTTGGGCGTGGCGACATGAACGCCGCGGCCAGACAAGGCGTGGAGCACGGCGGGCATCAAGCCCGACAGCGTCTTGCCTTCGCCGGTCTGCATCTCGGCGACCGCGCCATGCGCCAGGATGATGCCAGCGGTCAGCTGAACATCGTACAGAGATTTGCCCAGCACTTGGGCGACCGCTTCGCAAACGAGGGCTCCTCCCAAGGCAAGCACTTTGGGGCTAGCAACCTCCGCTCCACGCTGCACAAACTCGCGCAGCTGCAACGTATGAGCTCGCAGCGTTTCACGATCGGATCGTTGGATTGCCGATTGGGCATCGCGAATCGCGGCGACGTGGTTCGGCAGGTCGCGGAGCGATGGGGTCGACCGACAGCGGTTGTGCAACAGCCTCATCGCAACATGGCTCCCGGCTGTCGATGGCGATCGTAGATAGCTCGCGCGGTCGCTGGCAAACGCACCGGTTGTTCATCCGACGTTGCTGCTGGATCCTCAAATACCGCAGCATCCGGAGCCCCAGGGGATGGGATTTCAGCGATCGGTTCCTGATCCATCGACAACAGCGTCCCCATGGCTCGACGCAGCGAAATCCAGGAGAGGGCATAGGTTACTTGAGCCGTGGCGTAGGCGGCTTCTTCGTTCCCCAACCTCTGCTGGGCGTCGAGCAGATTTTCCAGCAGCAACACGGCGGAGTCTTGCTGAGTCGGCAGCGTGCGCCAGCGTTCGTCGAGGAATTGCACTTCTGCCGCGGCCGCAAAAACTGCATTCTGTTTGCTGACCATTTCGCGATAGGCGGTTTGGGTTTCGCGGACCGCAATATCGACTTCCAACAAGGTCTGTTCGATCGTCGATTCGAAGTCGAGGATCTCGCGGGTCAGTTCCAAGCGGCTGCGTTTCAGGCGTCCCTTGGCCGCGCGGTTTCCGATCGGGAACTCATACAACATGCCGACTCCATAGGTTGGCCGGCCATCGGTCCATTGACGGTTCCACGATCCCAAGGTGTCGGCATTGTCTTCCAGTCCGGCGACGTAGGTTCGCAACAACAGATCCAACCGCGGCAGGATCTCGTTGCGCGCCACATCCGCTTGCACCGAAAGTGCTTTGACGCGTCGCATCGCTTCGGCAATCTCCGGTCGCGAGGCGAGGGCGATCTGCGCCGACGCGCTGGCCGAGATGTCGATGCGGAAGTCTAACGGTTGGTCTTGGGGTGTCCATTCCAGTTGCATCGCGGCGACCAGTTCGGGATCGTTGATCAAACGTCGCAGCCGGGATTGCGAATTGCGGATCTCTGTCTGGGCGCGAATCACTTCCGCTTCGCGGCCGGTGACCGCAACCTGGGCTCGCAAAATTTGACGCTGCAACACGTCGACCCCTTCGCGGGCCCGCAACGTGTCGTAGATTTGGCGAGCGCTTTCGAGCAGCTTGCGGCGTTGCAGCAGATGGCTGCGCCCCAGATAAAGTTCCCAATAGGCGTTGGTGACATCGATCAGATGGTCTTGGATCTGAGCCTGCGTGCGATCGTTGGTGGCCCGGTAATCGAGCTGTGCCAGCACGATCCGGCTCTCGTTGACAAACCGACCGGCGCCACTGAGCAGCGGTTGGGTGTAGTTGACTTCCAGCCGTGTTGTCCCCTGTGGATTGGGGATCAAAAATTGCGAGTTATTGCGTTGGTGACCGCCGTTCTGCGCCAGTTCCAGTTTGCCGCCGATTCGGTTTGTTTGACGCAGTCCCGCCGCGGCCGACCATGTTTTGTCTTCAAACCGACCGTCTGCCGAACCGGTCGTCAAGATGCTTCCGATCGGGTCGCTTTTATCATCGAATTGCGATTCGACAAATGACTGCCAATCGAACTGGGCCTGTTCGACAGCGACCGTTGCCCGCCGTATCCGTGGTTCGGTAAGTAGCGATTGGATTTGTGTGGAGTTGGCCAAAGCGGATTGCACCAACCGATCGATCGAGATCGGCAGCGTTGCCGGACCGATGCCCACCGATTGCCGAACTTCCGCGTTCCACCACATCGGCGGCAGCTGGTCGGGGAGCGCGTGATGGCCAGCGATCTTGAGCGTCGGCGTTGCAACGGCCGGCCGCGGTTGCCGAGGCAGTTCCAGTGACATGCCGGTCGAAGGATAGGAACTCGGTGTTGGTTCTTCGCTGGCGCTATCGACGTCGGGCTCCACCAGGCGGATTGGCTCGCTGCCGGTTGGTGAGTTCTTTTGCGAACCAATCGATTGCGGAGGATTCGATTGAGGACGCAAGCTGGGTGGATCGGATGGTCCGTTCGGCGCAGGCGCTCCAATCGGCTCCGGCTCGGTGATCGTTGCGGATTGCTCTTCGTTTGGTTCCGCCACCGGTTTCGTGTGCGGCAACCGTCGTGGCGTCGGCGCAGGGCTTGCCGGAGGCAAGCGAAGGGGCAATGGGGTGCGAGTGGCTGGTGCGACCGAGGGCACCGGGTTCACCGCAGGGCCGGGGACCCGCGGCAGGTTCGCCGGTTCGGGAGTCTCACCGATCACCCGTGGTTCTTCCGAATCTGTCGGGCTAAGACTTGGTGTCGGTAGGCGTTGGGGAACATCGGCGGCCGGTTCGATCCCTGTGGCCACCATTCGAGGCAACCGTTGGGGCGGTTCCGCGGCGACATTCATCCATGGCGTAACAATCCCCATTGCGATAACGCAATGCCGGCTGATCGTTTGGATCGAGCGACTGAATGGGATCTTCTGCACGGAAACGCCTGTGAGTGAGGCCGGATGTCGGTTCACGTTCGTCTCAGTCAACATCGGATCAATCTGACCATCCCGAACAACCGGATTGCCTAGAGATGTTAGAGCTGGCCAGATCCAAGTCCGATTCTCCGAACAATCCAGCAGGTTGCGATAATCGGGAAAGTCACCGCAACCGTTGAAGTCGTTCGGATCTTGGGGAAGGCATCCGTTCGGAACTCCCCATTTGGTTGCGCTGTTCGTTGCGGTGACGTAACGTTTCCCAAGCTCCTGGATCCCTGGAGTGTCGGTTTGGGGCGTTCGGTCGGATTCAATTCCCACGATAGATGCTTATGTTCAGCACACTAAAAACCATCCTTAATAGGCTGTTGCGACCATTTCGTTGGTTGGCAGAGCGATTGCCGACACGCGTGCGGATCGTTGCTGCGCTGGTCGCGATGGTGATGGTCAGCTTTATCGGTACGTTGACGCTGCAGGTTTTTCCGAACCCGTATGTCACCACGATGGAAGGCCGAGCGAGCTTTACCGAAGCGCTTGCAATGAGTGCCACGACACTGATCTCTTCCGGGAATCGCGAGGGGTTGAAGGCCTTGTTGGAAGGTATCGTTCGCCGCCAGCCCGATATCATTTCGATCGGACTGAGAAAGCCGAATGGAACGCTGCACGCAGCTGCCGGTGAGCATGCTAGCAAGTGGGATTCGAGGCTGTTGGAACGTCGTAATGGTCAGGTGTTGTCGACCGACCGTCAGATGGTGTTGCCGGTTTATCAACGCTCGGACAAGTGGGCGGAACTGGAGATCGCATTCGAACCCTACAAACCGTTTCTTGGAATCGAGCCCTGGAAACTTGTCCTGATCCTCGTCGCACCTGCCTGCTTTATTCAGTTCTATCTGTTTTTAGGAATGATCCTGAAACAATTGGATGCTTCGGGAGCGGTCCCGACGCACGTCCGCGATGTGTTGGACAACCTTGGCGTGGGGCTGGTGCTGTTGGATCTGGAGTATCGCGTGTTGTTGGCTAACCCGGTGATCCAAGCCGATCTGAAAATGAGCCAGCGGCAGTTGTTGGGACAGAGCGCGTCGGATTTGAACTGGATCGCCGAAGATGACAACGCGCTCCCCTGGACCGAAACACTCCGTCGCGGTGCGGCGTTGTCGAACCGTTTGTTGGGGATCGAGGTCGAAGGCAAACGCTGCATCTTTAGCGTCAACAGCACGCCGATTCAGACTAGCGAAGGGACTTGCCAAGGGGTGATGGTCACGTTCAAGGACATCACGACGCTGGAAGATCACAAACGCGAACTGGCGATCGCCAAAGACGCCGCGGAATTGGCGAACGAAACCAAGAGTCAATTCCTGGCGAACATGAGCCACGAGATTCGCACGCCGATGAACGCCATCGTCGGCTTCACCGACGTCCTGCGTCGCGGTTTGGAACACGATCCCGATCGGCAGCTGGAATACCTCGACACGATCTATTCCAGCGGCAATCATTTGGTCGAATTGATCAACGACGTGTTGGATCTGTCGAAGATCGAATCGGCTGGCGTCCAGTTGGAGATTCGTGATTGTTCGCCATTCCAAATCGTCAACGAAGTGGTGACGGTGTTGACGGGCAAGGCGAACGATCAAGGCATTCAATTGTCCTCCAGCGCCGCTGGCGAGATCCCCGAAACAATTCAAACCGATCCGACGCGTCTGCGACAGATCTTGATCAATCTGGTCGGTAATGCGGTGAAGTTTACCGAGTCGGGTGGTGTCCGCGTTAGCTTTGTTGTGCTGGGCGGCGATGCGGGGCCGCAGATGCGTTTCGATGTCATCGATACCGGAATCGGGATGGACGATCAGCAATTGCAGCGAATCTTCAGCCCATTTGTACAGGCCGATAGCTCGGTCACGCGGCGGTTCGGAGGCACCGGTTTGGGACTTTCGATCAGCAAGAAATTTGCCGAAGCGATGGGAGGCGGGATCACCGTGGTCAGCAGTCCCGGCGAAGGGAGTGTGTTCAGCGTATTGATCGATGTTGGATCGTTGGATGGCGTTCGGATGGTGTCGGGCGAAGAGGCCGCCGCGGTCTTGCGCAGCCGTCAACGCGCAGCCGCCGATCAGGGCATCGCCAGTGTCCGACCAGGCAAGATCTTGATCGTCGACGATACGCCCGCCAACGTCCAATTGTTGGAAGTCGTTTGTCGCAAAGCGGGGATGACTGTCGAAACCGCCGAAAACGGTCAAGTCGCGATCGATATGGCAGCCGAAACGCAGTACGACGTGATCTTGATGGACATGCAGATGCCGGTCATGGACGGCTACAGTGCAACGACCGAACTGCGGAAGCGTGGCGTCGAGACTCCCATCGTGGCGCTCACCGGAAACGCGCTGGAAGAGGATCGCCGTCGTTGCTTCGATGTCGGTTGTACCGCGTTCCTCGCGAAACCAGTGAACATCGACGAATTGATCAAACTGTTGCAAGAATTGCACGGCGTTGGCGATGCCAAGCAGAGCACTAGCAAGTCGACGTCGCAACCGATTGCGGTCGCGGCATCGCCAGCCAAGGAGCGTGTCAGCGGTCGAATCCGATCGAGTCTGCCGATGGATCTTCCTGAATTTCAGCAGGTCGTCGCGCAATTTGTCGACGGGTTGGATCACTGTGTCGGCGAACTGCAGCAAGCGATCCAGACGGGCGATTACGACGCGGTCGCACGCCACGCCCACGCGCTGAAGGGAACCGGCGGAACCGTGGGATTCCCTCAGTTCACCGAACCGTCGCGGCAATTAGAAGAAGCCGCCAAGCAAGGAGACGAAGCCTTGCTGTTGGCTAGCATCGAAGAGATTCGTCAGATCGCCAAGGCGGTCGAGGGGCCGGATTTGCCTAAACCGGCCACCTCGACAACGTAAACCTTGGTCGCGATTAAGCGGGGTCTTTGCCGTCGACCCAAGGGCCGCCCAGCTTCATGTATTCCGGCTCTTCCAACACGCTGCCGGTATCGCCAGCACGCCAGCCCGGAATGTGTTTGACTGGTGCGCGTGCAGCCGACAGTTTTTCCCAGCTGGCTGCCCAGCCCGGATCGGTCGTGCTGATCTTGCCCGAATCGCCATCGAAGAAGAAGACCGAACCCTCGCGGTAGCTGCGAGCACCCAGAGTGACGACAGCGATCGCCGCGGCTCCCAGTTCGGGTGTGTTGTTGCACTGCATCGGTTCTTCCGCCGCACACGCTTCGATCCAGTTCTTGAAGTGAGCGTAAGTCGTGTCGGCGACAGGCTTCGTTGCGATCCGTTCGGTCTTTTGATCGCGGATTCGCGTCACCTGCGATCGCTCGGGAACGAAGTCGAAGCCGTCGAATTGTTCGCCGTTGCCGAACACAAACGATCCGTTGTGTCCACGGATCAGTTGTTGGATTCGAGTTTCCTGGTTGCACATCGTGGCGTTGACCAGACCGTGGACACCTTCGGGGAAATCGGCGGCGACGGTCGCCACGTCGGGAACATCGCGTCCATCGTATTCCATGTACAATCCACCCGCACCGACAACACGGGCGGGGAATCGCAGGCCGGTCGCCTTCAACATCGCGGTGGTGCGATGGACGAATAGATCGGTGTACATGCCCGATCCAAACGGCCAGAAACGACGCCATTGCTTGTAGACAGCGCGGTCGAAGGGGATCTCTTCGGCCAAGCCTTCGTCGGATCCGAGCCAACGCTTCCAATCGACATTGGTTGGCGTCATTTCAGGTTCAAGCTTGTAGTATCGCCATTGGCCTTGAGCTGAGTTGCGGAAGTATTCGGTCTGGTACATCAAGACCTTGCCAAGCTTGCCGTCTTGCAGCAAGTTGCGAACTTCGTCCCATACCGGCAAGCTGGTCGATTGAACGCCGACCTGCATCACCTTGCCCGACTTACGCCACGCGTCGACGACCTTCAGCGATTCTTCCACCGTCTTGGTCATCGGTTTTTCGCAGTAGACGTGCAAGCCTGCTTCCAGAGCGTCGATCGTCTGCTTGGCGTGCCAGTGGTCGGGAGTACCGATCGCCACGGCGTCGAGATTCTCCTTCTCGATCATCTCGCGATAGTCGACGTATTTGGCCGGCTTGAATCCGGTTTCCGTTTCGATGTAGTCGGCGACGCGATCGCGCTGCACCGAATAGACTTCGGCCAAAGCGACAAGTTCGATGTTCGCACCATCTTTGTGCAGCTGAGCCAGCTTCTTCACATGGGCTCCGAAACCGCGGCCGCCGGGACCGATGAAACCGATCCGCAGACGTTCGTTGCTGCCAGCTGCACGGGCTGGGGCGGGAGCTTGGATGACCGACGCAGCCGCAGCAACCGCTGCGGAGGTCTTGATGAACGAGCGGCGATGAGTGCCTTGATTCTGCACGATATGAAAATCCTATGTTGGGGTATTGGATTCGTTCTTCTTATGAACGCTGTTGTGTGAATGCACGTTTATGATAAGTCGGTCAACACGCCATCGCCACACAAATTGGGATCTCCAAAAGTAGTGATTTCGTGTCCCATTCCATTGGCGATCGCTGCCAACAAACGATTGTGGTTCTGTTTGTTGTATTTCAGCGAGCGGCCCATTTTGAAGCCCAGCCCGCCGCCGAGCATCACAAATGGGATGTTGTTCAGCGTGTGAGAGTTCCCCTTGCCCAGTTCGTTTGTCCAGACGATCGTTGTGTTGTCTAACAGCGATCCCTGACCACCCGGTTCGGGCGTTTCGTCGAGCCGCTTGGCTAGATAAACCAGTTGCTCGCAGAACCATGTGTTGATCTTCACCAACTTTTCTTTGGCGGCTTTGTTGTCGTCCGGTTCGTGCGACAGCGAGTGGTGGTTCTCGTCGATCCCCAGCCAGTTCATCCGGGCACCGCCAACGCTTTTGGTGTACTGCAGCACCGCGACGCGATTCATGTCGTTGGCCAGACCGTTGACCATCAATTCGATCTGCATCTTGCCCAGCAGCGGCGCGTTGTCGTTTTCGTTTTTGACTCCCGATTCCAGTTCGGGAACGCTGACGGCGTAGGTCTGCTTGCCGCCGGCTTTTAGTTCCTTCTCCATCTCGCGGACAAACGATTCGTGTTCGTCCAACAGACGGCGGTCCTCGCGGCTGATCAGCCCGCGGACGCGGCGAAGGTCTTCTTGCACGCTGTCCAAGACGCTGCGAATCGTCGCCTGGTCCTCGACGCGTCCGTACATCTTTTCGAACATCCGGTAGGGATCTTCGATCGGTGCGACAGGTTTGTTGGGGCCGGCGTAGCTGAGCCGAGTCCAAGGATCGGCGCGGTCGCCGACGTTGACGCCAAACAGCAGTTCGCCGAATCGGGTCTGCGTTTCGGGATTGCTCTGCAGAAAGTTTTTGATCTCTTGATCGATCGAAATACCGCTAGCCCAGCCGGCCGGCGTGTGCGAACCGCCTTGGATGTTTCCCGGAAACAGATGCGTTCCCGTCAACAGGCAACTCATCCCACGCATGTGGCTGTCGCCGTCACCCTTGACTTTGTTGCAGATGCCGTGCAGCGTCAGCAGTCGATCTTTGTAGGGTTCCAGCGGAGCGAGGATGCGTTTCAGCTCAAAGTCGGAACCCTCTTGATCGGGCCAGAATTCATCGGGGATCGTCCCGTTGGGGCTGAACATGATCACCAGTCGCTGCTTGCGGCGGTTCACTTTTTCAGCCGACGCGATGCTGGGCAGATTGCTCAAAAACGGAATCGCGGCAGCCGAGACACCCAGCTTGCGCAACAGTTCTCGACGTCCTAGGTTTCGATGATTCATCACACGATCCTTTCGAAAGGGTTTGCGTTTTTGTAGCGTTCGATCCAGCCGATCGGTCTGTCGTTAACGATGCACCGCGGCGATCGTTACGATATCGACCATCAACTCGCGGACGTTGAAGTTGTTCTCGACAAAGCTGGCGTGCAATCGATCCAACGTGTCCGCACCATAGGCGGCCGGGGGTTGTTTGATCAGGTGTTCAAACAATTGGCGAATGAAGCCCTTCTGAGCCGCTTCGCTTTCGGCCGCATGCAGCGCCAGGTCGCGTGCGCCTTCGAGACGGATGACTTTTCCGGAGACCGATTTGTAATCCGACGCCGCTTCGATCTTGCGATCCTTTTCGGTCGTTCGATATTGCCCCACGGCATCGTAGTTTTCCAAGCTGAATCCGAGCGGGTTGATCACGTGGTGGCAACCTTGGCACTGCGACGACTTGGTCAGTTCGGAAACCTTCTCGCGCATCGTCAGGTGTGGATCAAACGCCGCCGCTTCGAATACCGTTGCGATCGGCGGTGGATTGAGCACGCGTCCCAGCAGGTTCCGCGTGACAAACACCCCGCGATGGATCGGCGAGGTGTCGTTGTGATACGCCAAGGCCGAAAGGACCAACGGATGCGTGACCACGCCGGCCCGTGGTTCTCCCTTCAGCGAGACCGAGACAAATCGTTCGCCGTCGTCGGAATCTTTGTCCTTCGGATGCGGGATCTTATAAAAATCGGCGATCCGTTGATTGACGTACATCGTGTCGGACAACAGCAGTCGGCGGTAATCGGGAGCGTCGCCCCAGAAGACATCTTCCAAAAATAGATCCAACGAAAGCCGCAGGTCGGCTACCAATTCGGGCGAGAACTGAGGGTATTGTTCGCTGTCCTTCGACATCTCCTCGGCTCGTTCCAACGAAAGCCAGCGTCGGAAGAAGCCTCTCAGTTTCGCCCGCGTCCGCGCGTCGCCGACCGCCGCGACGACCTCTTTCCGCACGGCGTCGGGTTTCATCAGTTGGCCATCTTTGGCGACCTTCAGCAACCTTTGGTCGGGGATCGAATCCCACAGGCCAAACGAAATTTGGGATGCCACGTCGTAGCTGTCGACTTCGCCAAACGGAGTTGTCGGGTACAAGAACCTTGGCGATTTGAGCGTCAGGATCACGCATCGCTTCACCGCTTCGCCGATCTCATCGGTTGCGGCAAATTGCGATTCGACAAAGAACTTCCGCTGCTCGTCGTCCAACGGTCGGCGGAACGCTCGCTCGACGAACTGTCCGCAGTATTGGATGATCTTTTCGCGGCGGTCGGCAGCGTCTGGCTTGGTTTTTGCCAGTCGGTCGATCTGGGCGACGATCGCCGCTGCCGCGTCGACTGCCGCTGCGGTCGTCGCTTCGTCCCACGATTTGGAGACTGCGGTGCCGCGCGGAAAACCAAAGCTGGCGTCGTCAGGAGGCAGCGGCGTGGTCGAGACAAACAACGGGCGCGTGTATTGATCGCGCAAGCTGCGCGACGGGATCACTTGCCGCGGGCGATGCGGCGGTTTCCACATCAGTTCGACCGACGCCGATTTGTCGCGATGCTTGAAGAAATTTAGCTTCAGCCGATAGCTGCGGCCTCCCAACAGATGAATCGATTCGGTCAACTCGCGTCGTTCTCCGCCGCTGCTGACCCAGCCATCGATCAACGGCTTGCGATCGTCGTTGACATACAACTTGACGCCGTTGCCAGTGGCGACGGTGAATTCGTAGTCGCCCGTCTCGTCGGCGATCACCAATCCGCTCCAGTTGATCGAAAACTCTTCCTTACCAATCTTCTCGTCGGGGCTCCCCTGACCGAAATCGAATTTGATCTTCGGATCGACTCGCTCGATCACCAACTTGTCGGCTTTAGTGTTCCGCGCGTTGTAGTACTGAGCCTTCAAACCCGGCTTGCCTTTGGGCAGCTGGATCCGATCGTTGTGGCTGACCAAGTCGCTCAGCACGTTGTCGTATTGTTCCACGGTCAGTCGCGAGAGCGTGATCCGCGGCGGTTGGTTCTTCGCTCGCGCTTCGGCGGTATAAAATTGGCCGATCATATATTCGGCGACCGCCAACGCGTCTTGATCGACACACTCCTCGGGCTTCTCGTCGGGCATCGTCTCATGGATCACGCGGGCTAGATCCTCGGCTGCCAGATCGCCGTACAACGGTTCTTCGTAGCGCTCGTTAACACCCTGCCCTTGGTCGCCGTGGCACGAAGCGCACTGCGCGACGTACAACTGTTTGCCGCGTTTCACCAGCGCGGCGGGATCCTCTGCCGCGGATGTCGCTGCTGAGAACAACAGACAGATCGCTAACGCGATCCCGCGCTGCGGTGACCGCAATGGAACAGAGGGGGATTTGAGCATCGGCGACGTGGTGGGAATCTTTTAGAATTTGGGAGGAGTCTGTCCGGCAGGCATGGCTCGCTTGGGGTGGGGGCCGCTGCGTTAGCTGGATGTTCGCGGTAGGGGATTTTCCCCAAGGAGTCCATCAATTGTACGAACCACGCCAATCCCGATGCAAGATCCTAATAGCTCGCAATGCCAACGGAGCCGCTCGCCAAAATGCCGCGCAACGCAGTCGAATGCTTACGATTTTCGCGTTAGCGAAGAGCTAATAGGTCTTACAGCTGCAGGCTTCCAAGGCACAATGCGGCTGGCAGAGCGAGGCCGAAGATCAGTTGGAGGACGATCGAAAACCAGAATTTGCCCGGATCGTCGGCGCGGACCACAACCGCCTTGCCGCCGGTGAAACCAAAGACGGCGACACCCATAGCCAATTCGAGGCCGAGTATCGCCAGAATGAATAAAAAGCCTGCAATCACCATCACGCAAGGCTCACTGCGTGGGGTTGATCAGCGCTGCGGCATAGCCCAGCAGGTCGCCGCGGGCTTTGCAGAAGTCCTGGATCGGTTCGTATCCAGCTCCCTTTTTGGCAAGCTCCAGCATCAGCGGCACCACGCGCGTCGCGGGGACTTCTGCGGGAGTGTACTCCACCGCCGCGGCGAGCGCTTCGGCTGGGCGACCGACACGGTCCAACAGTTCGACGTAGGTCTCGATCGGACCGGTCCCCTTTTCCAGCATGTCGACGTTGCGAACTTTGCGTTCAAAGTAAGCGATCCCTTCGTCGACCTTCTCTCCCAGCAGGACCGAAAAATAGAGGTCGTGGCTGCTGTAGAAATCAGCGAACGGTTCATCGCCGGGATACTGAAACTGGCGATTCAATTTGCGGCCGTACTGCGTCATCTCCCATGCGCGGCGGAGCTGAGCGGGATCGTCTAGGACGCGCGCAAATCGGATCGTCGACGCGAGGTGAGTCGTGTCGATGTGGTAGCCGTTGTCGGAGAACAACCAGCCGCGATCGGCGATCAGTTCGACGATGTTGTTCGATTCCGGCGGCGTCCCTTCCCGCTGCTCGATGTCGCTGCGGACCGATTCGACCAGTTCGTTGTAGACATGATCCAACAACAGCGATGCAGCGGGGCGCTGTTCCGCAGGCGGACGGCCGATGATCGATTGCTCGAAGGTGGTGATGCTGTTGCAGGTACCGTTGTTCTCGAGGATCAACTGATAACCGCGAGCGATGTCGACGCCTTCGTGCAACAGCACTTGGACCAGGTCGTCGGTGTTCTCTTCGTTCGGTTGGATGTCGCGCATCATTTCGGCAACTAGCGGTAGATTGCCGACTGGCCGCAGATACATCCACCCCTCGGCGATCCGCCCCTCCTGCATCAACATTTGGCCGACCTCGCGGCATGCGTCGATCAGCCCCATCTCCATCTGCCGATCCAGTTCCTCGCCCGCCGGCGGATCGTTGTCGGTGCTGAACAGTGGCAAGCCGAGTTTCAGACGAGTCTGCAGCTTCAGCGTTTCGAACAATTCGTGTGGCAGTCGTTCGGTGCGGTAGTGATCGACCAAGTGCGACAGCACCGAAGCGGGGTCTTCGCGGCAGGCGATCAGCTGGTCAAAAGTATCGGAAGTGGTGGACATTTGGAGTACCGCGTACAGGACTGGAGGTGGGAATCGCGTTTGCCAATGGGAGGTTGGCGACCGTGAGACTCTAGTATCGACGCGAAGCCCCGATCAAGCAAGCAGATGCCCCGAGGGCTAGTTTTCGGCTCGGGCTAGGATAAAAACGCAGAGTGGTAGAGATCGCAGAGTTGTGGTCGCGGCGGCCTCTGCGATCTCCTTTACTCTGCGTTTTAACTTCTCGAACATTCGGTGCAATCGAGATTGCGGATGTCGTATTAAAAACGGCGCCAGAACGATGGCATCAGTAGGACTAGGACGCTGAAGACTTCGACGCGTCCGAGCATCATCAGCCAGACGAACAACAGCTTGCCTCCTTGGCTGAAGCCGGCGTAGTTTTTTGTCGGACCGGTGACGCCCAATCCGGGGCCGATGTTGTTCAGCGTCGCGGCGACGGCGCTGGCGCAATCGAGCAGTTTTTCATCGAGCGTATGTTCTTTCAGCTCGCGCCGCGTGACGTTCGAATCGGCTGCCGGGTCGGCCTCCTCCATCACCTCGGCAACCGCAGCGATCCGATTCAGGTCGGCGCCCCAAGTCGTGGAGGGTTCGAAGGTGATCAGAATCAACCACGATGCGATGAAGATCCCCAGGATCAAGCAGAAGTAGACGGGGATCGATTTCCGCAGCTCTTGATCTTCGGTCGGGCTGCCCCCCAGCGTCAGCGGTCGGACGACGCGGGGGTGATGCACGCGTTCGACTTCTAACAACAGGATCTTGTAGAACAACACGTGCCGGATGACTTTCAGTCCGCCGCCGGTGCTGCCCGCACAACCGCCGACAAACATCAGCAGCAGCAAGCTGCCGCGGCCGAAGTTGTTCCAGTTGTCGAAGTCGCCGGTGCCGTAGCCGGTTGTTGTGATTACCGAGACGACTTGGAACAGACTGTATCGCAGCGAACTGCTGAACGTATCGAAGCCGGCGTCGTGGTGCCGCATCCCAAAGAAGATGATCAGGGCCGAGAGGACACCGATTATGCCGAGATAAAATCGCCACTCGGTATCGCGGAACAAGCGTCGGGGACTGTCGAAGAGCGACAGATACAGCAGCGTGAAATTTGTCCCGGCGAGGATCATAAATACGATCGTGGTGTAGTCGATCGCCGCGCTATTGAAATGCCCCAGACTGGCGTTCCAGGTGCTGAAGCCGCCGGTCGCCATCGTCCCAAAACCGTGGCAGACGGCGTCGAACATCGACATCCCTTCGATCCGATAGATCAGGATCAGGATCAGATTCAAACCGATGTAGATTCCGGCGAAGGCCCACGCTGTCGCTTGCATCCGCGGCATGCTTCCCTCTTTGGTCGGCCCCGGCATCTCGGCTCGCATCATCGCTTTGCCGGCAGATCCCTGCCCCAGGATCGCGACGAACAGAACGACGATTCCCAGACCGCCGAGAAAGTGGGTGCTGCTGCGCCAGAACAGGATGCAGTACGGGACCATGTCGGGGTTTTCCAGATTGGTCAGCACCGTCGCCCCGGTGGTGCTGAATCCCGATTGTGCCTCGAACATCGATTCGATGAAGGTGACCGGTTCGCCCGGACGGATCTGCGTGCGGCTGAACCAAAACGGCAGCGCTCCGAGAACCGTCGCCAGCACCCAACTGAGCCCCACGACCGCCATCGCCTCTTTTTGAAACAGCGCGGCCCCTTTGCTGGACCTTCCGGTGCGGATCAAAATCGCGCCAAACAACGCGCAGACGGCGACCGATCCCAGCAGTGCCACAACGCCGTTCCACTCGACCGCCTCGATCCCCGGTGCCTCCGCTCCGGTTCGATTGGCCAATCCCGGCAGCGCCCAGGGGAGGCTGAACAGCATCGAACCACCGATCAATACACAGACGATGCCCAGCAATCGGCACAGCAGACGATAATTCATGAAGCTTACTCTGACAGGCGGTCCAGTGAATTCCGGACGCATTATCTGCGAACGAGCGCGTTTTGTTTAGCACCGTCCGGGAAAATAGCTGGGGTGGCAGGGGGCGGTCGCGTGCCCCCGTAATGGCGGTTTCTTTATCCGTATTTGGGCTGCGTCGGCTATTGCGGTGCTTCCCCACGATCGTCGCGGCAGACCGTGTGTGTCACGATTTTCTAATGTTTCTAACGGTTCTCCGATCTGCACGGCAGGTGAGTTGCGCGATTGCGCACAATGGTGAAGCTCAGGTCAACTTCAGCGATGGGGAAAGCGATAACTATTGAGTCGGGAAAATGTCCGCGCCCCTACGGGCTTCCCGAAGCCCTTGTTGATGGAATCGCCAAAGCCACAACAACCCAAAGACGATCGATGAGTAGTTGCCTTTCATTAACCTATGAATACCTCGGCGGTACGCCTAATGTTGCCGCCGTCGATGTGTTGACGGAAACATTCCGCACCGCGGGACCGCGAGCGCGGCGGTGTTCGATCACCGCGTTGATCCAGCGCGATTCGGATCTTGCATTCGAAGAGCTGTTGAGTCTGTGGGGCGAGATGAAGGGGGCCGAGCGACAATTGGTTGGTGAATGCAGTTCCAAATTTGGGATGTTTGTCACCAATGCGTTGGAGAAGGGGGCCGATTCGCAACTGGCATCGGCTGTCGACGTGGCCGCTCAGTTGAGCATCCATGAAACGCTACCCGAATTGATTCGTCTGGCCGAAGCCTCGCCCGATCCCCAGCTGCAGAAACGCTCGCTGCAAGCGGTCTTGTCGATGACGCAATCGTTGGGCGCTGGGGTGCGGGACCAACACGATCGCAGGCCGATCCGTCGCACCGTCTTGGAACGCTTGGCGATTTCGGTTCGATCGATCGATTTTCATCACCGCGAAGAACTGATCGATGCGTTCTTGAACGTGGCGGTCTGGAGCGATTCAATACTGCTGGCGATGCTCGACGCAAACGGCAAATCGGCCGATACGTTGGCGCGTCGTTTATTGCGTTCGCCCAATCGTGGCGTCATCGATCTGCTGGTCGGTTGGGTTTCCAAGAGTCGGATTCCCGATCCGGTCGTGCCGATTTTGAAGTCGCGCGACGATCAAGCATTCCGCGATGCTTTGTTGCGTCACGTCGGGCCGACGCCCACGACGCGGACGCTTCGCCAGTTGGAAAGTCTGCGGCCGATGGCGGCGTTTGAGACCGTCGGAGATCTCTTCGCCGGGACCGCGGGCGATCAGCGCGCGGCATTATTGTACGTCGTCCATCGATTGGCGACCGATTCGCAGATCGTTCGAGAAACGGCGATCCGAGCGATAGAAACCGGAGACGACGATGCGCTCCGAGTTGCAACGGCGGTTCTGCGTCAGATGGGGCCGTTGCCGCTTTCGGTCCTCAAGTCCGAAGCGATTCAAATCGCTCGCGCGATGGACAGCGATGCCCGATACGAAGCGGTCTTCGATATTTTGTTGTGGCGGCAGATCCAATTACTCGATTTCCCTTGCGAGCATGTGCAGGAGACGATCCGTCAATCGCTGGCTAACTTGTCGGTCTCCACTTTCCTCGCATCCCAGTCCGATTTGACTTTTGCAGATCTGGCCAACCTTGCCCCCGTGATGGGCTTGATCGATCCCGAATTGGAGCAGAGTGTGATCGATGGGCTCAAGCACCCGATGATCGATGTTCGTTGCCGGGCTGTCGAAGCGGCGGCCGCCTTGGGGCTGATCGATGGTTTGCTCGATGCGCTTCGCCAAATTTATGCTCAGGATCATTTAACCGTTCGGATTCAGATCGCCGCTTTTCTGCGGCACGCTTTAGGAGACGCCGCACGCGAGTGGCGAGAGGAATTGAAAGAGGCCCCGTCGGGCCCGGTTCGCGACGCTGCCCGTTTGGGAACCGGTCGGTTGCAGGAGATCTACATCGTATGAATACACGTGTTGGCGATTTAGCAAATCATTTCCAATCGGCAACGAGCCAATCGGCCAGTCCGCTTGCTGTCGCGTTTGCGATTGGTATCCCCGCACTGGCGATCGGTCTGGGGTTCCTGGCCTACCACAAGTTCTGCCGCGCGGAACGTGAGTACAATGCGCCTAACAAATTGTTTGACGGGTTGTGCCGAGTCCACCGATTGGCGAGACGTGATCGACGATTGTTATTGCAAATTGCAGCCGAGTTGAAGGTCGAACAAGCGGCGTTGTTGTTCACCAACCCCGCGCTTTTACGGACCGCATCGAGAAAGCAGATAGCGGCTCCCTCGAAACGGATAAAGCTCCTGCACCGCACGCTCTTCGACTGATCGTCCGATTCATCAGATCTTCATCTGCCATCGGGGGCCTGCGCGATTTCGAGTCGTGGCGTGTTCGAGTATGCTGTGGGGCAGAAGAAGGGGCGCGTCGATTGGGCGATGCTTCGATACCGAATCCTAGAAATACGTCGAGAGATTGAATGTTAAACGGACGTTGGTTGTTGGCTGCGTTGTTTGTATGTGGTTCGCTGGATACAACGCTCTGGGCTCAGATGATCGTCGGGCACCGCGGGGCTTCGTATGATGCTCCCGAAAATACGGTCGCCGCTTTTGAGGAAGCTTGGCGTCAGCAGGCCGATGGCGTCGAAGGGGACTTCTATCTGACGACCGACGGTCAGATCGTGTGCATCCACGACCGAGATACCCAGCGGACCGGCGGTCGCCGATTGAAGGTCTCCGATTCGTCGTTGGAACAACTGCGCGAACTCGAATACGGCGCCTGGAAAGATGCTCGGTTTGCGGGCGAACCGCTGCCGACTTTCGCCGACGTCTGGAAAGCCATTCCGGCCGGCAAGCTGTTTGTCGTCGAATTAAAAGTTGGCCCCGAGATCGTTCTGCCTCTGAAACATCAGTTGGAAGAACTCAACATACCTTTGGATCAAGTCCTGATCATCTGCTTCAACAGCGATACGGTCGCGCGTTGCAAAGAGCTGTTGCCGACGGTGCGGACGCACTGGTTGACCAGTTACAAGAAGGATGCCAACAGCGGCAAATGGCGGCCGAGCGTCGACCAGATCGCCCAGACGATCCGCGATTGTGGTGCCGACGGTTTGGGGACGCAGGGAAATCGGCAGGTTGTCACGCCCGAGTTCATTGCTCAATTGAAGAGCCGCGGAATGGAAGAGTTCCACGTTTGGACTGTCGATTCGCCCGACGACGCACGCTACTTTCAAAAGCTTGGCGCGATGGGGATCACGACCAATCGCCCCGCGCTGATTCGCGAGTCGCTGACGACCGAGACGCGATAGTCGCATCCGCAGGGCAACGACGATCGCTGGCAACGACGAAGGGTGACAGCGGCAGTGGCTGAAGTGCCGCTGCCGTTTCATTCGGCGTCGACAGCTTCCGTTGCCGGCGGTTCAACCGGCGCAAATCGCTCGGCGGGAACGCCGTCGGGCCCCGCGGCGCCCAGCAGATCTTGGGTCCGCCGGATCTCTTCTTCCGCCCACGATTTATCGGCGTACAGCCGGATCACGCTTTCCAAGAACTCTCGATGCCGATCGGGATCGAGTCGCGTCAGCGAGCCGTCGATCCAGGCTCGCAGTTGTTGAGCCTGCGTGTTGGCTTGCTTGCCCTTTGAATCTTTGAGCGGTTGGATTTCCTGACGCACGATGGGGATCAAACGGGCGACCGATCGGTCGCGATGGTCGGCGTGGCTGAAGACGATCAACCAATCCTCCAACAACTCACGTGCCTCGGCGGGGTTTTCTTCCCGCAACAGCATCGCTTCGACAAATGCCTGTTCGGCCGGTTCGAGTTGTTCGATTCCCCCCTTGAACCGAGCCCGCACCCGCAAGCGTCGGAAGACGCGATCCGAATCGATCTGGTCGGCCAGCGCAGAGACCTCTTCGGCGCGGTAGTCGTCGGGGTACTGAGCGAGGAATTGTTTGATCGCGCCAGCCGCATTGTCGACGTCGCCAAAATCCTCCGCTTCGCTGATCTTGTTGTACAGCGATTCGGCAGACGGTGGTTGCATCATCCAAAGCGCGGCGGTCACCAACAGCAGCAGCAAACCGATCAGCAGCAGGATCGACAGCAGGCTCTCGCGCGGCGTCGACTCTTGAGCGTCGGACGTTAGCGGGGCCGACGCGCGGTTGCGTTCCTCTTGGTCGACGGTGCGGAAATGGGTCAGCGGAGCGAGCGTCGCCGCTTCGGGAAATTCCTGGACCTCGGAGTTGATCGTATCTTCAAAACCGAACTGGCTGCCGGTCCCACCGTCGGGGTGATTTGTCGCGTCGAGCGTCGGCCGCTGATCGGTCGGAATCAACGAGGGAGCCCCTAGGTCCAACGACTCATCGGCGCCGGCACCAAGTGTCGGGGCGTTGTCGATCGTCGGCCGGTCGGCGTCGAAGGTCAGCGAACCGATTTGCAGGTCGTCGGCCAAGATCGCTCGCAACCGATTTCCAACCGCCAGTGCCGTCGGAGGTCGATCTTTCGGCCCCTTCTCCAATAACTGGTGGATCAACGAAACGAGCTCCATCGGCAATTCGGGGAGGATCAAATCGAGCGGTGGTGGTGGGTCGGTGTGTAGGCTTGTTATGACTCGCGTCAGGTCTTTGCCGGCAAAAGGCGGACGACCGGCCAAGCATGCATACAGAACATTTCCCAACGCGTACAAATCGGTTCGCGGAGTGATCGGGCCATCGCCGGCTTGCTCGGGAGCCATGTAGTCGGCGGTACCCAGCATCGCGCCGACGGCGGTCATGTCGTCCCCCAACCACAGTTTGGCGATTCCAAAATCGGTCAACTTCATCGATTGATCTTCCGCGATCAACAGGTTGGCCGGTTTTAGATCGCGGTGGATCACGCCAAAATCGTGGGCGTGCTTGAGTGCTCCGCAGATGTCGATCCCGTAACGGACGACGTCGCGCCAAGGGAGTCGTTTGAGCGAGCGGATCTGCTGCTGCAAACTGGGGCCATCGACCAGTTCCATCGAATAGAACAGATGCCCCTCCTCTTCGCCGTAACCGATCAGCCGCACGATGTTCGGATGATTCAGTTTTTTAAGCGTTTCGATCTCGGTGGCAAAGCGACGACGAAAGCGAGGTTGGTCGGCGATCTGCGGGGCGATCACCTTGATCGCAACACGCTCCTGCGACTTGGCATGCTCCCCTCGGTAGACGGCCCCCATGCCCCCCTGCCCCAGCTTGTCGAGAACTTTGTATGGTCCGAGGTGTTCGAAATCGATCATGATCGCTGACATGCTGGGGGGAATCGCTCAAAGAGAGCATTCTAACCTCCCAGTGCTGCCGCAGTGGAGCCCCGAGCGATGTTCTTTGCTTGCGAGGATCGTTTGGCGAATGTCTCCCCATTCCTCCCCAAACCCCCTGCAGCGAAGGAACCAGGCCCCATGTCAAGGCGTGGCACTCCCAAAACGTTACCGGATCAACTACCATTTTGGCGTCGATGCGTCGCGTGCGATCCGCAGCGACGTTTCCGATTGCACTGGCGGATGCATGAAGAATTCAATTGTTCCTCTGTTTTGTTGGGGGAAAGGCGGCAATGTGGATTCTGTCATCGTCCAGGCGCTTAGTTTCCAACCCCTAATCGAGACAGAAGAGGCGAGAAGTGATCCGTTTCCCCCAGCAAATTTTGTGTTTCCTTATGTTGTCCTGCGCGGCAACGATCTGCGTTGGCCAAGAGGCTGCGCCGCCACCGGACACTACCGCCTACAGCGCCGCCACGTTGGACCAGATGCAAGCGAGCATCGACGCGGCCGCGATGGCCGGTCATAACGCGTGGATGTTGACATCCTGTGCGTTGGTGCTGTTCATGACCGCTCCCGGCCTGGCCCTGTTCTACGGCGGGCTGGTCCGCCGGAAGAATGTGTTGAGCGTGATGATGCAGTGCATTTTTCTGATGGGGCTGATGACGGTAATCTGGTCACTGTATGGGTATTCGTTAGCCTTTGGTGGCACGCCGGGTGACAGCTATCTGTCGCATCTGATCGGCAACGGCGAATATCTGATGATGAACAATGTCTCGCGGACCTGGGACGAAGCCGCCGGCGCTCCTTTCACGCCGATGGAGGGCGAGGTCCCACGGCTGACCCACATGTTGTTCCAAGGGATGTTCTTTATCATCACGCCAGCGCTGATCTGCGGTGCATTTGCCGAGCGGATGAAGTTCAGTGCGATGGTCGTCTATTCGGTCCTCTGGGGAACGTTTATCTATTGTCCGCTGACTCACTGGGTTTGGGACGGCGGAATCTTGGCCTACGACGGCGATCAAGCGATCTTGGGGGGCGCACTCGATTTCGCCGGAGGGACCGTGGTCCATATCAGCAGCGGAATCTCGGCGCTGGTTGCGGCGATCATGATCGGTCCGCGGATGGGATTTGGAAAGTTGCCGTTGCCGCCACATAACTTGACCTTCACCGCTGTCGGTTCGGCGATGTTGTGGTTCGGTTGGTTCGGCTTCAACGCCGGCAGCGAATTGGCGTCCGACGCAATGACCAGCAGCGCGTTTGCCGTCACGCACTTCTCCGCCGCCGCCGGCGCGGTCGCTTGGGCCGCTTGCGAGTGGCTGTTGCGCGGCAAGCCGACGGTTCTTGGTGCCAGCAGCGGCGCTGTGGCAGGACTCGTTTGCATCACTCCAGCGGCGGGATTTGTGAACCCGATGCCGGCGCTGATCATGGGAGCGATCGCGGGTGTCGCTTGTTATTGGTCGTGTGCCAAGTTGAAGCATATCTTCCGCTACGACGATGCGTTGGATGCGTTTGGCGTTCACGGAGTCGGCGGCACGGTGGGAGCTGTCCTGACGGGACTCTTCGCAACCCGCGCCTGTTGGAATATCGGCGACGGAGCCAAGTTGGGGCTGTTGGAAGGGGGCAACGTGTTGGCCGGACAGGTCGCCGCGGTTGTCGTCACCTACGTCTACGCCGGTATCGGCAGCATCGTGTTGCTGCTGCTGATCAAGATGACGATCGGTCTGCGTGTCGAAGCGAACGACGAAGAACAGGGACTCGACATCTCGCTGCACGGCGAAGAAGCGTACGTGTTGAACTGATCGATTCGAGAGGGCCGATCGGCTGGCATAGCCGATCGGTCGTCGCGATCGCATTCTCCGAGGCATCGGCGGCGTTTATTTCAACGCAGCCGCATGCCTCTTTTTTTGTAACGGTCTCCTCTCTTCGGTTCTCGTTACCGCAGGCGCTCTGTCGCTCAGTGGCCTGTGATCGGCGCTCGCACCGCGACCGCGCTGGGATCGACATCGAGACCTCGGCCGCACGTTGCGACCAGATAGCGATGGGCATCACCGCGCTGCTGCGGTGTCCAGTGTTGGGAGATCCGAACCCAATAGCCGCGGTCGGTCGCTAACCAGGCAGCGACGCGGTCGGGCGTGTCGTGGCGATCGACCGCCAGATGCTGCTTCAGCTTGCCGATCAATTGAAGTTGTTCGGTGTCCAACCGCTTGTTGTCGATTTGAGCCAGCAGCGGCAAGATTCCCACGCCTGCGGATGCCAGTTGCCGCTGCGCCGCAAGCCGCTGGCGGCGGTCGGGAGCTGCCAGTTGCCCGACCGCTTGTTCAACCGTTGCCTTGGTGATCGCTGGCGACCGCGTCGCCTGGGCTCGCAACCGCTTGTCGATCGCATCGGCAAATTCATCCAGCTGATAGCGATCGAGCATCAGCGACAACAGTGGGACGACATGCGTTTCAAACAACTGGGGTTCTTCGACGATCAGATGCCAGAAGCTAGCTGTTTGAATCTGTTGGCTCTGTTCACCGACCGCATGGGTGATCTCGATCGGGCCGCTTGCCTGTTGTTGAATCAGTAGCGTTTCGATCTGATCGGCGGGAAGCTGCCGCGTCGATTCGATCCGCACGCAATCGCTCTGCGTCGTATCGATCGTCACCTTGGATCGTCCGAGATGGCGGACGTAGTGCAGCGAGGGAGTGCCGTGGTTGGCGGTCACAAAGAGAAACTCTTCATCTTCGCTTGGTTCGGCTGGCACTTGGTGCAGTCGGACTTTCTTGTAATGAAAGCAATCCAACTTGATCCGGCCGAGGACCAGATGGAATCGACCGCACTGGGTCGAGAGAATCAGACTCTCCTCAGCTAGCGGCTGAGCGACAGCGATGTTTGATAGCAATACTAAGCCGATTGTAACGGCCTTCGCGATGGACCACCTCATGACCTCCCCTCCTTGGTTTGGTGTCTGTGAAAGACTGGGTGTTCCTGCGACCGGGTTTGCTGGCACCCGACGAGGACGTGATAGTTGGAAATTTATAGTCGAATGATTGTGTTACTCTCGAAAACCGCCTGCTAAAAGTCGTGTCACGTCCTCGCTGCAATGCTCCCAGCCGAGAACTCCCTCATTCCTGGTTATCGGAAACCGGCGACAACGAACAGCTCAATTAAGCAAGAAATAATGCTCAAAGCGACTCTATTTAGGAATTCATTGTTTTGCTGGCGGTCGGATTCTATCGATATTAACGATTCTACGGGCAACTGCCTGCAGAACTCGGCTTGTGACGACAAGCCCGAATTGGTTAGTTAACCACAATGAGTCTGAATTTCGAGGCGAGCCGGATCGTAAAACCGCGCGGTTTTCGCCGCTGGCGGGGCGTTGAAGGCCTCGGCTTGATTTTGGGATCCGTGATTGAATTACGCAGAGGAAAGGAATCCATGCGTCAGAGAGTGAACATGCTTCGCCGAAGCCTATGTCTAATCTGCGTCTTCGCGTCGTTATCGGTTGCTCACGGGCAATTTGGTGGCGGCATGGGAGGCGGTGGGGGCAATGCGCCCGCACCTCCAGGCGTCGAAAAACCAAAGTTCCGCGACCATATGTTTCAGCAGGGATCGATGCGCGTTCAGCGCGAGACCGGCGATCAATTGGTGGCGAGCGTTGCGGTGAAAGGAAACCGTAGCGTCGGTTTGAATCGCATTATGGCCAAGGTGCAGACGCGCGAAGGTCGCGTCTACGACTTCAATTTGGTCATGGAAGATGTTCGCCGGTTGCACAAGTTTGGTGCCTTCGAGCACATTCAGCCGGAGATTGTCGAAAAGCCCGAAGGCGTTCATGTAACGTTTGTCGTGCAGGAACGACCGATCGTTCAAGCGATCGAATTCGCTGGCAACCGCGGTATCAACGACCGCGAACTCAAAGGCCGTGCGGGGATCGCACCCGGTGATCCGTTGAACCAGTTCTCGATCGAATCGGCTCGCTCACGGCTTGTCGATTATTATCACGAGGAAGGGTTTAACCAGGCCACGATCGAAACGGTGATCGGCAAGACCGGATATCCCAACGCGGTGATCTATCGGATCAACGAAGGGCCTTTGGAACGGATTGGTTCGATCGAGATCGTCGGCAATACGTTTGTCAGTTCGGCCCGGTTGGAAAAGATCATCAAAAGCCGCGAAGCGTTTTTGGGAATCTTCAATTTTGGCAACCGCGCCAAGATGGACATCCTGCAGCAAGATCTCGAAAAACTAACCAGCTACTACCGCGACCTGGGCTTCTTCGAAGCGGAGGTCGGCAAGATGATGCGATACGACGAGACGGGCAAGTATCTGAACTTGCGGTTTGTGGTCAAAGAAGGCCCTCGCTATTACGTTCGCAATGTCGAATTGATCGGAAATCAATTTGTCGATACGGCCAGTCTGAAAGAGCGTTTGCGATTGAAGCCGGGCGACGCCTTCGATCGCGGCAAACTGCAGGCCGATGTGACCGAGATCCGCTACGGTTTGGGATCGGTTGGTTTTATCTTTGCCGATGTGCAACCGCGGCCGACCGTGTTGGACGAACCGGGGCAGCTCGATTTGGTCTATCGGATTGCTGAGGGTGACCAGTACAAGTGTGGTGAGATTCGTATCCATGTCGACGGCGACGACCATCTGGTGGCCGAACATGTGGTCGAAAACCGTTTGGAGTTCGCTCCCGGCGAGATGCTCGATCGCAAGAAGTTGGACCGCAGCGAACGCCTGCTGAAGTCGACGCAGATTTTTATTACCAATCCGGCCGAAGGCGCAGTTCCGCGAATTGTTGTCGAACAACCCAAGCTGGTCGATCTGGAAGCGGCTGCGGATGAATACTAAGACGTTTTTTAACGACATTCCGCGAACTGGTGTCGCACGATTTCACGGTCTTTCCTACAGAGACCTCATCGTGCTATTTCCAGCCACGCGCAGTGAAACGCTTTCGGGACTGAAACCGGGCATATATATGAATCGTTCTCTTTCTGCTCCATCGAACATCGCAGCTGGGCTGTGCCTGTTGGCATGTTTGGCGTTTAGCGGTTGCGCCCATCTGCGCCAGCAGAACGTTGCCACCAGCGATTCTCCTCCCGACGCTGTCGATTTCAGCAAGTTAGGGATCACGCCACCGACCGACGCCGCGCCTGCGGCCGACAGTTCGACACCCGCCATCGCCGCGGAAGAACCGCTAACGATCCGTGGCCAAGACTCCGGTTTCTCGGTACCTCCTGGCGTTGCAACGTCGGCTCCCACACCATCCCCTGGTGGCGGAGGCTTCACGCGTGGCCCCGTCCCGGTCAGCGGCCAAAATGTCCAGCCCCCGTTGGTGCAACCCCAAGCGGCCACCGCTGGCGGTGCCTATGGAACCACCGCAACCGATCCTCGCGTTGCACAGAACGGTGTTGGCGGTTACCAAGCTCAAGTGCAACCAGCACCCAACTATGGTCTGCCAGCTCCGCCGGCCGACTACCAAAACTACAACAACCAGCCTGTTGTCCCGAACCAGCAGACGTTTGGTCAGCCTCCCGTTGCACCGCAGCCCGGCATGATCGGCGCGCCGATCGAACCGATCAATCCGAACTTTGTCGACCCGCTGTCGAACGAGCCGCCGCCGTTGGTGATGCCTCGCGTGCGAACCGTCCCCGTCGACGTCTTCGTGACGCCCGCCCGAACCGGTCGGTTTATGGTCGGTGGTGCCGTCAACAGCGACGCCGGTGTGACCGGTCAGATCGTGTTGGACGAACGCAACTTTGACATCTTGCGATTTCCGCGCAGCTTCCAAGACTTGTTCTCCGGATACGCCTTCCGCGGTGCCGGGCAAACCTTCCGTTTGGAAGCTGTTCCCGGTAGCGATTTCCAGCGTTACATGATGTCGTTTGGCCAACCGTATCTGTTTGGATACCTGCCGTTGAGTCTTTCGGTGCAAGGCTTCTTGTTCGACCGTCAGTACCGCGACTGGGATGAATCGCGTTTAGGTGGCCGTGTCCAACTGGGCTATCGCGTTACCAATGAACTGTCGCTCTCGACAGCGATCCGCGCCGAAAACGTCGACTTTGGCGATGTTCGCGTCCCCGGAATTCCTTACGTCGATCAATACGTTGGCAACCACGAACTCTATTCGGGCAGCGTCCGCTTGTCGCATGATACCCGCGATATCCCATTCGCGCCGACCGAAGGGCATCTGTTTGAAGTGACGTTTGAACAAACCTTTGGATCGTACGACTACTCGCGGATCCAAGCCGATCTGAGGAACTACTACCTGCTTCGCGAGCGTGCCGATCACTCGGGGCGTCATACGATTGCGGTCACCAATAGCGTTGGCTTTAGCGGCGCGGACACGCCGATCTTCGAGAATTTCTTCGCCGGTGGTTACAGCACCATGCGTGGTTTCGATTTCCGCGGTGCTAGCCCCGTTATCACCAGCGGTTCAGACAACGTTCAGGTCGGTGGTCGTTTGAGCGTGTTGGGATCGGTCGAATACCAGTTCCCGTTGACCGCCGATGATGCCACCAAGGGCGTCGTGTTTGTCGATTACGGTACGGTCGAACGTGAGATCGAGATCAAACGCGAGAACTTCCGCGTCGCTCCCGGTTTTGGTTTCCGCGTCAGCATGCCCGCCTTGGGACCTGCTCCGCTGGCCTTCGACTTTGCCTTCCCCGTCGCCCACGCCGACACCGACGATCGCCAGGTCTTCAGCTTCTTCATGGGCTTCTCACGCTAATCCGCTTGGGCAAATTCCCGCAGCCGCGCCAGCTGCTGCGGATCGCTCGGCGGCGACGTTAACAGCAGATAGTTTGCCAGCTTCGCCGCGGCTTGCGAGTCGTTGACCGTGAGATAGGCCTGGCAAATTTCCAGCTGAACGGCGAACCAATCGTCGCTCCCCTTCTTCATCCCGCGGCCGTACTGCAACATCCGCTCAATCCCCTGCCGACGATCATCCGGCCCGTCGCTGTGCAGCAACATCTGAGCCAGCTCTCGAGCGAGGCTTCCCGATCGTGGTTCGGGGAACTGCCCGATCACTTCCATCGCCCGGTTCGATTGCTCGCTGGCGACCAGCGCCTTGAGAATCGCTAGCTGATCGGGCAAGGATCGCGTTTCACTCGCGATGCGATTGGCGACCGCCAGAATCACGTCTCCCAAGCGTTTTCGATCGACCGAATGCTGCTGTGCGTCGCGACCCAAGCAATCGATTAGATCCAGCGGCCACGGCTTATCGGGATTCGCTGACAAGAAGTCCAGGTCGAGGGTGCTCGTTTTACCGAGTCGCAGTTGAGCGAGCGCTACGGCAAACCGAGCCTTATCGGCCGCGGGAAACTCCGCTTGGCCGAGCTGTTGGTTGAGCGCGTCCCAACCGAACTTCAACACGACCGTTCGGTCTCCCCACAGCGCGACCAATAACGCTTGCTCGCCATCGGCTGGTAATTGAGCAATGGCTTCCTTCAGCAAGTCTGCTTGTTGATCCGGTTCCTTCTCTGTTCGTAACGCCTTCCGCCACAGGCTGGCTGCTCGCGTCGAATCGCCTGCCGCCAGAGTCCACAGCCTCGCGGCATCGGCCCAGGCCTGGCGGTTCTCAAACAGCTGGCTCAGCATCTGCCGGGCTTGCGGCGTTTGAGCTCCCTCGGGCCACAGTCGCAATTGGGTTTCTAGCAGCTTCTGATACCGCCGCTGTCGTGGCGAGTCTCCCTCCCACCCCGCTTCGACCAACAAAAACGCAGCTTGCAAATGAGCCGCCTGAGCCAAGCGATGTGAGGTCAGTCCTTCGCCGGCTTGGGCCAGCTGTTGGCTCGCCGCGTCCAAGTCGCCCGCTTTGCGATAGGCGGCTCCGGATTGCAGCCGATGTTGGAACGCAGATTCCGCCTCGCCGCCTTTCGCTTCGCGGTTGGCGGCTTCGGCATACTGACCCGCCGCTGCGGCAAACTCACCGCGACGCAACATCGCCGCCGCCGCAGTCGCCATCACGCGCGGATCGGCTGCCTCGCCGGAATCGCCGAGATCGATCAGCCGCAAACTCGCCATCCGTCCATAAAAGGCACCGTGCCGCGCTTCGATCGCTTCGGCCCAGTCGGCTGCCGATTGGACATCGGGATTTTTCCCCGAGAGCAAGAATTCCAACCGAGCCAGGTCGAGCGTCGGCGGAGCGGCGCGGACGGTCTTGGTGTAATCGTCGGGCTGGAAATAAGCGTCCAACCACTGTTGAGCCTCGCCACGCTTTCCCTCAGCGATCGCGATCCGGATCAGCATTGCCCCGGTTTCGGGGACGATGTCCCAAATCGAAGCGGCAGCTGTCGAGGGCGTTGGATCGCCCTCTTCCGATTCGTTGGCTGGCAACAGCGGCCGCAAGGCGAGGGCCGCTTTGTGCGTATCGTCAACGCGCAGCCACGATTCGGCCAACAACCGCACGACGTCGCCAAAGCTTGGGTCGTCGGCGGGTGTTTTGCGAAGCAGCGTCTCGGCTTGCGCGGCCGCATCAGCCGCCGCCGCCAAGGCATCGTCGCTGTCGGGCGGATAGAGATCGGCTCGGGCCAAGAGGGTTCGCACCAATTGGCGTTGGACGGTTCCCTGCACCACGCGCAACTCAGCCGCCGGGGCCAAGCGGTCGTCCCGTTTCAAATCGGCCAGCGGGATCGTCTCTTGCAGCGCATCGGCTAACTGAGTCAAACGGTCTTCGCAATCGCGGATCGCCGCCAACGCAGCTAGTCGCAATGGCGAGCTCTCGGGCGAAGCGAGCACGCTGAGCGTGGCGGTCTGGCTGCGACGGAAGTCGACCATCGCGCGGGCCAATCGAATCCAGTCGGCGCGGCGGCTGGTTTCATATCCGACAAGCCAACTCTCTAACAAATTGGAGGAGCGGTCCCAGACGGCCGGATCGATCGGTCGCTGTTCGATCCCGCGTTGCAGCATCGCATTGCTCAACCGAATCGTCCACGTGGCCGATTCATCGGATCCCGGCTTGGCGTCGGCTAGATGCTGGCGGCAGATCGTCTCGGCAACCGCCGCCAGTCCCGATTCGAGCAGCCGCCGTTGCAGGTCGCCTTGGCGATCGGTCGTCTCGCGTCCCAGCGGGGTCAGCGATTCGGACGCATCGATCGAAGGCAGTCCGATCGAGAGCGCCGCAGCGATCGCCAACACGCGGATCGACGCCGGGAGAAGTCCAATGGATTGGATGCACTGCATCGACGGGAGTTCCTGCGGGGGCGCGACGGCAGGTTCGCTTGACCGTCCTGTTGATTCGTAAAGTCACGATTCAAGGTAAGTCAAAACCCCAACACCGTCCAGGCACCGGAGGCTGCAAAAGGATCTTGGGTTGCCCACGGGGCACGACAATCCGGTCGATGCGCCCGGCTCCATTAGGGGACCATCGACTTCGATCAACTGCGGGCAGGGACCCAGACGCGGCGGCTGTACGTGATCCATTCGATCACCAATAACAGCAGAGCGGCCAGCAAGATCCATCGCCATGCTTCGCTGAGGCGGTTCTGCTCGCCAGCGATCGTCTCGGCGGTTTCGTACCCCAACTCGATCGTTTCGGTCGCGGGGATCTTGCTCTCCTGAGCGTCAAACAGATTGACGGTGAACATCTGCAGCAGGCGATCGCCAGCGAACAACTGGTACAGCCCAACCGCTTCGGTATCCGAAAATCCAGTCTGACCACCGACACCGGCGGTCAGCGTTTCGGTCTCGCCCGACGGCAAACGCAATTCAACTTCGGTCAATCGGTTTTCCGTTCGCAGCGTGATCGGTTGCCCCGGGCGGTACGATGGCGCGCCGGTCGTGTCGATCGCTCCGCCCAAATATCGCAAGACGTTGTAAACGAAGACCGGCCAGCTGCGTTGGATCGGCCAGTCGGTGTTGTAAGCTTCGCCTCCATCCTCGCTTTGCGAAGCGATCTCAAAACCGAGCACCAGGTCTTGGTAGCCGCGTCGGGAGGCCAAGGCCAAGATCGGTCCCGAATCGCTGGTCATCAGAGTCTGCGTTCCCGCCGGCCCGGTCAGCGTCTTGCCTTCGACAATTTTGATCGCAAACAATTCTAAGAACCGCATGATCGGATGGGTCCGATCGACGTCGACCACAAACACCGCCGACGACAGGTCGCCCGCTTCCCAATCTTGTGGCGGCAGGCTGCCGATAAACCAAGTGCTGGCCAGTGGCATCGTCTCGGGGGCGCAGCGGTCGTAGACGATCAGGTCGTCGCTGCCGTCGGCCGCTCTCTTTTTGTATTCCTCCGTTTCGAGGTAGCTTGGCTCGACGAACTCCAGCCTCCCCAATCGCGATGCGCGAGGCGTTTGCATCGCCGTCTTCAGCGGTTCGTTTCCCGGCGTGACAACCAGCACGGCGACGCTGTGCAGCGGCGAGAGTCCGGTGTAGGCGACGTTATCGATCGCCAAGTCGTCCGATTGATCGAGGCTCAATTTCAAGCCGGCGTCGTCATCGATCTGCAGCGCGAACGAGAGTCCCTCTTCTTCTCCAGGTGCTAGTTCGATCGCCGAGGCATCCAGGAATTCACCATCGCGGGTTAACGTCGCCGTGACCGATTGCGGCTGCGAGCCGAGGTTGGCGATCGTCGCAAAGGCTTGAACCTGCGACGGATCCTCGGGATTCCGTTCGGCGCTAAAGGCGGTGATCGCCATGTTGTTGGCGCTCCCCGATCCGATCGGGATGAACTTGGGCGTGAGGTTTCCCAGGTCGAAATCGTTGATCGCACCGACCCGTCCGTCGCTGTAGATGTACAGCGTCGCGGGGAGCGCGTCGGCGACCTGGATGTCGTTCACATCGGCTGCTTGGCTGGTGCGGTTTGGATTCGCCAACCCCGCCGCGGCTTTCAGTGAATCGAGCATGTTGGTCGTCCGATTGGTCGGCTGCGCTAAATCCAAGGCATCGCGCAACCGGCGTCGGTCGGACGTAAAGCCTTGCAATACGTCGGGTTCATCGCTGAACGCGATCAGCATCGCCGAATCGCTGCCATCCATGTTGTCGATCTGTTGACCCAACAGTTCCTTGGCCTGTTCGAAACGCGACGGTTTGACGTCGGTCGACTGCATGCTGGCCGAAGCATCCAACAACAACACCATCCTACGGCCGCTCTCGCTGCTCGCTTGCCAGCCCGGACGCAGCAGCGCCAGTGCCGCCAGCGCGATGAACAGCAGTTGCAGAAACAGCAACAGGTTTCGCCGCAACCGCTGCAACAGGCTGTTGACGTGCATGTCTTCGATCGTGCGAGTCCACAGAAAGGTGCTGGGGACTTCGATCGGTTGGCGGCGAAGCTTCAGGAAATAGAGCAGGATGATGCCGATCGGGATCAGCCCCAACAGGCCCCATTGCCAAGGATGTAGCGCGGGCAAAAAGTTCATCGCACCACGCCTCGCTGCCGCAGATACTTGGTGACCAATTCTTCAATGTTCTGGTCGGTCCGCGTCAGCAGATAGGTCATGTCGCGTTGGCTGCAGAAGGTTCGCGATTGATCGATGAACGCGTCGACGGTTTGTTTGTAGCGTTGCAGCAGCGCTCCGTTGACCGTCACTTCGGCTTCGTCAGCGTCTTCGACATCGATCAGCTTCAGGTCGCCCTGCAGCGGTGGATCGATCTCTTCGGGAGCCAAAATGTGGACGACAAAGACGTCCATTCGGCGTCCCAGCAACATCCGCAAGGCGGCTTCGTAGCCCTGCTTGTCCATAAGATCGGTCAGCAGGACGACGATCCCGGTTCCTGGATTGCGGAGGACAAAATCTTTGACGCCGTCGGCCAGCGAAACGTTGTGAACCGGTTGGACGGTATCCAAGTAGTTCAGCATCTTCCACAGGCTGGCTTTGCCACGCAGCGTTGGCGCGGCGGCACCGGGCGGTCCCAGTGCGGCGACACGGACGCGGTCGGCGCGGCACATGCCGACGTAACCGAGCGCGGCGGCCAGCTGTTTGGCGACGTGTAGTTTCGTCGGATCGCCAAAGCTCATCGACGCGCTGGCATCGATCAACGCATAGAAATGCAGGTCTTCCTCTTCCAGGAACAGTTTCAGGAACAACTTGTCCAGCCGCGCGTACATGTTCCAGTCGATGAACCGCAGGTCGTCACCGGGGACGTAGTTGCGGAAGTCGGCGAATTCAACGCTCTGCCCTTTGCGGCGACTGCGTCGTTCCCCTTTCATCCGGCCGCGGAAGACCTTGCGGCTGACCAATTCCATCCGCTCCAACCGCCCCAGCATCTCGGGCGATAACAAAGGCGTGGCGGTTGCGGTGGTATTCAATCAAAACTCTCCCAACCGACGGTCTGCCGGCGTCATGGACTTTTGGGGCGGCAATCGTTTTTGGACTTCGCCAACCGCCGAGTGCTATCGATCGAGATCAATCGTTTTGCACAGCGGCCGCCGGTTCGTCGCTGGCCGCATCGGCTGGCTGCGAATCGTCGGCCGGTTCGGTCGATGCGTCGGGCTGGCCGGCGGCTTCTTCCGGGGCGGCGACCTTTGGCGACAGGATGATCTTATCACCTTCGATGCGGACGCTGTCCAAGCTCCTAATAAATTTTGCCATATCGGGATCTGTGTTCAGCTCTTTCGCCAAGTTCTCTTTGCCGATCGCTTCGATCGCCATATCGGGAACCGGTTCGCCTTTGATCGTGGCGGCTTTCAAGTTGACGAACAGCATGCCGTCGACCAGTTTGACATCGAAGGTGGCCGAACCGTTAAAGAATCGTCCGGCGACCGGGATGCTGACATCGCCTTCGACTTGCCCGTCGGCGATTTTCACAAACACGCGGCCGCGGAGGTCATCCTGCTTGGCGATCATCGCGTTGATCTCGTCGGCGGTCAGGATCAGTTCGGGCGGCGTCGATTCGGCTTCCACCGCGGTCTTGAAACCGTCGACCCGCGATTCGAGCTCGGCCAGTCGCTCTTCGCCGATCTCGACGACGGGCAGATCGGCGGCGGTTTCGGAGGTGTATTTCTGGATCTGATTGTTTACAAACCAATAGGTCCCCACGCCGCCGCAGACCACTAAGATGGACAGCAGGGCGATCGATCCGAGGCAACCGTAGAGCCAACAGCTGCCCGAAGACTTGGGTGGGGCAAACGAATCGGCTGGTTGGGATTGATACGGGGCTTCGCTCATAGGGGACTCCGGCGAGACAGTGGGGCTTTGAAAAGATCATCGAGCTGTTCGGATTCTACCGAAAGATCTTGGCCAGCAAACCCTCTCGCTTTGGATGGGCTCTTCATTGAGAATCCCATATCAAGGAGACTGAAATGCGTACGAAGTTCTCAATCTGGCTGATATTGCTGGTCGCGATCATGAACCAATCCACCAACCACGCCGACGAACCGGTTCCTGAATCCGCAGGGTTTGTCGCGAATTTGAAGCTTCCGACCTTGGGAGGCGTCCAGTTCTGGACCGATCTGCGTTGGTGGTACGGTTGGCGAATCCAGCAGAACAAATTGACCGATCAGTGCCGCCTGCTGAATCCATCGAACATTCGCCACTTCTCCGGCTCGCGAGAGGCCTGCGACGCGCGGTTGGCGGAGATCGTTAGCGACGGTCCTTGGCCCGAGCCACCGCAGCGAGTCGTCATTTGTCTGCACGGTCTGATGCGGACCCATCGCTCGTTTGCCTCCTTAGGAAAACGGATCGAAAAGGAAACGCCGGCGACAGTCATCCACTTCGGCTATGCGAGCACACGCGCTCCGGTCAGCCAGCACGCTCGCGCGCTGCGAGGGTTGATCGAGAGCCTGCCCGGCCAACCGCAGATCGATCTGGTCGGGCACAGCATGGGGAACATCGTCGCCCGGCATGCAATCGGCGACTGGCAAACCGAGGGCGATCCGGCGGGCGTCTTGGATCGACTGGGCCGATTTGTGATGCAGGGGCCGCCGAATCAAGGCGCTCAGATCGCCAAGCGGTTGCAGTCGACAACGGTGTTCGAAATCATCACCGGAACCAGCGGCGTGCAGTTGGGGATCAATTGGGACGAACTGCAGCAACATCTGGCGACGCCGCCATGCGAGTTTGGGATCATTGCCGGCGCGTTTGAGATGGGACGATTTCGCAATCCCTTAGTCGATGGTGACAGCGATCTGATCGTCAGCGTTGAAGAGGCGAAGCTCTCTGGAGCGAACGACTTTGTGATCGTGCCGGTGTTGCATTCGTTTTTGATGGACGACAAAGACGTCCAAGAGTTGACGCTGCGGTTTCTGGAGACCGGCGCCTTCGCGGACGACGGCCAACGCAACCCGCTGCCCTGAGCCGTATGCACTGAATCCGCAGGTGTTCGATCCAAGGGGACTGCCCTCCCCGAAAAACTTGCTAAACGCTCGTTTTCCGACCCTCCCAGCTCCGCCGGGCGGGTGAATTTGTGACGCACTACACCCTCCCAAAACGCAGTTTGCCGGGGAGGGTGGAACGAGTGCAGCGTCGTTCCGGGAGGGGCGTCGGGCGGTAAATCCGCAGGTGTTCGATCCAAGGGGACTGCCCTCCCCGAAAAACTTGCTAAACGCACGTTTTCCGACCCTCCCAGCTCCGCCGGGCGGGTGAATTGGTGACGTACTTCACCCTCCCCAAACGCAGTTTGCCGGGGAGGGTGGAACGAGCGCAGCGTCGTTCCGGGAGGGGCGTCGGGCGGTGAATCCGCAGGTGTTCGATCCTGGGGGACTGCCCTCCCCGAAAAACTTGCTAAACGCTGGTTTTCCGACCCTCCCAGCTCCGCCGGGTGGGTGAATTTGTGACGCACTTCACCGCTCCCCAAACGCAGTTTGCCGGGGAGGATGGAACGAGCGCAGCGTTGTTCCGGGAGGGGCATCGGGCGGTAAATCCGCAGGCGTTTGATCCCGGAGATGGCCCTCCCCTGAAAACTCGCAAAACGCTGGTTTTTCGACCCTCTCAGCTCCGCCGGGCGGGTGAATTTGTGGCGTACTTCACCGCTCCCCAAACGCAGTTTGCCGGGGAAGGTGGAACGAGCGCAGCGTCGTTCCGGGAGGGGCGTCGGGCGGGTGAAGTGGCGCGGAGGCTGCTGCGAATTGCGAGGCGCTGCTTCTTAGGGTTTGACCTGCGCCAACGACTCTTCCGATGCGATCGGTTCGAAAGCGTAATCGGGATTTTCGGCATCGAAGTCCATCGCGACGAAGTTCGGATTCAGGTCGACGTTGGCAAAGATGTACTCTTCCTTCAGCAACGGTTCGCTACCTTCGGTTTCCGGCCAATCGTAGGAGGCGAAGTAGACAGGGACCTGCATTTCCTTGTCGATGAAAATCCGCGCGATATGGTAATCGGCAGTCGAGTTGGGATCGGTCTGCGTGACTTGAATGTGTTCGCATTCCCGGTCTCCCAGTTTCGCATTGTCGTAGAACTTGACATCGACATCGCTCGTTTGGCGACTGTCGCGCATGTTCTCGATCAACCGGAAGATCAGGTTGCGGAAACCAAATTCGGTGATCGGGTGCAGGTTCCCCTGCATCGCCCAGGAACCCTTGGGGTTTAACTCGACGGTGATGTTTGCCAAGCGTGGCCCACCGCGCCGCGCCAAGACGTTGCCGTCGCGTTCGCCTTCGACGTACAACACTTCGCGGCCGGCCAGTTCGCTCGGCTTGAGGAACTTCAGGTAGACGCTCATCGGTGTGACCAACTTGCCGTCGGCAAAATGGCGGTGGCGGACTTTGGCTTGCATGTACTGTCGAGCCGTCAGTTCGCCGTCGATCCGTTCGCGCTTGATCAGCAGGCACGAATACTCTTTGATTTCTTCATCGGTTCGCTGCAGCCCCTTGGTCGCGATCTCGATCACGCGGTCCAGCGGGTGCGCCGACGTCGGCGCAGCTGTCGCTTTTTTGGCTGGGGCGGTTTCGAGGCTCGCCGAATCCTCGGCGGTTGCCAGTGTCGGCAGCAGGCCGATCAGCAGCAGTGCAATCATCGTGATGCTTGTTTCTTGTTGTCGCGATTGTCGTCGCATTTCTCACCCTCTTTCACGGTTGGGAGGTGCAGTGTATCCCTTCGAGCCACCAAACGGGAACGTAGCATTTTTCTCAGCTGGCGGGTGGAGCAAAAATTCCCTTTCTGCAGGAACGCGGTACGATCGCGTCTCCATCCAGAAAGCGCAAAAGTTCCACTCAAGCCGCATGTCCAATCGCTGTCCCCCAGAATGCCTGCTATTCACTATTCTAGCGCTACAGACTGGGGAGTAAACATTTGCCGCCGTTTCGCCGCCACACTAATTTACTCATCATCCCGATCCGCCCTTGAACTATCATCGCCACCGCGTTGACAATACTGGTCAATTTATCGTTTCACGAACATTCTGTAGGGAACACGCATGAAGTACTGGCTGATGAAGACCGAACCGGGAACCTATTCGATCGAAGATCTGGCGAAAGAGAAGCGGAAGACGACCTGCTGGGAAGGCGTCCGCAATTACCAGGCTCGCAATATGATGCGCGATGACTTTAAGAAAGGGGATCGCGTTCTCTTCTACCACTCGGGTGGGAAAGACCCCGCGGTTGTGGGAACTGCCAAGATTGCCAAGGGAGCCTATCCCGATCACTTCGCGTGGGATTCGGGCAGCAAGTATTACGACCCGAAGAGCAGCCCCGAGAACCCGCGCTGGTTTATGGTCGACGTGCAGTTAGACAAAGCGTTTGAGCAGCCAGTGACGCTTTCGCAGATGCGCAACGAACCCCAACTGGAGCAGATGGAACTGCTCCGCAAAGGAAGCCGATTGAGTGTCCAGCCGGTCACCGAATCGGAATTTGAGGTCGTGTTGAAGATGGCCGAAGCGGCCAAAAACAAAGCTTAGCGGCGAGCCTTCTTGGACTTCGCACCACCTTGGCGGACCTTGAACTTCGGATTGCTTTTGCAAATCACGTAGATTCGGCCACGACGCTTGACGACTTGGCAGTCGGGGTGACGATTCTTCAGCGTGCCGATCGAGCTTACAACTTTCATGGATCCAACTTTCTTAACAATATTATGCTAGCAACGGTTTACACTGCGTGCCGTTGGCAGTCTGATGTTTCTTCGGTTCATCAAGGGCTGCACATTTTATCCGTTCTTGATTTAACTGCAACGCCATTTTACCAGGAGCTTTTCTTTGCGTATCGCATACTTCGACTGCACCAGCGGAATCAGTGGTGATATGACCCTGGGGGCGCTGATCGACGCCGGGGCCAGTATCGACCGAATCCAAGCCGGTGTTCGATCGATGGGGCTCGGCGAGATCTCGATTACCGCGGAAAACATTAAGAAATACGGGTTTCGCGCGACGCAGGTCACGATCACGCATCCGCCAGAGCATGCTCATCGGCATCTCCATCACATCGAAGCGATGCTCGATAAAGGGGATATTTCGGCCGAAGCTCGCGATGTGGCCAAGCTGATTTTTCGTAATTTAGGCGAAGCGGAGGCGCAGGTTCACGGCTCGACGCTCGAAAAAGTCCATTTCCACGAAGTCGGCGCCATCGATTCGATCGCCGATATAACCGGCGTTGCGATCGCCCTGACCGAACTAGGTATTGAGCGAGTCGAGGCGTCGCCAGTTCCCACCGGCGGCGGAACGATCCAGATCGCCCACGGCCGCGTCGGCGTTCCCGCTCCCGCGACCGCGCTGCTGCTGGCCGGGATTCCGATCGCACCGAGCGACATTCAGGCGGAGCTGACGACGCCGACCGGAGCGGCGATTCTGAAGACGACCTGCAAAGCGTTTGGCCCGATTCCCGCGATGAAGATCTCCGCGATCGGTTGCGGTTCGGGGACGATGGATCTGGAGAAGCAAGCGAATATCTTGCGCGTGCTGATCGGCGACAGCGACACCGCTGGCCAACCGTCCGCTGGACAAGCTGCCGGTCAGTTCGAAACCGATCAGATCGTGATCACCGAGACAAACGTCGACGATTCGACGGCTGAAGAGTTGGCGTGGTGCGTCGACCAGTTGTTTGATGCCGGCGCATTGGACGTCTACCAAACACCGACGGTGATGAAGAAGGGCCGCAGCGGCGTCAAAATCACCGTGCTGGCCGACCCCAGCTTGGCCGCGACGGTCGAGAGCGTTTTACTCAGCTGTTCGTCGGCAATTGGCGTTCGTAGCTGGGACGCGCGGCGGACGAAATTGATTCGTCGGCCGCACGCTGTGGAAACCTCGTTCGGCAGCGTGCAAGGCAAATGTGCTTGGCTCCCTTCATCGCAGTGGCGATTCACCCCCGAACACGAATCGCTCCGTCAGCTGGCGGCCGAGAAAAAAGCGACAGTTCACGCCATCCGAGACGCCGCAACAAAGGCCTTCGATCCTGCCGCGCTGTTGCCGCCAAGCTAATTGTTCGTCTCTTCTGCCCCGCCACCTCTCGCGGGGCATGATGGATCGCATCTGTGTTTCCGCTGTGTTTCAGGGCAAGTCTGTTTCTGTGTCGAGGCAATTCTACCGCTTGGTACGCTGGCGAGCGGTCCCTCGGCGAGCGGGATGCGATAGCGTTCCGGCTGATGGCTCATGTTAAGAAACGGAATTTCCGGGTGGGCCCCTTGCGGCCATGGTGTTTTGCACCATTGTGGTGGGTATGCTGTCGGCGTTGCAGTTGACTGTATTGCGTCCCCGGATTGAGCAGAGGTGAGCTAGGTGTATGGCAAACGATCGTCAAAACGACTCGTCAAGCGTCGGAAGTTACAGGCTCAGCAATTAGAGGACCGGCGGCTGTTAGCGGCGGATCTCGAATCCGAGCCGAACGACACGCGGGATTTGGCAAACGAGCTGTCGCTACAAGTTTCCACGGCCGTTCCGTCGCTGATTCGTGGCAGCGTCGAGGCGGAGTTGCAAGCGGGGGAATCCGATTTCTTTCGTTTCGCAGCGTTCGCTGGCGATCGAGTCTCGGTCAGCGTGAGCGATTTGGGGTCGGGAGTCGATCCAGAAATTTATGTCCGCAACAGCGCGGGCACTGTTATCGCCCAAGATCGCGATTCGGGGCCGGGGCATTCAAGCCTGACATCGACGCTGTCGATCGATTCGAGCGGTACCTACTTTATCGAGATCGTGGGGGACAACGCCTCTACGTCGGGCGATTACCAGATCGACGCGATCATCGCCCGCAACCTTGCGTTTGAATCGGACCCAAATCAACGAAACGATTCGATTTATTATGCCGATCCGATCGAATTGGCCATCGCGGGAAATACCTTGTCGGGGATGATCGCCGGCACGATTTCCGCAACCGATGGGACCAACCGGGATGAGGATCTTTTTGGGATCGGTTTCATGAACGCTGGGCAAGCGGTTTCGATCGATTCGGTGGTCCCCGAATGGAGCGATTTGTCGCCAAATGTCGAACTGCTCGACGCCACCGGCACGCCGGTCATCGACACCAATGCCTCGCACGCGTCGTTCGATGGCACCACGTTAGTCGACTCCGAGTATTTCATCCGCGTCAGCGCGGAATCGGGCGAGGGCCCCAATTCACAGTATGCGGTCACCGCGACAATTAACGACACCGTGCCCCCGCGTGTCGCAAGCTTCGATCGCTTGCCTGGGGGGCAGCCAAACTCAGACACCTTGTTCTCCACGTTTTCGATCGACTTCACGGAAGCTCTGCTGGTCGGTTCGCTCTCGGAGACGGTCTTCGATCTTCGCAGTTGGGGCGCGGATGGTCAGTTTAACACGACGGACGATGTTCGATACGATCTGGATTTCAACTACGACGATGCTGCCAAGCGGATTGATTTTGAAATCACCGATGGACCACTCGACAACGGCACTTACAGTTTTGCTATCTCCAGTACGGTCACCGACCAGGTCGGCAACGCGATGGAGAGTGGCGCGGGATACAACCGTACCTTCATCGTCGACGCAGTTCCCGTAGCAGGTGTCTTCGAAGGCCGCGACAATGGCGAATATGGCAAGGCGACGCCGCTGTCGCTGGAAGCCGATACAAATGGAACCGGTTGGCTTCGCAGCGAGATTGGGTTTGGTGCGATCGATCCAAGCAGCGACGAAGATTGGTGGAGCTTCGATGCGTCGGCTGGGGACAGCGTCGATGTGTGGGTTCAACCGCGAAGCGATGGTTTCCGCCCCTCAGTGTTTCTGTACCAGATGCATGAAGATGGAACTCGCGTGGTTTCGATCGGTAGCGATTATTACGGTAGCGGTCCCAATCTCACTGGCTATTTGAGTGGCATCGAGGTCCCCACCGACGGCACCTATTTTGTTATGGTGCAGCGATATGCTGGGGCGGGTCAGTACGATGTCCGGGTGAATGTGAATCGCAGCCATGCAATCGAAACCGATGTCGGCGATGCCAATCGATCGATTGGCGGCGCCGACCCTCTGGTGTTTTCTGAGGATAGTTCCGTGCGTTCGGTCGATATTGCGGGAACGATCACGGAGCAGGGAGACGTCGACTACTACCAGCTAGGTCATCTCAATGCCGGTACGACGCTCACGGTCGATGCTTCGTTATTGCCTGATTGGTCGATCCTCGAAGCGACGGTGGAAGTTGTTTCCGCGGACGGTACGGTTGTTCTGGACGATGATGCAAGCGATGCGATCTTTCGCGGGGCGCTTGCCAGCGACGGTACCTACTATGCACGTGTTTGGGCCAACACCGCCGTGATCGATGGCAGCCGTTTTACGCTTACCGATCAAGCTTCGGGCTGGAATGATGCGGAAGCGGCTGCTGTTGCTTCCGGAGGTCATTTGGCGTCGATCGAGAACGCTGCGCAAACTCGCTTGCTTTACGATACCTTTGGTGGAAACAAGTGGATCGGTTTAAACGACGTCGCCAGTGAGGGAACGTTCCAGTGGAGCGACGGTTCGGACGTTGATTTCACAATCTGGGGCCCGGGGTATCCAAACTCCTATGATCATGCCGCATTTTCATCCAATGTCAGTTGGTACACGACCTACGAGTCTCGCAGCCTTCAGGGGATCATTGAAGTGCCAGCGGAGCCGGGGGCGCCAACGGTTTCCGGTGGCGGGATGCTGTCGCAGTATTTGCTTTCTGTCGAGATCGGCGACTTGGTTCCGCCGACGGTTGCGAGCGTCAGCCGTTTGCCCGAAGAGGAGGGCGTGCTCGATCAACTGGTCAGCACTTTTACCGTTTCTTTTAGTGAATCGATTGACACCGAAACGCTGTCCGCTGCGCCGCTCGAATTGCGTGGTGCGGGTGAGGATGGCGTGCTCGATACTGGGGACGATGTACTATACAACTTGAGCCACGGATACGACAGCGACGCGTTTGAGGTTAGTTTCACGGTCCACGATGGTCCGATATTGGAAGGCTTGCACCGCTTCACTATCGGTGACGACGTGACCGATGCCTTGGGCAACGCGTTGGATGGCGACGGTGACAGTACCACCGGCGGTGATTTTGTTCTCAGCTTCACCGTCGACGCAGTTCCCGAAGGAGGTGTCTTCGAAGGCCGCGACAATGGCGAATACGGCAAGGCGACGCCGCTGTCGCTGGAAGCCGATACGAATGGAACCGGTTGGCTGCGCAGCGAGATCGGGTTTGGTGCGATCGATCCAAGCAGCGACGAAGATTGGTGGAGCTTCGATGCGTCGGCTGGGGACAGCGTCGATGTTTGGGTTCAACCGCAAAGCGATGGTTTCCGCCCCTCAGTGTTTCTGTACCAGATGCATGAAGATGGAACTCGCGTGGTTTCGATCGGTAGCGATTATTACGGTAGCGGTCCCAATCTCACTGGCTATTTGAGTGGCATCGAGGTCCCCACCGACGGCACCTATTTTGTTATGGTGCAGCGATATGCTGGGGCGGGTCAGTACGATGTCCGGGTGAATGTGAATCGCAGCCATGCAATCGAAACCGATGTCGGCGATGCCAATCGATCGATTGGCGGCGCCGACCCTCTGGTGTTTTCTGAGGATAGTTCCGTGCGTTCGGTCGATATTGCGGGAACGATCACGGAGCAGGGAGACGTCGACTACTACCAGCTAGGTCATCTTAATGCCGGTACGACGCTCACGGTCGATGCTTCGTTATTGCCTGATTGGTCGATCCTCGAAGCGACGGTGGAAGTTGTTTCCGCGGACGGTACGGTTGTTCCGGACGATGATGCCAGCGATGCGATCTTTCACGGGGCGCTTGTCAACGACGGCACCTACTATGCACGCGTTTGGGCCAACACCGCCGTGATCGATGGCAGCCGTTTTACGCTTACCGATCAAGCTTCGGGCTGGAATGATGCGGAAGCGGCTGCTGTTGCTTCCGGAGGGCACTTGGCGTCGATCGATAACGCTGCGCAAACTCGCTTGCTTTACGATACCTTTGGTGGAAACAAGTGGATCGGTTTAAACGACGTCGCCAGTGAGGGAACGTTCCAGTGGAGCGACGGTTCGGACGTTGATTTCACAATCTGGGGCCCGGGGTATCCAAACTCCTATGATCATGCCGCATTTTCATCCAATGTCAGTTGGTACACGACCTACGAGTCTCGCAGCCTTCAGGGGATCATTGAAGTGCCAGCGGAGCCGGGGGCGCCAACGGTTTCCGGTGGCGGGATGCTGTCGCAGTATTTGCTTTCTGTCGAGATCGGCGACTTGGTTCCGCCGACGGTTGCGAGCGTCAGCCGTTTGCCCGAAGAGGAGGGCGTGCTCGATCAACTGGTCAGCACTTTTACCGTTTCTTTTAGTGAATCGATTGACACCGAAACGCTGTCCGCTGCGCCGCTCGAATTGCGTGGTGCGGGTGAGGATGGCGTGCTCGATACTGGGGACGATGTACTATACAACTTGAGCCACGGATACGACAGCGACGCGTTTGAGGTTAGTTTCACGGTCCACGATGGTCCGATATTGGAAGGCTTGCACCGCTTCACTATCGGTGACGACGTGACCGATGCCTTGGGCAACGCGTTGGATGGCGACGGTGACAGTACCACCGGCGGTGATTTTGTTCTCAGCTTCACCGTCGACGCAGTTCCCGAAGGAGGTGTCTTCGAAGGCCGCGACAATGGCGAATACGGCAAGGCGACGCCGCTGTCGCTGGAAGCCGATACGAATGGAACCGGTTGGCTGCGCAGCGAGATTGGGTTTGGTGTGATCGATCCGCGCGGCGATCAAGATTGGTGGAGCTTCGATGCATTGGCTGGCGACAGCGTCGATGTATGGGTTCAGCCGCAAGGAAGTGTTTTCTTGCCCTATCTCACCTTGTACCAGATGCGTGAAGACGGCTCAGGCTTGGTCGCACTCGACAGCGACTACGCTCCTAGTGGTCCGGGGAACACGGCATACATCGCGGACGTGCTGTTGCCTGCTGACGGCACGTACTACGTTCGCATGCAAACCAATATTTATCACGTTGGAAGCCAATATGAGGTTCGCATCAACGTCAATCGTGGTCACCAAATAGAACGTGACGAAAACAATGGTAATCGTTCTATTGGTGGTGCCAACGCATTGACATTTGACGAAACCGGCACCGTAAGATCTGCCAGCATCGTGGGAACGATCACCGAGCAGGGAGACGTCGACTACTACCAGCTAGGTCATCTCAATGCCGGTACGACTCTCACCGTCGATGCTTCGTCGTTGCCCGAGTGGTCGATCCTGGAACCGTCGGTGGAAATTGTTTCAGCGGATGGCACCGTTATTCCGGACGATGATACCAGCGATGCGATCTTTCACGGGACGCTTGCCAGCGACGGTACCTATTACGCACGTGTTTGGGCCAACACCGCCGTGATTGATGGCAGCCGTTTTACGCTTACCGATCAAGCTTCGGGCTGGAATGATGCGGAAGCGGCGGCTGTGGCAGCCGGAGGCCACTTGGCGTCGATCGATAACGCTGAACAAACCCGACTGCTTTATCATACCTTTGGCGGAAACAGATGGATCGGTTTAAACGACGTCGCCAGTGAGGGAACGTTCCAGTGGAGCGACGGTTCGGACGTTGATTTCACAATCTGGGGCCCGGGGTATCCAAACTCCTATAATCATGCCGCATTTTCATCCAATGTCAGTTGGTACACGACCTACGAGTCGCGGAGTCTCTATGGGATCGTCGAAGTGCCAGCCGAGCCGGGGGCGCCGACGGTTTCCGGTGGCGGGATGCTGTCGCAGTATTTGCTTTCTGTCGAGATCGGCGACTTGGTACCGCCGACGGTTGCGGGCGTCAGCCGTTTGCCCGAAGAGGAGGCCGTGCTCGATCAACTGGTCAGCACTTTTACCGTTTCTTTTAGTGAATCGATTGACACCGAAACGCTGTCCGCTGCGACGCTCGAATTGCGTGGTGCGGGTGAGGATGGCGTGCTCGATACTGGGGACGATGTACTTTACAACTTGAGCCACGGATACGACAGCGACGCGTTTGAGGTTAGCTTTGCGGTTCTCGATGGTCCGCTAGTCGATGGGCAACATCGGCTGACGATCGACGACGCCGTGACCGATGTCTTGGGCAACGCATTGGATGGCGATCTCGACAATACCGCTGGCGGTGATTTTGTTCGCACCTTCACCGTCGACGCAATTCCCGAAGAAGGTGTCTTCGAAGGCCGCGACAATGGCGAGTATGGCAAAGCGACGCCGTTGGGATTCGAAGCCGATACCAACGGAACCGGTTGGCTGCGCAGTGAGATTGGGTTTGGTGCGATCGATCCAACCAGCGATCAAGATTGGTGGAGCTTTGATGCATTGACTGGGGACAGCGTCGATGTATGGGTTCAGCCGCAAAGCGATGGTTTCCGGCCCTCAGTGTTTCTGTACAAGATGCATGAAGATGGAATGCGCGTGGTTTCGATCGGTAGCGACTATAACGGTAGCGGTCCCGATCTCACTGGCTATTTGAGTGGTATGGAGGTCCCCACCGACGGCACCTATTTTGTTATGGTGCAACGATATGCTGGGGCGGGTCAGTACGATGTTCGAGTCAATTTGCATCGCTCCTCCAGCATCGAAACGGATCAAAACTACTCCAACGATACCCGCTCCAACGCCGATCTGCTCGCGTTGTCCGGCGACGACAGTTCACGTTATGGTTCGATGGTTGGAACCGTGATGGCGGGACAGTCGGGGAACGTCGACGAGGACTACTTCCAACTCGGTGTGATCGAGGCGGGAGAGACGATTTTGGCTCGCGCTCAAACTCCGGCCTGGAGCACTTTGGAGCCGTTAATCGAGATTCGCGATGCCGACGGGAACGTCGTCTCAGTGAATCCCGTACCGACAGGGGCCGACGTGGCGCGGTTCACTGCGACCGATTCGGGAGTCTTTTATGCGGTCGTCGTGGGGATCGGTGGCGAGGGGATTAAGGGGCAATATCGGCTCGATGTGACGGTTTCCGACGAACTCTCGGTTCCCGATCTTGTCGTCTCGGCGATCGATTTGCCATCGCCGGTTTCCGCGGGGGAACAGGTAACCGTTTCGTGGACCGTCGGCAACTTTGGCACCGCGGCGACCGATGCGACAAGCTGGGTCGACCGCGTGATCTTGTCGGCCAACGATACGATCAATGACTTCGACGATATCGTGCTCGGCAACTTTGTGCGCGATGTGCCGTTGTCCGCCAATCAGACCTATGACGCTGAATTGACGGTGTCGTTGTCTCAGCGATTGGCCGGTCCGTACCATCTGTTTGTGCAAACCGATTTCCGCAACGATCTGTTTGAGTTCGTCTTGGACGACAATAATCTGACACAGTCGGCGACGCCTTGGCAGATCGGCCCAGCGCCGCTGCCCGATCTGGTTGTCCCGGTGGAATCGATGGTTGCACCGACGCAGATCGATCCCGAAGCTGAGTTTTCGGTCGCTTGGCGGACCGAAAACGTTGGGGCGGTGCCCGCACCGGGCGGCTGGGTTGAACGCGTCTACATCGCCGATTCCAGCTCGGGACAGAACCGACAATTGTTGGGGCTGTTCACTCACGACGAAGATTTGGCGGCGGGGAGCTCCACCGCCACGCGGACCGAAACATTTCAATTGCCCGCCGGCAGTTTTGCTGGCGACGTCTATTTTGTGGTCGAAGTCGACGCGACCGATTCGATCTACGAATCGGACGAAACAAACCACTTTGTCGCGACAACAGCCAGCGATGTACGGACGTTGTTGTCGTTTATCAGCACGTCGACCGAGATTGAAGAGGGGGGAGCACAGGCTCGGATCACGCTGGTTCGCAACGGCTCCACCGCTCACCCCCTGTCGGTAAGCTTGCAAGCCGATGTTGCAAACCAGATCGATTATCCCCGCGAAGTGATCATTCCCGCCGGTCGCAGCCGGGTGACGTTTTATGTGTCGGCCAGCGAAGATGCCATCGTCGATGGCGATCGAGCGGTCCAGATCTCGGCAACGGCAACCGATTTCGATGTTGCGGAGGCAAGCTTCGATGTGATCGATCGCGATCGGGCGACGATCACCGCAACGCTTTCGGAAACGAACGTTCTCGAAGGGGACTCGACCACCTTGACGGTCTCGCACAACGGTCTTGGCACATCGGACGTGGTCGTTCGGATCACGGCCACGCCATCGAATCAAATCGATTTCCCCGCGGCGGTGCTGATCCCTGCGGGGCAAACGAGCGTCGATGTGACGGCCACCGTAACGGACGATTCGATCTTTGAGTCGGCCGGTACGATCGTGATCGACGGCAAATCGGCCGGCTACGTCGCGGGACGGGCTGATCTGAATGTTCCCGCGTCGGATGTTCCAACGCTGCAGATCGACATCCCGTCGACGATGGCTGAAGGGGACGATGCGATCGGCACGATCACTCTGGACGCCGTCCGCGATCAACCGGTTCACGTTTTGCTGAATTCCGACGCGGCGGGTTTGTTTGTTTTGCCGACGTTGACGATCCCCGCTGGCGCGCGATCGGCACAGTTCTCGATGCTTGCAATCGAGAACAGCGACGTCGATGCCGCGCGATCGATCGCGGTGATGGCCGCGCCGGTTACCGATTTTAACTCGGCTGCGATCGCCGACGCCGCGGTCATCGCCAATGTCTCGCTGTTGGACAACGACGGACCCACCCTGTCGGCTTGGATCGACCGTGGGGTGATCTCCGAAAACGGTATCGCCACGTTGACGGTATCACGCAACACCGATACCTCCGGCGCGTTGGTGGTATCCTTGCTAGCCGATGACAGCGGCGAGCTAGCGGTCCCCGCAACAGTGACGATTGCCGCTGGAGAACGCTCGGCCACGGTGGCTGTTCAGGGATTGGAGGATAGCGTCGCCGATGGCGATCAAAACGTGCAAGTGACCGCCGCGGCCGACGGCTTCAATTCCGGCTTGGTCAACGTGATCGTTTCCGATTTGGACTTGCCCGATCTCGTCGTCGCGTCGCTGGAAATACCGGCGGAGATCGATCCCGGATCGCGGCCGACGCTGCATTGGTCGGTGGCGAACTTGGGCATCGCGGCGGCAACCGACGGTTGGACCGAACGGATCTATTTGTCGTCCGATCCGCAATTTGGAAATGACACGTTGTTGGCGGAACATCGCTTCTCGGGGCCGCTGTCGGTCGATGCGAGCAACGGGAGAAGCGTGCCGGTGACTTTCCCCGATACGCCAGGGGAATTCTGGGTGATCGTCGAAGTCGACGGCGAGCAAACGCTTCGCGAGGGGATCGATGCCAACAATCGGTTTGTTTCACCGACGCCCATTTTGCTCCGACCGTCGTACACCGCCACAGTTTCTGCGGAGATCGAAAGTGCCGCCGCAGGAACCGCAGTGACACTTGCTGGCAGCGCCGCCAACACTGACGGCACGCCAGCGGCGTTGGTCGACGTCGTGGTCCACATCACAGTGCGTGGGACAACGCGAACGCTGGATGCAAGGACCGACGCGAACGGCAACTTCCAAACCCTCTTCACTCCGCTGTCGGGCGAAGCGGGGCGGTATGCCGTCGCTGCATCCCATCCCGCGTTGTCGGCGCCGATGTCGCAAGACACTTTTGATTTGCATGGCCTGGTTCCCACGGCCGGTTTCGATTTCATTGGCTTGCCTGCTGGCAGCTCGACAACGCAATCGATCACGATCCGCAATTTGGCCGATCTTCCACTGACAGGCCTCTCGATCACGACGGTTGATGTCGCCAGCGGATTATCGGTCACCCCATCGGTTCCCGCCTCCAACGTCGCAGCGTCTGGATCGTTTGACCTGACGTACGACCTGACCGATCTATCCGCGGATCAGGGGGCCAGCCAATTTGTACTTCGTGTGAGCACCAACGAAGCTCCGGCGCTGGAGATCCCGATCACCGTCGACGTCATCGCCCCGCAGGCGTCGTTGGCGTTCGAGCAATCGACGCTGGAAACAAGTATGGTTGTCGGCGAACAGACAAGCGTTGAACTGGTAATCGAGAACCGTGGCGTTGCCGACTCGGGACCGATCGAACTGTTCCTGCCCGCAGAGGCACCGTGGATGTCGGTGATCTCGGGGCGAACGATCGAGAATCTTCCCGCGGGCGATAAGCTCACTGTCACCCTGATGTTGCAACCGTCGATCGATCTGGAACTGGGAAGCTATCGCGGTTCGATCGTCGCCAGTAGCGAAGCGGGAGATATTGCTGTTGATTTTGATTTCAGAGCGACTGCGGAAACCGTGGGAGAGTTGCGTGTGACAGTCGTCGACGAACTTTTCTACTTTGCCGAGGGGGCTCCTACCGTCCGCGACGCCGCGATCGAATTGCGAGATGCCATCACGAGAGCATTGGTGGCAACCAACGCCGCAGTAGCGGCCAGAGCAGCTGGGGAATCGGCGGGCACGGTGACGGTTGACGACGACGGAGCGATTCGATTTTCCGACGTTCCACGCGGCAAATACATTGTCCAGGTCAGTGCGGATAGCCACGATCCCAACGAAGTGTTGTTGGAGATTCCGGCTGGCGATGTTGCCGACGAACAAATCTTCATTTCCCGAAACTTCGTTGAGTATACGTGGACGGTCGAAGAGGTTGAGGTCGAAGACCGGACTCGCGTAACGATTGAAGCTGTCTTCGAGACCAACGTTCCCGCCCCGGTTGTGGTGGTCGAATCAAACATCGACCTGTCCGCACTCAGCAATCCCGGAGATACACAAACATTTGAGGTGAAATACACCAACGAGGGATTCATTCAGGCCGAAGCTGTCGAAATCTTTTTTGATGAACATCCGTATTACGAGATCGCCCCCCTGGTCAACGAGATTCCGATCTTGCCGGCTCGTTCGACTGCAACGATTCCAGTTCGTGTCACGCGCCGCGTGGTTGCCGGGCCTCCACCCGAAGGCGAGTCAGCGGGAAGCTTGCCCGATGCGGATTGCCATATCGACGGCTATACGATCTATCGTTATGAATGCGGTCCCAATGGCGTATGGAAACGCGTCCCGATCGCTGTCATCGGCGTCGACGGAAACTGTGCTCCTGGAGGGGGGGCACATTCGCCCGGCGGAGGTGGAACGTTTGTTGGCACTGGTCTTGGTAGCGGTCCGAGCGCAGGCGGTCCGTCTTTTGGAGGGAAAACAGGCGACGGCGTGCCTCCAGGCTTGCCTCCTGATCCGGTATTTTCCGGTCCACCTCCGGCGATTCCCCAAGCTCCTTCCTCTTGTGACGCATGTTTGGAGGAGGTCGGAGAACAGGCACGCGACTATTTGATCGGCAAAATCCCGTTTGCTGGTGAGATAACGATGGCGATGGGGTTCGGAGACTCGGTTCAAGATGTTGCCGATGCCGTCGCTGGCAACGACTCGTTTGACAAGAACGATGCCAAATCATTAACTAAAACCGCATTGGGGTTTGTCGCATTATTTCCCTCTCCATGGGGAATGGCGGCCCGTGGCGTGTTGACCGCTTGGGATGCTTATGACAGCCTCTATCCGCTGCTTACGAAATGCGCCGGCTTGTTTGGATTTGGTCCTTCCGCGCCGGTAACTCCGCTCGAGGGCGAAGCGGCCGCGGTGGGGCCAGCCGTTCAAGTGGCGGCCTCGCGGCTACAAGAGTTACTCGATTTCTATCAAGCCTTCTCCGCGCCGGAACAGTACCTTTATGGCAGCGCTGAGTTTATCGGTGTCTCGCAGTCGTTGGAACGCTTGAGCTGGGTGGCCGATGTGAAGTCGCTCACGCTGAATGCGACCGAAAATTTTCAGCGAATCTCGTCTGACGATCGCCAACTTTTAATCGATCACGCCCATCGGCCCGATGCCGTCAGTGATGAAGAGGTGGATCGTTTTGTCGACCGTATTAATCGCAGCATCGACTATTGGGACGCGGGGGTCTTTACGACAGAGGATCTGCCTGAGGGCGCCAATGGCGACTTTATCGATCTGAAGCATTGGGGGGGCCTGATGCAGGAAGCGGAGACGGCTTACAGCGAGTTTGGTGAGCAGTCGATGGCGGCGTTGGACTCGGCGATCGACGATACCGTGCTCGAGCTGCTGAATGCGATGAACGGGCATTCTGACGATGGCGTTTGCGCTGCCGTTCGACTGCAGATCACCCAGGACGTGGTGCAGACACGCCAGGGATTCCAGGCGACGCTAGGCATTGCCAATCAGACTACTTCTCCGCTGAATGCTGTGATTGCGGAAGTCGTGGTTCTGGATCGCACGGGCAACGATGTTTCGGAATTGTTTGGTGTGCAGGTGATTGCTTCGGAAGGCTTCGATATAAACGGCGGTTCGGCCACGATCGGGATTGGAGGCGATGGTACAACGACCTGGTTGATCGTCCCTTCGACCGAAGCAGCACCGCTTGGCGCAACGGAATATTTTGTCGCTGGAAGTTTCCAATATGACCAATTTGGTTTGACCGTTAAAGAAACGCTGCTGCCGACAGCGATCACCGTCTTGCCCCAACCCGAGTTGGTGTTGGATTACTTTTTACAGCGCGATGTTGTCAGCGATGACCCGTTCACCGATGCGGTCGAACCAGCGGAGATTTTTACCCTGGGGGCGCAAGTTCGCAATCATGGCGTCGGAATTGCACGCGACCTGCGGATCGAATCGGCCCAGCCGAAGATCATCGAAAATGAAAAAGGCCTGCTGATCGATTTCGAAATCGTCGGCACCAGCGTCAACGGTGAACCTGCCCAACGGACGCTGACTGCGGAGATCGGCGATCTCGCTGGCGGAGAACTGGCGATCGCCCAGTGGCAACTAGAAGCCTCGTTGCAGGGATTGTTTACCGAATACGAAGCGAGCTTCGAACACATCTCCGACTTTGGTCGCCCTGATTTAAGTCTGGTCAAGAGCGTCGAGATTCACGAATTGATCCGCCCGGTGCAGGCTACCGCTTCGGGAGTCGACGACCGGCTGTCCGACTTCCTGGTCAACGATATTCCCGACGTGCAAGACCTTCCCGATACGCTCTATCTGTCCGATGGTAGCGTCCAGGAAGTGCAGCTCGGTAGCGATGCTCAGTTCGATCCGAACGCATCGCCCTGGAGCCTGGTCGTCGATGTCTCGGCGACGATGCCCGACGGTTGGGGATACTTGCGATTGCAAGACCCCAGTGACGGTAATCATGAGTTGATCGGGATTCGACGTTCCGACGGCAGTCTGTTGGCGTCGGAAAATTTCTGGCAGACCGACCGCACCTTCATCGGTCTTGGAAAACGACCGGTATACGAAAACGTCGTCCATCTGCTCGATTTTGACAGCACCGGCGAATACCAGTTCGTCTATTCCAACGGCGATCGACAGGGACCGGTTGTTGAACGGTTTAGCGGTGTCAGTCCGAATCCAACCGATCGTGCGATCGATGTCATCGACGTGCATTTCGACGAACCAATCGATCCGGCAACGCTCCTGCGCGACGCGATCACGCTGTTGAAAAACGGCGTTCCGTTGGACACGCCGACGCTCGCGATCTCGGCGAATTTGAATCCGACGCTCCGGCTCTCCGGACTCGGTGCCCTGACCGCCGACGACGCCGTCTACGAACTGCATATCGAGCTGGCGTCGGTCCGCGATCTTTCGCAAAACCCAGCCCAGGGAGTCGCTTCGCTGACGTGGGTCAAAGGGGAAGCGGCACCAGCGGTGATCGAAGTCTCCGGCCTTCCATCGGCGATTGCGACGACGGCAGTCGACAGCTTCCAGATCCAGGTCACCGAATCGGTTCAGCTTGCGTCGCTGCAAACGGCTCTCTCGATCCAACGCGATGGCAATCCGATCGATCTCTCGTCGGCTTCGTTCCACCTGGTTAGCGAGGGGCTCTACGAGGTCTCTGGTCTCAACGCGTTGACCGCAACCGACGGCGACTATCAGGTGAGCATCGATGCAGCGCGGTTGATCGATCTCGATGGTCTCTTCGGTTTTGGTTCAACATCCAAAATCTGGACGCTCGACACCACCGCACCCCAAATTACCGACCTTTTCGCCCCGCCGACCAATCCACGCAACATCGTAGTCCAACGGATCGACGTGCAATTCTCTGAGCCAGTCGATCTGACCAGCCTCGGCGTCGACGATCTCCGGTTGGTCCGCGACGGCGCGGCGGAGAACTTGATCGCGGGGGACAGCCGAGTGACCATCGAGGACCGCGGCGACAACGTCTACCGGATCGCTGGCATCAACTGGGTCCAAGGCTTTATCGCCGACCCGCAGATCGCTGACTTCACGTTCACAATCCATGGCTCCGAAATCCAAGATCTTGCCGGAAACAGCGGCTCGGGCTCTTTGTCGACGACTTGGACGATCGATCTCGTTTCGCCCACGGTTCCCACCGACATGGCGCTTGCCGTGGAACCGGCGACCGACGGGACCTCGACGTCGGCGGCCAATGCGGTCTTCAGCGGCACCGTCGACGAAAACGGCCTGACCTTGGTTATCGAAAACGAATACACGGGAGACGAACTGTTCCGTGGGACGCTAAACGATCGACAGTTCTCGATTCCGCTGCGGCTTCCCTCCGAAGGCCGCAACGAACTATCGGGACGGCTGATCGATAACGCTGGCAACACGACAGATTTTCCGTTGCCCGACGCATTTACCAACCTTTTGCCTCCGACCGTCGTCGAGACTTCGGGATTCAAACCCACCATTCGCGCGACGGCGATCGACGCGTTTTCGGTCACGTTTGCGAAACCGATTCGGCCCGAAACACTCACCCGCGACGTGCTGACGCTGTGGCGCGACGATACTGCGGTTCCGCTGCCCGCGGGGCTGACGATCGACGCATCGGCCGACGCCTTCATCTTGACGATTTCGGGGCTTCGCAGCGCGACCGCCGACGAAGGGGCGTATCGGTTGAGTATCGATCTCAGCGGCGTACGATCCACTGACGGCTTGGCTGGCACCGGAACGTACAGCGAACGTTGGATGGTCGACACGACGCCCCCAACGACGCGTGTCGTGTCGACACCGTTGGAATCGACGGCGCGACGTTATCTGTTGTCGGTCGAATCGGATCCATCGCAAGGGACGTCGTCACCGATTTCAGAGTTTCAAGTGTACGCGGCCTCGGAGAACTCCCCCCTGCGACTCGTCGCTCAATTGGAACCCGAGTCGCCGGCGACCGAATTTTCCAGCGAATTGAACGAAGAACATCTGTTCTTCAGCGATTCGATCGACGCGGCGGGCAACCAACAACGCCTCTCGATCGGTTCGACCGGGCAATTCCCGATTCGTCTGGACGGGGACGCATTGGCCGGATTACCGGACGATCTAACCTTTGAAACAGGGACCGAGTTCGAATTTTCGGGCGAATGGACCGTCCAACCTCCCGTGCTTGTCGATGGCGGGTTGGTGCATCAAGTTCAGCACGGCGTCCGCTTGCTGAACGTCCAAACGTCGACACCTTGGAGCAATCCGGTGTTGGTTTGGGATGTCAATCACGATGGCCTCGTTACGCCGCTGGATGCACTACAAATCATCAATCGTTTGAATCGGATCAGTGGCATGGGCGACGTGAAGCTGCCGCAGCCCGAAGGAGGAACGGATCATCGATACTATGATGTCACCGGCGATGGAAACAGCACGCCCCTCGACGCGCTCCGTGTCCTCAATGCACTGAACCGCAGGAACTTTGGGGAAGTGGGCGAGAGCGAAAGTCTTGCCGCAGCAGCCTTGAACCCTTGGGCACCGCTCGTTGCATCCCAAGGATTGGTGGAGCCAGCGTGGACTGTGGACCACCAGCAATCCTTGATAGGTGATTCGTTCGCTTTGCCGGAGCGTGATCTGGCAAATCCGCTCGAGTCCCAGGAGGTTGATGCGTTTTTCTTCGATCACTCGAATTTGGACGATGATGACGACGAGGAAACGCAGTTGTTGGAGCTGTTGTTTGAAGCCGGCCGATTAGGGCTCGACAAGTGGAATGGTGCGTTGCTGGGCCATGTGGGACCAAGGTGAACGCAGTGCGGCATCAGGTTTGCGGTGAGCCACGCAGGGACCGTTGAGGAGATCCTCGGATGATGGGAGAATGCGCTTTATCCTAAAGCGGGATCGCGCCGAACGAATCTGCTGTCGTCGGCACCACGATTGAATCTCCATCAACGAAAGGCTGTTTGGCGAACGATGTCTGAATTCCCTCGCATGTTCCGCGTTCGTCAAACGTTTGACGACACGCGCGTTGCTTCGATCTCGTCTGCGGTGGCGAACCAATTGAGTGGATCGTCGCTGGCGGCGAAGATTCGTCCGGGGCAGAGCGTTGCGATTTCGGTTGGCAGTCGTGGGATCGCCAACATCGCCGAGATCGTTCGAGCAATCGTCGACTACGTCAAATCCTTGGGCGGCGTCCCCTTTATCGTTCCCGCGATGGGCAGCCACGGTGGCGGGACCGCCGAAGGGCAGGCGGCCCTGTTGGGACGATACGGCGTGACCGACGCGGCGATGGGCTGCGAGATCCGCAGCAGCATGGAGACGATCGTCGTCGCTCAGGCGAAAGAGGGTTTTGACGTCCACTTCGACCGACACGCTTCGACCGCCGATCATGTGATCGTCTGCAATCGGATCAAGCCGCACACGCGATTTGTCGGCGAGATCGAGAGCGGGCTGATGAAGATGCTGTTGATCGGTTTGGGCAAACGCAACGGCGCGGTGGTCTACCATCAAGCGATCCAGAACTTCAGCTTCGGCCAGATCATTCGCAGCGTAGCCGGTGAGGTTTTGAATCGTTGCCCGATCGCACTTGGGGTCGCAATCCTGGAGAACGGGTACGACGAGACCGCAGCGATCCAAGCGGTCGAGCCACAACAGTTTGAATCGCATGAACGGAAACTGCTGCTGCGAGCCCGCGCGATGATGCCCGCCCTCCCCTTCGATCGCGCCGATCTATTGATCGTCGACAAGATCGGCAAGGACATCAGTGGTGCCGGGATGGACACGAACATCGTCGGCCGCAAATACAACGACCACGTCGCTCGCGAGGACGAGTTTCCCAAGATCCATCAGATCTACGCCCGCGGCCTCACCGCAGCGACGGCCGGGAATGCGACCGGCGTCGGGATCGCCGAATATTGCCATCAGCGACTCGTCGATCAGATGGATCCCGTCGCGACGCGAATCAATTGCCTGACCGGCGGCCACGTGACCGCGGCGATGGTACCGATCCATTTCGCAACCGATCGCGAAGTCTTGGCGGCGGCGATCACGCAAGCGGGACTGGTCGCGCCGGCGGACGTTCGCTGGATGTGGGCTCCCAACACGCTGGAGATCTCCGAGGTGATGTGCTCCGAAGCCTACTGGGACCAAGTCGCCGATCGGCCGAACTTGCAGATCGTCCATCCGCCCGAACCGATCCGCTTCGATGCCGACGATCAGTTGTTGGAAGTTTTTTAGTTTAGAAGCCCGCTCAAGCCCCGCCGCGGTTTTGTCTTGCATGGACGCGCGGGGCGTTGCCCACGCGGTTAAACGATGGGGATCGTCGCCGGGACGCTTTCGTTTAACCGCGTGCCCATCGGGCCGCGCGTCTCGGTGCGACATGTCTTCTGGCCGCGGGGCTTCGGTGCGACGCCTGCTTTGGGTTGCGGTTCTGGCTTGCATGGACGCGCGGGGCGTTGCCCACGCGGTTAAACGATGGGAGTTGGCTGTCGCGGGATTCTTCGTTTAACCGCGTGCCCATCGGGCCGCGCGTCCTGCTGCGACATGTCTTCTGGCGGCGGTTCTGTCTCGCATGGACGCGCGGGGCGTTGCCCACGCGGTTAAACGACGGGGGGCGTCGCCGGGATTCTTCGTTTAACCGCGTGCCCATCGGGCCGCGCGTCCTGGGGGTGAATTGGGGTTCGCTTCTGGCTCGCACGGACGCGCGGGGCGTTGCCCACGCGGTTAAACGACGAGGGCCGATTGAGCCGCGTTTGGGCGACTCAAAATTTCCTCACCGAGATCTCTCCACAACTGCTAGAATTCGGTATGTGTTCGCCGCGGCTCTTTCCCGCCGCTGCGATCCGTCGGTGGTCGAGTCGTTGCGTAGGCCGCCGGAAACGCTGCTTATCCTAGGAATCCGATCATGGACCACGTTCGCCATCAAGTTGCTCGCGTCCGCCGACGGTTGATGCTGCAAAAGTTTGCAAGCATTTTCTGCTGGTCGCTCTTTGCCGCCTTGTGTATCGCTCTGTTGGCCCTGGCGGTGCCGAAGCTGTGGGCACTGTCGTTCGACTTGGATACCTGGCGACTGTCGTGGTTGGCTGCCGCGGTTGCCGCAGCGGTGGTGATCGCCGGCGTGGTGACGCGGTGGACTGCGCCGAGCATGAACGACGCAGCGATCGCGATCGATCAACAGTTTGGGCTCAAGGAGCGGATCAGTAGTTCGCTGTCGATGAGCGAAGCTGAACTCGATTCAGAGATCGGCAAGGCGCTCTTGGCCGATGCGGCTCGCCGAGCGGAGAAGTTGGACGTGTCGGAGCAATTTCGCCACCGCGTGCAACGGATCGCGCTGCTACCACTGGCTCCCTGTGCTGTGATGGCCGTGTTGCTGTTCATTCCCGATGCGACGCAGGACAACCAAGCTCAAGCGAGTGTCGACACCGCATCGCAACAGCAGATCAAAACCGCCGCGGAAGAGCTGAAGAAAAAGCTCGCGATCCGACGCAAACGCGCCGAAGCCCAGGGACTCAAAGATGCCGGCGATCTGTTCAAGAAGATCGAAGCCGATTTGGATCAACTGGGGCAGCGCAAGGACATGGATCAGAAGCAGGCGATGGTCGCTCTCAACGATATCAAGAAGCAGCTGCAAGAGCGCCGCGATCAGATGGGTTCGAAGGAGGAGATGCGGAAGCAGTTGGCCGGTTTAAAGGATATGCAGCGCGGCCCGGCTGACAAATTGGCGTCGGCGATGCAGCGCGGGGAACTGGGGAAAGCGGAAGACGAGATCAAGAAACTGGTCAAGAAGCTCAACGATGGCACGATGACCAAAGCCGAACAGAAGCAGCTGGAGAATCAGATCGCCAAGATGCAGGAAGCGATCGAGAAGGCTGTCGAAAAGCACGAACAGGCGAAGCAGGATCTGCAAAAGAAAATCGACCAAGCCAAGCAGGAAGGCCGCAGCGAGGATGCCGAGAAGCTGGAGAAGGAGTTGCAGCAGATGCAACAGATGGACCAGCAAATGCAACAGATGCAGCAGATGGCTGAGGGGCTAGCTCAAGCAAAAGAGGCGATGCAAAAAGGGGACGCGTCGAGTGCGGCGGAGTCCTTGGAACAGCTGGCCGAAGAGCTAGGCGAGATGCAGAACGAGATGGATCAATTGGAAGAGATGATGGACCAATTGTCGCAAGCCAAGCAGCAGATGCGGTGCCAGAGCTGTCAGGGCAGTGGCTGCCAGCAGTGCCAGGGATCGGGGCAGTTTCCCGGCAAGGGTGGAGGCAAAGGCGATGGCGGCGACGGAATGGGCGAAGGGGAAGGAGGCAAAGGCGACCGTCCCGAGGAGGAGACCGAGACGGGGAACTACGAATCGCAGGTCCGCACCAAACCGAAAAACGGCAGCGGAATCGCCGCCGGATTTGCCAACGGCCCCAATCGCAAAGGGGTGACGCGGGAGGAGATCAAGAGTGCGGTGATCAACGCGATGCAGGAGGAGAGCGACCCGTTGGAGGATCGTCCGCTTCCGCGAGCCGAGCGAGAGCATACCGAGCAATATTTCAACCTGTTGCGTCAGGGGAGCAGCGAACCGGATCGGTAATTTTTTGCTCATTGAGGTGGCTTTCCCAATCGGAAATGGCGATATACAATCTGCGAGGTTTTGGGAGTTATCCACATCGGCAGGCCCCGCTTGCGTTGCCGGTCGATTGGATGTAAACCATTGCCTTGAAACAACTTGGCGGCATAGCTCAGCCGGTTAGAGCAGCGGAATCATAATCCGCGTGTCGGGGGTTCGAGTCCCTCTGCCGCTACTGCAAAGCAAAAAGCCCTTGAGTCTAGGAACAACCTGGTCGCTCAAGGGCTTTTTTCGTGCGCCCGCTGGTAAATCCCATCGGATCTCAACGCCACAGCCCCCTGCGTCCCAAAGAGGGGGGCTCTGCTTCAGCCCAGAGCAACGTCCTGGGGAGAAGAATGCGTTTTTTCCGGCGTTATAGCTCCAGCGCGGCAGCCGACTCTTAATCACGGCAGGATGATTATTCTGCCCCTTCATCCTGCCAATCCATGAGAACGGAGGCAGCGTGCACAAAACGGGGCCGGAACATGTTTTCTGGTGGTGCCAGTATCGCCTGCTGGACGCGGAGGGTGGGTATCGACCTGCCCGGAAATCGTTCCTGACTCCGATTGCGTCCGCCACCGAGAATGCGAGTCCGCGTGAGGCGAATCGCTTGCGCAACGCCGGGCTAATCGACCGAGCCCACAAGACGGTTGCTGGTTTCGATTACGCGGATTTCCGCGCGACCATGCCCTTTGTCCACGGTGCGATGAACCTCAAGCTGCTGTTGCCGAACGCCTCGCTCCAGGGGGGGGCGGCCGGACCTGAATTCCGACTCGAGCGTCTCCTGCAGTTCTGGTTGATTGTCTTTCACTGCGATCAGATAATCGCCACCAGAGTCCGTAATCTGTCTTCAGATATCCCGATGGCAAAACATCGCGTCGCCGGTCACCAGCCGGCCTTCCAAGGCAATGCGTCGCAACAACCGCATCGCCGCTTTATGTTCATTGGTTTGGCCTTGCATGCGCGCTTGAGCGAGCACGCCGCCAGTGGCCGTATTGAATCGACTGAAAGTGGATGCTTTGCCCGTGAGGCTGCAAGGTTCCACAGAGCGTCTTGATATCGAGTGCGACGGGACGAAGTTCGCCAGAAACAGCTGTAAGGTACTCCGTCACCCACGCTCGGACTGCATTCTCCAGCGTCTCTGACGGCAAACCAAGCAAGGCATCCCTACAGCAAGTTGATGTAGGCGGCCTTCTTCCGAAGCCAATCGAATGCCAAAACTCCGGTTCTTGATCGTGTTACCATTGAGCAATCGCAGTGCATCCTTTTGCCCGGGTTGAAAGTCCACAAATGATCGCCGCCAGCATGGCAGCTAAAGAATGGCGTCGTCCCTTTCGCCCGCGATAGTCGGGATTGCTGCCGAAACAGACAGCAAACTCTCTGCAGCGGGAACTTTCACAGTCGTCTCTCCGTAGGTTGAGTCCAACTCCGTTAACCTCGACGGAGACTACTACGCTGCAAGTCCTACGAATTCAAACACTTTGTAGGTCTGCTCAAGCTCGGGAACGCGTCACCCGCTCCGAATGAAAACCGTCAAAAAATAGTTCTCCCCGGGAATTACTATATATTGGGTAATTCGAAACTCGCAACTTGAATGATGGTTACAGCTAGCTGCCAAAACCGCCGTCGCCAGTCCGTCGCAAATATCCCAAGCAATCGCACAGGTTCCACGCAAGAGACAATCACCTAGGGCAAATAATGAAGAATACAGTTATCGTTTTCACAACATTGCTTTGCATGTCATCGCTACTGTCGGATGTGCATGCAGACGAGTATGCCAACGAACCCAGTAGCCAAAAACAGCTCGATGCCGGGAGTAAATCTAGCGTCGATGATTCGATTGTCGGTGAAATGTCAGTCGAGCAACGGAAGTGGGAAAACGTCCTGAAGGACAATCTGGGCGGCTTCTATTATCCGCGTTACTTGGCTGACAAGAAAGCGGGGAGATCAACAGCATGGGACTACGTCGAAGACGTCCCTGGATTGCCGCGAGTGCTCATTATTGGGGATTCAGTGTCTCGGGGTTGCACGATGCCTGTACGTCGTATATTGGACGGTAAAGTCAACGTGCATCGTGCACCCGCCAATTGCGGACCAACGAAGGTGGGGGTCGACAAACTCAACACTTGGCTGGGGGACGGGCATTGGGATTTGATCACGTTCAATTTCGGCATTCATGATCGAGGAACGCCCGACGAGGAGTATCGAAAACGTTTAACACAAATCACCACGCGACTTGAGCAGACAGACGCTAAGATTGTCTGGGTCAATACCACGCCCGTGCCGCCTGGTGCAAATGAATACGTCAAAGGTGCTTCGGAACGAACCAACGCGATTGCGGCGAAACTGATGCAACAACGCGAGATTCCGATCGTCGATTTGTACGCAGGCGTGTTTCCAGAACTAGGGAAGTACCAGCTTCCGAAAAACTGTCACTTTAATAACGAAGGCTATGAATTTCTGGGCGGGATCGTAGCGGACGCAATACTTGCACATCTCAAGCAGGAGCAAGAGTTCACTCGCGTCTTCTTCGCAGGTGGTCAGTCGAACGCAAAGCCACGATGGGCTGCGAAGATTCAGCAGGAACTAGAGAAGGCTTATGGTGATCGGGCATTGTTGGTACACAGCTACCATCCAGGAGCTTGGTTGAGCGGCTGGATTAAGGATGGCCAGGTGCAGAACAACTATCGGGTGGACTTTTTGAATCCCGAGGGCACGGGCGCTTTGCAGAAAGCGATCAATCGTTTGGAAGCGAACGGAAAGGCATGGAAGTTCGGCGGGTTCTTCTGGTTCCAAGGAGAAGGTGATTCTGGATCTGTGGCAGCGATGGACCAGTACACTGATTCTTTCAATGCGATGCTAGGGAAGATTAAGAATGACTTTGGAATCGTGGATGACTTTCCTCAGGTCATCGCTGTAATTGACGGGAATCATGCGGCGAAGTACGACGATCCAAAGAACCTCGCCGGCCGCAGTCGGGCGGCGGTGGATCAAATGCGAGGTGTTCTGATTTCGCTCGGATCTGCGGATGGATGCGGTTATGTTGATACACGCGGGATGCCACGGGGCGATGCCTGGCATCTAAGCCAGCCAGCACTTGCCGAGCTTGGTGCGGCGATGGGCACAAAATGTGTCGAGCTTGGTGCGTCGCCTTCCGTCTCGTCAAACGTAGATGCCGAAGCGAAGTAGCCGCTTGCCATGGTCGTGTCCATGTGTTGGGAGTTGTGGGGCTGTCGACCAACTCGGGAAGTAAAAAACGGTCAGGAGCGAATGGCACGGGCATCGTTCCTGAGCTGCCGTGGCGTGGCGTGACGGTTTCGGTTTGGTATTCCTCATTTCTACTCGCCGACTTCTGTAGCCGAATGGCGAGAACAAAACTTTCATTGCAAATCCGGCGGCCAGCACAATGCCGGTGCATGGCAGGGTTGGAGACTATTCCATCGAGTGGAAACCAATTGTGTTGCCTTCGGTGTCTTGGACAAGAGTGAAGAATCCATGTTCACCGATAGAGGTTTTTTCCTTGCTTACGCTTCCACCAAGTTGAGCGGCACGTGCGGCGTTTACAGCGCAGTCTTCACAACCAAAATAGACAAGAGTGCCGCTCCCGCCAGAGGGCATGCCTTCCATTCTTACCAGCATGCCGCCTGCACCATACGTGCTCATCCCTGATTCTTCGTCCATGGGGAAAAGACACATGTCGATGTCCGTTTCCGATGTCGGAGATGGCATATTTTCCAGCTTGCTTCCCAGTATCGCTTCGTAGAATGCTTTGGCGCGGTCCATGTCTTGGACATAAATTTCGAAATGAACGACGGGATTACTATTCAATTTATTGCTCCAATTGCAAGTCAGTTTTTATTGATTCGAACGCCCGGGTCATCGGGCAAGCGGCGTAAACTTAACCGTTGCAAAGCCGCCTGCAAACCTCGCGAGGGTGCATCTCGTGGTTGCCAAGCCTTCAGCGCTCGCGTCACGATTGCAGAGGAGGGGCTTTGCAACAGTTGTCGCAAACCGCCTGCCTTCACGGAATCTGCCCATCTGCCCATCTGCCCATCTGCCCATCTGCCCGATGCGAAGGCCGGGTAGTTCCTGGAGATCCCGAGTTCTGCGGATCTTGATTTCAGCCTTGAATTGCCGCCTCAATTTTCGCGATGTCGATCTTCTGCATCGTCATCATCGCGTCGAAGGCACGTTTGGCGGCGGCACGGTCCGGGCCGATGAACGCTTTTGTCAAAGCAGGCGGCGTAATCTGCCCAGCTCACACCCCACTTGTCCTTGCGCCAGCCGCACTGGCTCACCTCGCCGCCGTTGCCGACGATTGCGTTCCAGTAGCGGTCGGTTTCGGATTGGTCTTCCGTTGCGACCTGAAACGAAAATGCCCAGTTGTGTTCGACACCGGCCCCGCCGTTTAAACCGATGCAGGGAATTCCCATCAAGGTAAATTCGACGGTCAACACGTCACCTTCTTTGCGCGATGGGTTGTCGGTCGGTGCTCGATGGACCGCCCCGACGGAAGACTTAGGAAAAGTCTCGGCGCCCCGCCGGAGTTTTCCAGTTGTGCGTAGACAAAAGCTTTTCCAGTGGGATAACGCCAGGATCGACGGGCATCGGCGTTTGACTAACAATTACGAAACGGTGGCCAACAATGCTCGGTTGGATTCAGTCGTTATCTGATTCTACACGGACCGTGCGGGGGCAGCGCATGTTTTCATTGAACGGACGCAAGCGGGGGGCGGGCCTTGCAGTGCCATGAGGTTGGGAGCGGAATGATGGTGTGCGAATCATTGTTCTGCCTCCCATCATTCTGCTAATCCACCAAACGAGGCCAGAGCATGTCTTCAGGCGGTGCCAGCATCGCTTGCTGGATGTGGATGGTGGGTATCAACCTCGCCGGGAATTGTGCCTGTCCCCGATTGGCTCTGTCGCAAAGCCCATCGCCCCAAGTGGGGCAGTTCTACGTCAGCCCAGGGCAACGCCCTGGGGACGCGAATGCGGTGCGCGGTAACAAAGCCCCAACGGGGCGGCCCTACATCGCCTTGAGGTTGAGACGCAATGATGGCGCGCGAAGCCTATGATTCTGCCATTTGAATGATTGTCGTTGATGCCTGGTGCTCGTCGACCGCCGCCAGCGCGAACTGTGGTCGCGGCATGTGTTTAGGTGATTCTAGCACTTCATGTTGGGGGGGCGGTGATGGTGGAGGTCGTCCTACCAGGGAAAGTTGAAAAGTGCCTGTCCCCGAGTTGCTCCCGAAAAGTGCCTGTCCCCGAGTTGCTCTGTGGCCACTCAACTCCGTCGAGTGAGCGTGCTCCGCTGTGCCAGCCCGCTATATCCCGCAACGTCCATCGCCCCAAGTGGGGCAGTTCTACGTCAGCCCAGGGCAACGCCCTGGGGACGCGAATGCGGTGCGCGGCAACAAAGCCCCAACGGGGCGGCCCTACATCGCGTCGTTATTGAGGCGGAATTGGCCGCGCGCAACATCATTCTGCCAATCCACTGAACGGCGCTACGGCATGTCCTCGGCGCGGAAGCTCCGAGATGAATGCATGACCGGTGAAACAGCTGCTTCGTTGCCACACCTGTCCTGTTGGCTGTCGCGCGTCCAGGCGTGGTACAATCTCACGCTGTCGAGAGCTGCCAGGCTCCATGGAATCGACGATTGTGCTTGCCTCCGATCGTTCTATCGATCGCTAATTTAACTCCTAGAACTTACGAGCCACCAATGAGAATGACTTCACGAATTGACGTTTTGGGAATGATCCCTTGTATGATTGCGGGGCTGCTTGTGTCGCTGGTAGGCGTGTCCGACTTGGGGGCCGAGCCACCCGCTGCGGAAGCGTCTTCCGAAATCCCACAGTGGGTCGATCTGTTTAACGGCCGCGATTTGTCGGGATGGGCGAACGTCAACACCGATCCAGATACCTGGTCGGTCAAGGACGGGCTGCTGGTATGCAGCGGTAAGCCTATCGGTGTGATGCGGTCGGAGAAGCAGTACGAGAACTTTGTTCTGCATATCGAGTGGCGGCACATGCAGGCTGGGGGCAATTCCGGGGTCTTTGCGTGGAGCGAAGGATTCGTCCCGGAGGGGAGCCGGCTTCCCAAAGGAATGGAAGTCCAGATGCTCGAGTTGGATTGGGTCAATCGGCATCCATTGAAGAATGGTGAGCCGAACCATATCGGCTACGTTTCCGGCGAATTGTTTGGTGCCGGCGGGCTCACCGCCACGCCCGACAACCCGCGTGGCAGACGCAGCATGTCGGTGGAACTGCGTTGCAAGGGTGTGGGGCAATGGAATGTCTACGATGTTGTTTGCGTCGACGGCACGGTCAAGCTGGCGATCAATGGTAAGTTCGTCAATTCCATTCGCGATTCGTCGGTCCGCAAGGGCTATCTTTGCCTGGAGTCCGAAGGCTCGGAAATTCACTTCCGCAATATCCGAATCCTCGAACTGCCCCCAGGCATCACCACGCCAGAACAGACGGCAAAAGTTATCGAGGAGTAGAATCCTCTGCACCGGTGTCGATCGCACGCGGGGGCGCTCATCACGCCCCCGAGCGATCAACCGTCGTTTCTGGATTCCTTGTCGCTGCGCGCCTGCTTCACCATCGCAACAAGCGCTTGACGGCATTCATCGTAACTCCGGACTTCGTGTGGGAATCCAATCCGAACCGATTGGACACGCTCGGGTGTTTTGAGCCGCAAATGAAAACCGAGGCGGTCGACTGCTGTCATCTTTGCTTCGGAGGCGACGATCTCTTTTTCCGCGTAAGCGATATCGAGCATCGCAGCGGCATGGTCGTCGTTCATGTGTTGCAGGATACCCGCCGCAGCTTCAGCCAGTGGATCCGCAACTGCGTGCTGGAAATCATCCGCCTGAATCCAGCCCATCACTCCAAATCCTCCGACATAATAGAGCTCACTAGGATTGAGACGCCAGAACGAGAAATCGGCAAAGTCGACGTAGTAACTCGCGTTCTCATGGCGGCTGAGATACAGAGCACGGGCTTCATCGAGATCTTCCTCGGGCACCGGTTCGGCGCTTCCGACCAGCGTTAAACGCCCTGCACCCAGCGGATCGAAAGCCGCTGTCGGATCGGTGACAAATAACGAAGCGCGAGGATCCTCACGCAGGTTCTTGGTGTGCATCGCCATCGCGCTGATCAGAAACAGCGGCCGCCCGATCGCATCCAATGCGTACGGCATCGTCGACCCAAACGGAAACCCTTCGCAGTGGACCGAGTGAGTGGAGATGACACCCACCTGACTCAGCGACAGCATCGTTCGAGCTCGCTCGGCAAACGTCGTCTCCGCCGCAGGATTGGGATCTTGGGGAGCTGTTGTGTAAGCGTGTTTTCGCGGTTGAGCCATTGCCTGAATGCTTTCTGTTGACTGAGATGCAAGAGATGAAAATGCGATCCCGACCGCATCGCTTGATCAAGCATCCTAACGCAAAACCAACCACCCCCGAAACGCTAGGCAGATTCCGAATCAGAGCAAAGGTGGAAGCAGTCTTAACGAAACGACCGATCACCCCAAACACAAGTCGGGGCCAGAGTATGTTTTCAGGTGGTGTCGGCATCGCCTGCTAGACGTGGACGGTGGGAAGCGGCCTCCCCGGAAATGGTGACTGTCCCCGTTTTGCGTAACGAAACGACCGATCACCCCAAACACAAGTCGGGGCCAGAGTATGTTTTCAGGTGGTGTCGGCATCGCCTGCTAGACGTGGATGGTGGGAAGCGGCCTCCCCGGAAATGGTGACTGTCCCCGATTTGCGCTCTGGACTTCAATTATCGTTCCTTGATTTAAGTCCGTACGTTAGAACCTCAGATTCAACTGTGAGGCAAAACGCATCACCTGTCGCTACTGGGCGTCCTCGTATGCCAGACGGATGAGATCGTTGGTTCGTTTCCCGACGGGGCCGCTGATTGTGGGCGAGCGATGCTCCAGCACCGCTGCGGAAAAATCGGAGATCAGTGGAGCGTGCAGGTTGTCTGCCGGTGGATGCGATTCCAACTGTTGCCCTTCGGACGTGGAGAGCATTAGGTCGCCATGGTTCAGGTCTTCGACGGTGATCCGTCCTTCGGTTCCGATGATCTCCAATCGATCTGGCGTCTCCACGGTGCCGAAGTAGCACTGCAGGATTCCATGGGCGCCCGACTTGAATTGCACCAGCAGCGTTGCCGCCTGTTCAGCTTCGTAGTCGGGTGAATCGATCACGCTCGCTTTGACTGTCGCGACATCTCCCAGTAGTTGCAGGAAGACATCCAATCGATGACTTCCGATATCCATCAACGGCCCTCCGCCTCCGCGCGTTCGGATCACTCGCCAATCATCCGCCGGGAATCGGTTGGGATTCCCGGTCACACACCCGATGGAAAGGATTCGGCCCAATTGCTTCGCTTCGATCAGTTGCTGGATTCGCAGCACGACGGGATAGAATCGTCGGTAATAAGCGACACCAAGAGAGACGCCTGCCTGGTCGCACGCGGAGATCATCCGATCGCACTCGGCGGGATTGAGAGCCATTGGCTTTTCGACGAGAACGTGCTTGCCAGCTCGGGCAGCCGCGATCGTTTGAGGGCAATGGCAGTCGACTGGTGTTGCGATGTAGACGGCATCCAAATTGGGTGAAGCGATCAAGTCATCTGCATTGGTAAATCGGCGCGGCACACCAAATTGATCCGCAAACTGATCTAATTGCGGTTCACTGCGACGGCAAACCGCGACTAGTTCCGAATTTGGATCACTCTGAATCGCCGCGGCAACACGTTTATTGGCAATGTCACCGACACCTACCAGTCCCCATCGAATCGTCAAATTTGCTACTCCATCGTTGTGAAAGGGGGCCAGAGCATGTTTTCAGGTTGTGACAGCATCCCCTGCCTCAAAAGTTGTGCCTGTCCCCAATTGGCATCGATGGATTTGCACCTCACCCCAGCGGCCGCGACGCAAACAGATCGCGTTAGCTCCGAATCGGAAACCGCCGCCGTGTCTCGCACTTTGCCCCCAGGCAAATCCCGTATTTGAGTTTAAACGAATCAGCCGCCACGCTCCAGTGTCCGGTTCCCTTGGACAACCGGACGCCGGCGCGTAGCGGCTGATGACTCAGTTTGAAAAACGGAATCGTCCTGCACCTCGCCTGATGAACAATGGCGTCGCGATAGGTTAATATTTATACAACAACGCTCGATAGTTCCCTGTTCAGGATCCCCCATGAATCGCCGTCGCTTACTGCCGCTACTTGCTGTTTTTGCCCTTATTAGTCTTCCGTTTCCATCGACCTCCGCCGCGGAGCCGGAGGAGAAATCGTACGACGTTGTGATCTATGGCGGTTCGTCGGCGGGGATCGCTGCGGCGGTGCAGGTGCGGCGGATGGGAGGATCGGTCATCGTGATCGAACCGAGTCGCAGGATCGGCGGTTTGACGACCGGCGGACTGGGGCAGACCGACATCGGCAACAAAGCCGCGATCGGCGGCATCGCGCGGGAGTTCTATCAACGAGTGCGCGCCTATTACGATCAACCCAAGGCTTGGAAATGGCAAGAACCGACCTCCTATCGAGACAGCGGACAAACGCGTACGAGTTCCGCTGAAGCAACCATGTGGACCTTCGAGCCCTCGGCGGCGCTGGCGATCATGCGCGATCTGGTTCGCGAGTACGAGATCCCCGTCGTCTTTGAACAGCGACTGGATCGGACCCCGTTGGCAGATGCCGGTCATCGTGCCCGCGGCGCGACGCTTGAGAACGGACGGATCGTGGCAATCGCGATGGAAGGGGGCCAGAGTTATCGAGGCCGGATGTTCATCGATGCTACTTATGAAGGAGACCTGTTGGCCGCCGCTGGCGTCTCGTTCACCGTCGGCCGTGAAGCGAATGCGGTCTATGACGAAACGCTCAACGGCGTCCAGACACGGCATGCGAAGTACCATCAATTTGTGCCGGGAGTCGATCCGTTTGTGGTCCCAGGGGACAAGTCCAGCGGCTTGTTGCCAGGCATCGATGCCGACGGCCCCGGCGAAGAGGGGAGCGGCGACGCCCGCGCACAAGCTTTCTGTTTTCGGATGTGCCTGACAGATCACCCGGAAAATCGTATCCCGTTTGCGAAACCCGACGGCTATGACCCCCTCGTCTTCGAATTGCTGCTACGCAATTTCGAAGCGGGCGAGAAGGGGATGCCTTGGATCAATTCCAGCATGCCCAATCGTAAAACCGATACCAACAACCGAACCGCCTTCTCGACCGATTTTATCGGCCAGAACTACGACTATGCCGAGGCGAGCTATGACCAGCGGGAATCGATTGTCGCACGCCACCGGACCTATCAACAGGGATTGATGTGGACGCTAGCCAATCACCCCCGCGTGCCCGATCACATTCGGAACGAAGTTGCGCGATGGGGCATGTGCCGGGATGAGTTTGAGCGCGCCGATGGTTGGCAACAGCAGCTGTATATTCGCGAAGCCCGGCGGATGGTGGGCCCTACCGTGATGACGCAACATCACTGCCAAGGACGCCAGACGGTCGACGACGCCATCGGATTGGCCGCCTACACGATGGATTCCCACAACACCCAACGGTATGTCGACGCCAACGGACACGTCCGCAACGAAGGCGATGTCGAAGTCGGAGGTTTCTCGCCTTATGCGATCTCGTATGGCGCGTTGACTCCGAAAGCGGAGCAATGCGAAAACCTGCTCGTTCCGGTTTGCTTGAGCGCATCGCACATCGCCTTTGGCTCCATCCGCATGGAACCTGTCTTTATGGTTCTGGGCCAGTCGTCGGCCACGGCCGCGATGCAAGCGATTAGGACCGATCGCGCCGTGCAAGCGATCGACTACGACGCGCTGCGGCAGAAACTACTGGACGACAGCCAAGTGCTAACGTGGACGGGGCCAGCAAAGAAGCCGGCGGCATCGATTGATCCCAAGGCGTTAAAGGGAATCGTCGTCGACGATGAAGCGGCTGCTCGCACCGGCTTTGACGCAATCAGCCAAGTTGTTGGTCCGTTTGTTGGAACCGGCTATCGTCATGACGGCGACAACGACAAGGGATATCAGAGCATTCGCTTTCCGGTGAAGATCAAAACACCAGGCAGCTATGACGTGCGAATCGCATATACCGCAAACGCCAATCGAGCGACCAATGTCCCGATCACGATTCGTGCGGGTGGGAAAACCCACTCAGCCACCTGCAACCAAAAGAAAGCTCCCCCGCACGGATCATTCACTTCCGTCGGCGAGTTTGAATTTCCCGCGGGCGACGCCACCATCGAGATCGGCAACAAGGGAACCGACGGCCATGTGATCGTCGACGCGATCCAGTTGTTGCCACAATAAAATGCCTGGCCCTGTCGTCTGGCATTTTTACAAAGCAGCAGTTATTGCAGCGTCTCGGTTTGGCAAAAAACAAAAGCTGGGATGTCATCGGATCGCGAGTCCGGCGAAACGGATGCCAGACAGCAAGTGCCTGCGAGGGTAAAACCTTTTTTCAAGAAGTGCTATGGACACCGTTGCAGCGACCCAATGGCTGATGGGCTTTACACGGCTGCTGTTTGCTTTTGCCTGGCAAATTGACTTCGACAATCCGGTCTACGAGACTGGGGGCGTCGTGGAATTCGAAGAAGCGGTTTCGCGATACCCTCTCGCTCTGTCTCTGCTCAGGATCTCACCATGAAATATCTTTGCTCGCTCGTCTTATTTACTTTCGCTGTTGTCGTTGGCCCTGTCGCGGCCGCAGCGGATTCGGATGTTGTGAAGCCAACGGTTGGTTCGTTGACGGTGGGCAGGGTGTTGTACCTTGGGAACAGCATCACACTGCACGGACCCGCTCCCAAGATCGGCTGGACCGGGAACTGGGGAATGGCCGCCAGTGCTGCGGAGCTGGACTACGTTCATTTATTGACCGCAGACATTGCCAAGGCGAGTGGTTCGCAGCCGGAGATCAAGGTTCGCAACCTCGCTTCGTTTGAACGCGAGTACGAAACGTTCGAGCTCGCAAAAGGACTCAAGGACGTGCTGGACTTTCAGGCTGACTTGGTGATCGTAGCGATCGGGGAAAATGTGACCACACCAGCTACCGATGCCGCCAAAGCTGCGTTTGCGGCAGCGTTCGGGCAGTTGCTCGCAACCCTTCAGCAGGCTGGCGATCCGGTGATCTTCGTGCGCAGTTCGTTCTGGCCGAGTCCGGTCAAGGATGGCATCATGCGCCAGGTCAGCTCAGATGCCGGGGCGAAGTTCGTCGACATTTCTGCGCTGGGGAATGACAAGTCGTATCAAGCGAGTGCGGAGCAGGATTTCCAGCACGCCGGAGTCGCAGCCCATCCGGGCGACAAAGGGATGCGTGCGATTGCCGATGCGATCTTTGCCGCCATGAAAGCGAAGGCTGGCCTGGCAGGAAAGTGAACCGACAAAATTAAAATTACGGTCCCAATAGCCCGAGATAGAGCCAGCATATTTTTAGTTTTAGGTGGTGCAAGCATCGCCAGTTGGACGTGGAGGGTGAGTGGCGACCCGCTCGGCAATGATGGCCTGTCCCCGATTTGGGTTCGGAATGAAGGGAACAGAATGAAATGGTGCCTGTACCGAATGGCACTGCCGGACCTTTATGACATTTTCGCCTCAGCATCGAAAACCACGAGACCCTCGTGGGATCGAAATGCAAAAATTTTGTCTCGCCAATTCATTTTGATATTTTGACGTGGCTACTGTGCCTATATCATTCGTCTCGACGTGGCCTTCCTTGGCATCGGTCCTTGTAAAACTTTGGTCAAGGAAGGCCCATGTCGTTCTACTCGACGTGTCCGCGTGACGCATCGTCATTTCGCGTCTTCAGCGATTCCATGCTGCAAGATTCATCGCTTCCGCTTAGAGATGATTGATCAATCCGTTTTCGACGAGGCGTTTGAACTCTTCGAGGTCGATTTCTCTTGCGGCGAAGATGCCGTCTATACACCCGCGCTGGTGCTGTGGGCCTTGCTCTCGCAATCGCTGTTCAAAGAGGAACTGCGAAGCTGCAACGCCGCCGTGACACGAATCGCTGCTTGGTGGGTGGCTCAGGGTCGTGTCGTTGACAACAACAGTGGTGCGTATTGTCGCGCGAGACAGAAGGTCCCCGACGAGCTCGTCGCGCACTTGGTCCGCACCATCGCGGGGCGTGCCGAGCAGTCAAGCGACCTTGCCGAATCACTCGATGACGAGCAAGCTGAAGAGATGCTCACACCAAGAGCGATCGCCGAAGTGAAGTCAAAGCCTGTCACGGGCCGCGTCTTGATGGTTGATGGCTTTACCGTCGATGCCGCTGACACGCCAGAGAACCAACAAGAGTATCCTCAGAATCCGGCTCAAGAGGAGGGACTTGGCTTTCCAATCTTCCGATGCGTTTCGCTCATTTCAATGGCAACGGGCATGTTGGTAGATTTGGCGATCACGCCGTACTGTGGCAAAGAAACTAGAGAGACAGCACTCCTGCGACAGATGATTGATTCTCTTCGACCCGGTGACATCTTGGTGGCCGACTCGTACTACTGCACGTACTGGCTACTGGCGATGTGCAAGGCTCGAGGTGTTGAGGTCGTGATGAAGAACCATCACAAGCGTGAGGGTCACCCAGACGATGCGGTGCGAATTTGTAGAGGTCAGCGCAAGGTGGTTTGGTCGAGACCGCAGCACCAAAGTTGGTGATCGAAGCGACAAAGACTCACTGGCAATTAATGGACGCCATGCATGCGTCGGGCCATCAAGGGAGTTGCCGCAAATAGCGCGAGTGCAAATAGGATGGCTGCGACCGATAACCCGAAGAACAACTGGTGGTAGGCTGCGAGTGAGTCTTGCATCGAATAGGCACTGAGATCGGCATTCTTATTGGCGACAGTAACCACCGCAGCCACTTGAGCGGCCAAATAGTTTGCCGCTGAGATTGCGAGCATCGATGTCCCCATCATCATCCCAACAATCCTGGGGATCGATAATGCGGTGACCGTTGAATAGCTGACTGAAACGATCAGCAGGTCGGCCACTCCAAACAACACGTATGCCGACACGAGCCAGGCTAGGTCGATCTGCCCATCCCGATCGAATGCAAAGGTGGCCCAAGCCAACAGGCCGAAGCCAAGTCCCATGAAGACCATCGTTAATCCATATTTCACTGGCGATCGAGGATCGCGTCCCACGCGCGACAGCGCGGGCCAAAGCCACGCAAATAATGGGGCCAGCAGCACAATCGTCATCGGCATGATGCTTTGCAACTGGGACGCACGCACTTCGCTCCCCCAGAATTGTCGATCGACATTCCGGTCGGCAAATAAGTTCAGCGCACCACCAGCTTGTTCGAACAGTGTTGCAAAGAAGGTCATCGCCAACTGGAACGCTAACAAAACAAGCATGCGATCGCGTTGGACGGGAGTGCATTGGTAAAAGGAAACGAACAAGACGTATCCAACAACAGCGATCGAAAACGCCGCCAGCATGTAACCGACCAGCGTCGTTTGTTGCACAAAGAACCAGAACATTCCCACTGCGGCAAGCGATCCGACATAGATAACGGGGGCGGCAGTGATCGGTCCCAGCAATGGTTTCCGGTAGGCGGGCGGCGGTTCAGCCACGCCGTGCAAGTGTTTTTGGCCCGTCAAAAACACGATCAATCCAACGAGCATCCCGATGCCAGCGGTTCCAAAGCCATAGGCCCATCCGTAGGTTTCGCCCAGGTAGCCACAGATCCCCGCTGAAAGGGCAGCGCCCAACATGATCCCCATCTGGAACAGTGTATAAGCAGACGCGCGTCGCGGATCTTCTGGCGGATACAGTGAGCTGACAATCGTGGCGATGTTCGGCTTCAGAAAACCAATCCCAACGATCAACAGCGCTAACGAAAAATAGAAGATTTGCAGCGCGGGTTCATCGCGAACGATGGTGGAGGTGCCATCGGCGTTCTCCAACACTTGGGCGCCTGCGCCTTCGACCGCCATTCCAAGATGACCCAAGCACATCAAGATCGCACCAAACGTGACCGAGACTCGTTGGCCGAGATAGCGATCGGCGATCAGGCCGCCGATGACTGGGGTTGCGTAGCCCAATGCAACATAGGCGCCGTAGATCCCCAGCGCCACCTGATCGCCGAAGAGAAAGTGCTTTGTTAGATAGAAGACCAGCAAAGCACGCATGCCATAGAAACTGAACCGTTCCCACATCTCGGTTAGGAACAGAACATAAAGTCCCTTGGGATGTCCGAAGAGCTCGTCCGGCGCGGCCAACGTCGAGGGCGTTTTGAGGGGCTGATGCATCGTAGCGTTGTGTCCTTAGTTGAGATCCCCCCTCCGCCAAGGGACTGATCGAAAGTCTATGCGTTTGTGGCTAGAATGGGGTCTACCCGGCAGGCGATACAGGATGTGCCGGCACTCGAATTACGTAGGCAAACATGCAAACATCTTCTTTGGGAAAAGCATTTCACGTGCTCGAAGTTTTGGCAGGAACCGACGGCGCGATGCCGCTGGTCGAAATTGTTGGTGAACTCGGGTACCACAAACCGACCGTGCATCGGTTGTTGCAAGATCTTTCGGAACTGGGGTATGTCGCTCGCGTTGGGAAAGGCAGGTATCAGCTGACGCATAAGTTACGTCGCATGACCATGGGTAAATTGCATGATCGGTTGCTCGACATCGCCGCCCCCTTTCTGCATGAGCTACACAAACAGACCGGCGAAACAGTGAACCTGGGGTGCGTACGAGGCACATCGGTTCGCTATCTGAAAGTCCTGGAAAGTCGGCATCCGTTTCGACGCGTTGTCGATGGCAACAGCCGAGATCCGCTTTACTCCACCGCCCTGGGGCGCGCTCTGACGTGCCAGTGGTCGGACAAGGATTGGGAAGCGTTGATCGAACGAACCAAGTTGGTGGCATTGACGCCACAAACAACGGTTGATCCGCAACAGTTGCTTGCGATTCATCAGCGTGCCAAACAGGAAGGGTATGTGGTGGAACAGGATCAGACCGATATCGGGATCACGTGTATCGGTGCTCCTGTTTACGAGCGGGAGGATGTCGTTGCAGCGGTCAGTGTCAGTCTGCCGACAGCTCGCGTGGATGTGGATTCGAAGCGGGACCTCATCGATGCGGTGGTACAGACGGCAAAGCAGGTGTCCGCCAAGTTGGCGGCTGAATAGCGGTCCGGTTCCAGCGTTCCTTACGCCGTTCCCAAAAAGCACTTCTTAAAGGTTCGTCACCCGATAATTGCGTCCGTCGGCTCGAAACAACTCGGGCAACCACGCCGCGCCGATTCCGGGCTGCGTAGGAATCGGGATCGCTCCGCCTGCGACCTCAACCTGGGCATCGATCAGTTTGGGGTACAGCATGGTGATATGAGCGCGAACGCTTTCTTGCCAAGGGACGTTGCCTGACGCGGCAGCGACTTGAACGCCTGAAAGCAATGTTAGCGGTCCAGTGCAATCGTGCATCACGACTGGGATGTTGTACAGTTGGGCCAGGCGCGTGAAGTTCTTGGTTTGCGTGATCCCGCCAACCCAAGTGGGATCGATCATCACATAGTCGGCCGCCCGCTTTTCCAACGTCAATCGGAAGTCGTCGGGGCCGGAGAACATCTCGCTGACCGCGACGGGAATTCCCGCCTTATCGCGGAAGTCGGCTAACGTATCGATCGAATCGACACGCAGCAGATCTTCGGCCCACAACAGGTCGCACTCCTGCAACCGCTTGGCGATCCGCAGGGCCACGGGCAATTGGAAGAAACCGTGCCCATCGAGCATCAGTTCCATTTTATTGCCAAGCGCTTCGCGAATTGCCACGAATGGCGCGACGCCTTTTTCCACATCGGCGTGGGAAACGTAAACCGGTCCGTTTTGTTTGTGGGCGGCGAAGTCAAACGACCAAGTTTTCATCGCCTTGTAGCCAGCTTCCAGTAATTCTTGAGCCAGTTCGACAGGTCGATGGATGACCGACCAATAATCGTTCATCGGTCCCGGGTTGCCCATCGGGCCATGCCCAGGCCAGATATGGCCCGACGCTGTATCAGTCTTCGCGCCGTACGATGGGCCGCCGCAACTGTTGTATGTGGGAATCGACTCCTGAACCGCTCCGCCTAATAATTGCCAAACCGGCACCTTCATAGCTTGGCCAAACAGATCCCACAGCGCTAGATCGATCGCTGAAATCGCCCGCAGTTCCGCACCACGAGAACCAAAGTTGGTAGTCCGTTCGTAGAGAAAACGCCAATGCTTTTCAATGTCCAGCGGATTCTTGCCCAGCAGGTAGTGATGCATCCAATCGTGCACCAACCCGGCGACAGCTTCTGGGGCGTAATAGGTTTCGCCACAACCGACGAGACCTTCATCGGTGTGGATCCGCAACAACAACAAACCCGGCATGATTTCGTCGGGAATGGCGGTTTCAATTTTTACAATTTTCATGGGACTTCTAAGGCTTCGGTCGGTTTGGCGATCACGCTAAGATATTCTGCACCACGCGCCCATGTACATCGGTCAAGCGGAAGTCGCGACCGGAGTAGTTGTAGGTCAACTGCTGGTGATCGATTCCCATCTGATGCAGGATCGTTGCGTGCAAATCATGAATGTGCACTTTGTCTTCGACGGCGCGGAAGCCAAATTCATCGGTCGCTCCGTGGATTGTGCCCCCTTTGATCCCACCGCCAGCCATCCACATCGAGAACCCAAACGGATTGTGATCGCGTCCGCTGCCCCCTTCCAAAGTCGGCGTGCGGCCAAATTCACCACCCCAAACGACAAGCGTTTCGTCCAACATGCCGGTCGATTTCAGATCGGTCAGCAATTGAGCGATCGGTTGATCGATGTCGCGGCACAACTTTTCATTTTGCTTGTGGTGATTGGAATGCGTATCCCAAGGCTGCCGATTTCCGTAATAGATCTGGACCATTCGCACGCCATGTTCGGTTAGCCGTCGCGCCAACAAACACGAATGCGCAAATTCGGTGGATCCGTAGGCGTCTCGAACATGCTGTGGCTCACGCGAAACATCGAACGCTTCCATCGCTTCGAACTGCATACGGTAGGCTAGCTCCATCGAATTGATGCGAGTTTCCAGAGCCATGTCGTTTGCATTAGCCGCTAAGTGCTGCTGGTTGATCGAGGTGATGAGTTCCAGTTGACGTTTCTGTTGGGCTGGGGAGAGCGCACTGTTGCGCAGATGGGGAATCATCGACTCAGGCGTGTTTTGTCGCGTATCGATGTAGGTACCCTGGTATTTTCCAGGTAGAAACGCATTCCCCCAAAGCTTCGGTCCAACCACAGGATTGCCTGGGCACAAGGCCAGATATCCAGGCAGATTGCTGTTCTCTGTGCCCAGCCCATAGGTTAACCACGACCCCATGCTAGGACGCGTTGGCGTCAACGTCCCCAGATTCATCATGCAAAGGGCGGGAGCATGGTTAGGAAAATCGGTGTGCATCGACCGAATGATCGCCATCTCGTCGGCATGCTGGGACAGCTTCGGCAGAAACTCAGGGAACGGAATCCCCGATTCGCCAGCCGGTTTAAATTTGACTGGTGACGCGGCCAGTCCCGAAGTCTTCCGTTCGGTCCGAATATCGACCATCGCAGGACGCTGACCCTCATACTTGGCCAGATCCGGCTTGGGGTCAAAAGTGTCGATCTGCGAAGGACCGCCGCTCATGAACAGGAAGATGATGTGTTTGGCCTTCGCAGGGAAATGGCCTGCCAAACCGCCAGCCTTGTCTCCCGCAGCTATCGCGTTTTCCGCCAACAGACTGTTCAGCCCCAGCAAGCCGAAACCGCTGCCAACCTGTTGCAGCATGTCGCGTCGCGACCACGACGGCATCGTGTTTGTACTGGACATCGAATTGCCTCTTGAAGGAACCATCTGGGGATTTCAGTTAACGAACAACAGTTCATTGCTGCATAGCAACGCGTGGCAATAGGCAACCCAATTCGAGAATTCGTCGTCCAACGACACCTTCCCTTCATAGGTCGCATGTCTTTCGTTCCCTGAACGATCCTGTAACTGCGTCGGAAGACTTGCGTGTTCATGTAAGGCCCAAGCAGCCACAGGTTGCGATTGAAGCATGGCGGCAAAGTGATCCGCAAATTGGACGCTATCGCCTTGCTGACCGGAGAGTTGAAAGTGTTGCGCAATTTCGGATATCGACAGTTTGCGATCGTAAACTGCCACGCCGCCGATCTTGCCCAGGAAATTTGCGAAGCGATCATTCCGTCCCCCCACAAACAACTGGCTTGCCGCCGGATCGAATGAAACCGAAGCGTTGCCGGTCACTTCGGGTTCGCCCTGACCGTCCAAGTGCAACCGTACTTCGGATCCGTCTCTGACGAACACCAAGTGATGCCAATGATCCAATTGCAACGTCGTGCGGCCGACCAGCGATGTAGGCTGCCTTGCACCGTTGAAAAACAACAACCGACCGGCTTGTTCGCTGCGGTAACTGCCAACGATCCCAATGTGATCACCACCAATCGGTATCGAGCTGTCCACGCCACGGGAAAACAGATATCCAGCGACGGGGCGTTTTGCGTACGGCACGGTATTTCGAAACCAAAACTCCACGGAATAGGACTCGCCCAGCTTGGCGGTATCGGCATGAATGCGATCACCTACAAAGCTTGGCAGCGCTGCGATCTGCTCCTTCTGCGGTGCGCCGGCCTTCTGGCTCAGATAGGCGATGCCGGCGCTGAGTTCGTTGGTCGTCGGCTCACGAGCGAACAACAACCGATAGACTTCCACGATACGTTTGCGGTCTGAACTCGCTTGGACGCGTTTTGATAAACGCTGAGCTTGTTTTAGGACGAACGGTGAATTCATCGTAAACAACTGTTGCAGCGCCGTGGTCGTGTTTCCCCGTCGTTCAGCGTGGATCGTTGGGTCGGGGAAATCGTGCACTTGCAGGTATTGGCTGGGCGATTGCCGAGAGATGGTGGCGTACACCGCGCGGCGATCGTAATCCGCGTTGTCGATGTCCTTCGACCGACCTCCCAGCTGCGGATCCAAACTTCCGCCTGCCACCAGTAATGCGTCGTGATAGGCTTCCGCATCCAATCGCATCCGTCGGAAATGGCTCAACAACCGATTGCCCGGATCCAATTGCCGAACGTTGTCGGGAGCGGAAGGGAAAGAGGATTGGCGGTAGGTTGCCGATAACATCATTTCACGATGGAGGTCTTTGATCGACCAGCCGTCACGCATGAACCGTGCGGCCAAATCATCCAATAGCAGAGGATGGCTAGCAGCGGAGCCTGTGGCGCCAAAATTGCTTGGCGTGTCGACCAGTCCTTCACCGAAATGGAGCAACCAAACGCGGTTAACAAAAACCCGCGAGGTCAATGGATTTTCGGTTGAGGCGATGGCATCGGCTAGGTCCAATCGACCACTTCCGGTTTGGAAAGGCTGCGGTTCTCCGGTCGATAACACTTCCAAAAATCGACGCGGAACAATCTCGCCAGGTGTGGTGACGTTGCCGCGAATGAACACTGGCAAATCACGCGGCTTATTGTCGTGGTAGACGATTTTTTGGTGGGTCTCTGTCTTTGGCTCGATTCGAACCTGAGCTTCCGTTACCGCTGCCGCCATGGGAATGTCGATGTTCGGCGTTGCGGCGCGAATTTGTGCGATCTTTTGCACGAACGAACGGCGTTTCTTCTGCAACGACGCAATCGCTGCTCGGTCGCCTTTGTTCGCTTTTAATTCCGCATCGATCTCCGCCATCTGCTTTTTCAACGCCGCGATTTCGTCGCGTGCAGGTTGCGAAGCGAGAATTGCTTCCTGCGAGATGATTGGCACATCGGTTTGTCGGGTCGATGCAAAGACGCCCGCCAGGGCATAATAGTCTTTGGCCGAGATGGGATCGTATTTATGGTCGTGACAGCGAGCACAGCTGACCGTTATCCCCATCAACCCACGCCCGATAACGTCGACGCGATCTTCCCATTCATCGGCGTAAACCGCTTCGAGCGCCGATGTCGAAAGCATCAATTCCTTGTGATACTCAGGCGACAGGCCCAGCAGTCCCAGTGCAGGAAGGTCTTCGGGACCGGTATGGTCCAGGAAGTCGGTGGCCAATTGACGTCGGATGAATTCATCGTAAGGGACGTTGGTATTCAAAGCCCCGATCACCCAATCACGGTACCGAAAAGCGTTGGGATAGGGACCGTTGTGCGGTCCCATATTTACGTTGTCTTCAGCGTAACGCACGATGTCTAACCAGTGCCGCCCCCATCGCTCGCCGTAGTGTGGTGACGCCAGCAGACGATCGATCAGTTTTTCATACGCCTGTGGATCCGGATCCGCGGCAAATTGCTCGACTTGCTCGTAGCTCGGCGGCAAACCTATCAGGTCCAAACTGGCCCGGCGAATCAAGGTCCTGCGGTCAGCTTCGGCCGCAGGCTGAAAGCCCGCTTTTTCCAGAGCGGCAAGAATGAAATAATCGATCTTTTGACGTGGCCAATCGCTTTGTTGAACCCGCGGCGCTGTGGACTCTTTTGGAGCTTGAAACGACCAAAACGAACGCCTCGAATCGATGTCGAAGCTTTGCTTGCCCGGCTTTGGATTGGTTTCGGTGCGTGGATCGGGCGCTCCGTCTCGAATCCATTGTTCGAAGTCAGCGATCACCGCGACGGGCAGCTTCCCATTCGGAGGCATCTGGTAGCCGTAGGGATCGTATCGCAGCGACTCCAACAGCAGGCTCTCATCTGGCTTGCCCGGAACGATCGCTGCTCCCGAGTCGCCGCCTTCTAACAGACCCTGCTGGGAATCGACCATCAGCCCCGCACTGAGCGACGCCGAATCGGCCGAATGGCATTCATAGCAATGCTCCACCAAGATCGGACGAATCTTCTGCTCGAAGAATCGAATGCCTTCGGCACTCGGATCGGCATTCGCTGCATTGCCGCTCAGGAACGCGATTGCAGCGAATGGAACGATCGCTATCGAGATTTTCAGTTGGTCGCTCATGAGCCGCATTCTGGTTTCGCCCTACGCGTCGGTTAGCTGGTATGTTAAAGGCTCCGCCAGCGGAAAAGTGACCGTGGACTTCAATTCCGATTCCGTATTGTACTTGGGAGGAATAAACGCCTCTTTGGCGGGAACCTTTTCACCGCTGGGGCCAATGCCAAACTTGCCGGGGACATCGCGTTCAGCTGTAATCTCGACAATCTTTTCGCCTGGTTGAATGTTCACGGTGAATGAACCGTCGCTGATCTGCGCTGCGACGTTTTTCGAAGAACTATCAGCAGCACGAAAAACAATCCAGCCGGTCTGCAGCGGTTCCCCATTCCATTGGACCGATCCTTCCGCATCGAAGAAGCCGTCCGGACTAACGTTCCCACCGCACCCGGAAAATAACAATGCCACGAACATCACAGTCGCTGAGCAATACCGCATCAAGTGGACCCTTAAGTGAATCATAACGAATTCAATCATTGAGAGAAAATGCCGAGATCGGATCCCGGCAAGGCAACGTTCATTCCGTTCGGGTTACCATTCCCCGACGACATTTCCGTCGGCTCGGTCGCCTAGATTGCGGAACACCGCGGTGTTGATCGTTTCGCCGACAAAGCGAACCGACGCGTCGCCGAGCACGACCTGCACGCCGCCGGGATGGTAGCTGCGGGTAAAGTTGTATTGCTCGCCGCGAGTCGACGATGTCGATTGGCAGGGAGCCTGCTTGACGGTCGTCGATTTGCAACTGTGCGGTCGATCGGGCAGGGAGGTATTGGGAGATTCGAAGGTCGTGAACCCCGAGCCACCCCAAGAAGCGCCGCCCCAGTATTGGCCCAAGTCGCCGTGAGCACCTACGTTGTCCATTGGCCGCGCGATCCCTTCACCTGCCATGATCGTGTTGGAGGTGCCATCGAGAATGTCGCGGAATTGAATCTTCGATTCCAAGAAGAACATTCCTGTTCCTTGCGTCGTGGATGTGGTCCACAACGTTTCCGATCCGCTGAGACAAACGCCGTAGGTCCCCTGGAATCCTTCGGCTTGGTTGGCCCCCGCACCGCCGTATCCAGGATTCGATGGGCAGACAAAAGCGCTGACCGTCGTCTTGATCAATGGTGTCAAAATCGGGCTATTGTTGATGAATAGTGCGTGATCGCTTTCGTAGACGTTCGACATCGCGTCCTGTTCGATGTACGGCAACAGGCGATGGAACCACGTGTCGCGGCAATGCGTCTGGCCAGCGGGGACCGTACCGGGAGTCGAGTCGAAGGTGCGCCAAGCATAAGGGAAGCGACGGTGCGTGTCGTGATAGTTATGCATCGCCAGCCCAATCTGCCTCATGTTGTTCGAACACTGCATCCGGCGAGCCGCTTCGCGTGCGGCCTGAACTGCGGGCAGCAGCAGCCCAACCAGGATGCCGATGATGGCGATCACAACAAGCAGTTCCACCAACGTGAAACCGCGACGGCGGAGATCGGGAGACTTGGATTTACGTAATCGATTCATGTAGCTCTCCAGGAGCAAAAAGATCTGTAAACAACGAGATAAAAAACAAACGTGTCAAAGTGAGCCGCAAAGTCTGAGGCCGTTCCCGCCTGCTCCGCAACATCCAGCAGACTGCACTTCCCAATCCGGATTCCTGCAGCCTGCATCGTTCCGGATTGCGGAACAATGCGTTCGCGTATTTAAAACAATCCTAATTGGAGAGGTGTTAACTGTCAATGAAAATTTTGCTTTATACGTTTCATGTTTGTCGGGTATGTATTGACTTGCGTGCTAAGCGGTGCTAGGACATGTTTTCAGGTGGTGCTAACATCGCCTGCTGGACGTGGAGGGTAGGTATCGAACTGTTCGGAATTGGTGTCTGTCCTCGATTTGCGAATCAACGCCCTGGGAGCACGAATGCGTTTCGCTGCACCACAGCCTCGACGGGGCGGTCCCTAATGACCGAGACAGAATGATGGTGCAAAACGGGGTCAGAGCATGTTTTCAGGTGGTGTCAGCATTGCCTGATGGACATGGATGGTGGGTATCGATCTACTCGCCAATGGTGCCTGTCCCCGAATTGCTCTGTTCGTTTTGGCCGAGTCCAGCCAAGGATGACATCATGCGTCGTGCGAGCGCCGACGCGGGGGCCACGTTCATCGACATTTCAGCTCTGGGGAGTGACAAGTCGAATCAGGCGAGTGCCGAACGGGAATTCTAGCACACCGGAGTCGCAGCCCCTCCGGGCGACAAAGGGATGCAGGCGATTGCCGATGCGATCTTTGCCGCCATGAAAGTGAAGGCTGGCCTGGCAGGAAAGTGAACCGACAACATTAATTTGCGTTCGGAATGACGTTGGCAGGATGATGGAGGCAGTGCGGGATGATGGTGTGGGAAAAACATAATTCTGCCCCCGTCATTCTGCCAGTCCTCGAGACCACAAGACCGAGGCAGAGCACGTTTTCGGGTGGTGCCAAAATCGCCTGCTGGATGTGGAGGGTTGGGATGGGCCTACTCGGAAATGATGTCTGCGCCGATTTGCGAGTCGTCACCTGTCGTGCCTTCGGCGCTTGCGCTGTTCGATTGGATTGTCACCATGGACTTGCGTCGATGGCTATCGTATGCCGTGCTTGCGGCACTGAGCAGACCAATGCGGAGCCAGGGTGTGAGTACAGCTGACGCCTACATCGCTTCGCTTTTCACGATCGCGTCTTTCAAAAGTTCCTTCAGCCGCGTCGGATCGTTGGTGGTGACTTTTGCGACGAAGCCACGTTTGTGGGCGAAGCGAACTTCTTCGTGGGTTTCAATTTGCGAAAAGTCCAACCGTTGGCTGTCGTTGTATCGCGACAGCCCGTATCCCTCGCCGCGACGGTCGGGAGTTACCATCGCCTGGATCGCGTCCTGTTTTCCTTCGCTCTCGATGAACGCGTAGACTCCAAACGACGGGTCGTTGGCAAGCGTGTCGCTCTTTTCAAGGAAGAGAGCTTGGATCGATTCGCCCTTGCCCTCGCTTTCGATCGTCCAGTACTGAGCGTGCGACTTCAGGTAGTCCAACCGTTGGCGCAGCGAGCGCAAGTAGTTGACGATATCCTCCCCGACCATGCACATGACCTGGTAGATCGGGTTTTCGGGCCGGAGCTCGGTTTGGCTGGAAAATCGGTTCAGCAGCGTGATGTCCAGCGGCGAGTTGAGCGCTCCCAGTGCCGCGCGTGGAATTCCGATCAGCTTGGCAGCTTCGTTGGGGCCAAGCGTATCGAGCCATTCCGCCGGACGCAGCCAGGCGCAGAACGAGAGGGCGTCGTCGTAGAGTCCCATACTCTGCAGCACCAGCGAGAGGGCGCACAGCGGCGGCGCATCTCGCGGGAACTGGTGGTGGTCGAAGTTGTTTTGTTCGGGATCGTGCACCTCGCCGACATCGACGACGCAGATCGAAGGGTCGGCCAAATCCTCCTCCGTCGGCTCGCGGCGTTGGATCGGAACACCGTGCAGATGAGCCAGCAGGCTGCAAGCAAGGAAGTCGTCTTTGTGGGCTCCGCCCGGATGGGTCACGATCAGCTGTATCGCCATAAGGTCGCGCTATTCAAGTCGTTTTGGGGAATGCAAATTGGAAATCAATAAGCAGATCACAAAACATACAGGCAAAGCCGACGGATGGAACCTGGTAGCTCGAGGAAGTAAGTCGGGCACGAGGCAGCGGCAGTCTTTGCCGTAGCGGAAGTCGTCAAGACTTTCGATCCATGGCGGTGGCGACGAAACTCTTGACGAGTTCCGCCACGCGGTATTGGACCTTGCTGGCAACCGGATGCTATCGCGTGGCGGCTGATTGGTGTGGAGACGAAGCGTTTGAATCTCTGCCGTAGCGGAAGTCGTCAAGACTTTCGATTCGCGGCAATTACCGGTTCCACGAAACTCTTGACGAGTTCCGCTACCGGATGCCTCTCCAATTTCCGTGTTTTTGTGGGGCATTGGCTTTGGGGTATGATGTCGATCTGTACGTCTGATTCCAATCCTGTTCCTTGTAAACCGTTTCCTCCATGAACATCTCTCAATCGATCGTTGCCATCGGGCTGCTTGGCTCCTTTTCTTGTTCTGTTCAGGCGGATGAAAAGGAGAGCTTGCTGGAGGGCGTTTCCATTAAAAGATATGTGCCGCAGAGTGGATCGTTGCCGGCTTGTACTCATATCGCTCGCCGCGGCGAGACCGAGATCGTGACCAGTGGCGATCGACTGTTCTTTCGGGCGGATCGTCAGTCGCCGCTGAGTCGATCGCCGATCGATGTTTTAGTCGACGCGCACAGTGTCGTTTTTAACCCTTTCGAAAAGCTGTTCTACGCGACCGATACGGGCAACCATCGGCTGATCACTTTTGCCGATCCGGCGAGCGCTGCGTGGGACACTTTTGCGACTTCGCTGGCCGGGATCAAGCTGCAACGACCGCACGATATCGTGCTGGACGATGCAACCGGTTGGATGTATTCCCTGAATCCCAACAGCAGCGAAGTGTTTCGGTTTAAGGGGAGCGGCGGGGACGTCGCGGTGTTGGATCTGTCGAAACAGTTGGGCTATTCCCGTGCACTGACGATTGCAGGCGGCACGTTGTATGTGATCGGTTCGAGCCATGGCGTGGTTGTCGAAGTGAGCGACTTTGAAAAACAAGCCTTCCAGATCCACACCAGCTTCGGCAAAAAAAAGAACGCCGTCGCCGGCAGTTGGCAAGCGACCGGCTTGGTGCTGAACGACGTCGACTATTATCAGGGGCGCTGGTACGCGACCAGCTACTTCTGTCCAGCGTATGCGGGGGGCGAAGATTGCGACGAAAACAAATTCATTCGCTTCAAGACCTGGGGCGATTTGAAGACGGGGAAGTGGGAGGATCTCAGTTCGCTGCTGCCCAGCAAAGTTGTCCCCTATTTCCTGACCCCTCACGCCGATGGATTGGACATCGCCATGTTCAGCCACGAAGCCCGGGGTACGGCCGATTGCGTCTATCGCTTAACACTCGCCGCTCCAGAATCCTCTGATCCGTAGCGTGCCCGCTCAACTCCGCCGAGCGATCCCATCGCGTCGAGCCCACACCTTGCTGAGTGTGTCGTTGGCGGAAATCTGCAGGATGATGAGTGGCAGGATGATGAGTGGCAGGATGATGAGTGGCAGGATGATGAGTGGCAGGATGATGAGTGGCAGGATGATGAGTGGCAGGATGATGAGTGGCAGGATGATGAGTGGCAGGATGATGAGGGCGCGAAACATCATTCTGCCCCTATCGTTCTGCCAAACTATGTTGCGAGGTCTCGATTGCTTACGGACTCCTGGGAGGAGCAGTTTGGTCACTGCGCCGGATGGCTTTGCGCCTCCGCTCTGTTGCGGGCGATGTCGCGTCGCACGCGATCGATCATCTTGCGGATTGTCGCGTCGTCGAATCCTAGCCGTTTGCTGACGGAGCGAATCGTGCGTATCTCATATCCAGTGAGCGTGCCATCGGCCATCGCCAAGCGGACCACGTTCCGCAGGTGCTCATCGTCGGCCGTGCCTGGATCGATCACCTCTCGCTCGCTTCGAGCTCGGGCAATCATCGCGTCGTACTTCGCTTGATCCCAGCGATGCTTCTTGGCCCATTTCTGGAGGATCTTCGTTTCGTTGTCATCCAGTTGAGCATCCGACATCGCCATCTGAGCTAACTCTAAGAACTCGAGTTCTTTCAGTTCATCGGTTCCCAGCGGGCTGCCATATTGCTGATTCAGATCGCGACGGAGCGCCTGTTGGGATGCCTTGCCACGCTTTCTCAGCAGATAGATTGTCGCCACGATTCCAGTCGCGATGATCGCTAACAGCAGCGGATGGGCAATCAGATAGGCGGCGGCGATGTTGAGTATTGCGATCGGCAGCCCGATCATCACGGCGGCAAGAAACGAACCCCATCCGGCAAGGGGACCGATCAGCGGAAGATGGTACATGAATCCGGTGATGCTTGAAAATAAGATCACAAACCCTGTGATAATCGACGCGGTCCCGAGCCCGCGTATGATCCACTTCAGTTGTTGCAGGTGCGACTTGATCTTCGCCAACGCGGCGGGTCGATCTCCAGCGACGATGCAGTGTAGATTGCCCGAGTCCTGAATCATCTGATAGACAATTCCTGACTGATGATGCGATTGATCGGCGACGCCGTGCCCCGATTCATATTTGCCGAAGTAGGTTGCGACACGTGGCACGGGAATTCCTGTGTAACGCACCCGTTCATCCCCCAGCCCATCGCTAGCCTTTTTAGTCAGGTGAAAGTACTCACTCCCAGGCTTTAGGTGCAGCTGCATTCCGGTCGGTTTAAGCCGGAGAGTTTTCGGAGCGATCGTGTCGTAATCGTCGAAGAATTCGATCAACGAGGTTTGGATCGGTAGTTCGCCAACTTGGTACTCCGCCCGGTAGAAGCTCTTGGATTTGCATTCCTGTTTGACTCCGGCGTTGTCGGCGCTGTTCTGGACGCTCGACTTCCATTTCATTTCGTAATGCGTGTTCCGGCTGAAATCTGGCTGATACCAGCTGTAGATCTCCGCCTCGCGATTGACCGTTAGGAAGCCAGGGAACGCTTCGACGTATTCCCCTGGGATTGCGGATCCCGACTCCATCGGGCCGGTCAAGGAGATCAGCGTTCCGGCTGCGACATCATCCAGTGAATCGACAGCCTGGGTCGCTGCAGCGGCACGATAATAGTCGAATCGCGTTTCGTTTTGCCACAGCACGGGGAGTGTGAGAAGGACCAAGGCGGGTCCCATTAGCATCATCGCCCAGCGGTCTTCTTGAGTGTGAGCCATGGTAGATCCGTCGCGGTTGGTCGTGGTGCTTCATGCAGGGGCCCGGTGGCAGGAGGGCAATTATGCCCATAACGACCGCTGCGCGACAACACCCAAGCACCCACCGTTCGAACCGCGCCCCGGTGCTCACTCCGTAGCTTCGCACCTCATTTCGGCCCCGATCACTCAGGCAATCGATTGCTCGGTGGCGCGGCCTGCGGGCGTCGTGGCTTCCGGGAAATCGGGAGTGCAGGAAACGTCGCGACGTTGCATCTAGGTTCTGCTGTTTGCCGAAAGCCAGCTCCGAGGCGTCCACTTTCCTCAGCTGGCTTCTCATGATTGCGTGGCCCTTTCTGGGGGAAGCTTTTCTTAAAGGTACTGGTTTTGGGCGTCGTCGTGGTTCAAAATCAATCCTCCGGCAATTCCCGATCTTCTACCACTCCTCACCTCGCGCCCGATTTTGAATGGCTCGTATCGAAATGAAACGTTTGCTGCGCCTGTTGACCGGAACTGTGCTTGTCTTGCTTGCTTTGATCATCCTGTGGCGCAACGAAACGCGGTTTAATCTCTACCGCGCGGCGGCTGCGACGTCGGAGGTCGCGTCACTGGATGCGGTCTCCTCCGGCTCGCTGATCTCCTGGACCGGGCCGATGGATCCTGGGCTGACGATCCCTGGAGAGTTCATCGATCGGTTCAACGGCTTCTTGGCTGTCTCTCGAAAGACCGACATCTATTGTTGGCGGCGGAAGACGTACAGTGGGAGGCGGGGGACAATTTGGGACGTCTGGCACGGGCGGGTGGAGCGGAAAAGAGGGTTGCTGGGGCGGCGATACGTCTGGCGGCTGGGCTGGTCAACCAAGCTCAACAACAATCGCCGTAACCAGGAGATCGAGCGACGCTGCAAGCCAAAAGAGATGTTGGCAGCAGAGTACCGCATTGGCGCGTTGCCGATTGAGAGTCGATCGATCCAATTCAGCGGCAGCCACCAAGCGATCAATCCTCGCAGCCTTCGGCTTTCCGAAACGGGATCCCAGTTGGGGATGGCGGTCCGAATGCCGGTATTCTATTTGTCCAAAGGGGAGCAAGATCGCGCGGGGGATGAGCGCGTGCGCTACACGGGAATCGTCGCGCCTCGTGTCGCGACCTATTTTGGGAAATTGCAAGCGGGGCGTGGCGTCGCCCATCGGTTCGAACCGCCAGCGGGCTTGCTTTATCAAATCTTCGCGGACCCGGGCACCCTGCATCTGATTGTTGCCGGCGATCGTGCGACGGCATTGGCATCGCTTCGGTTAAACGGTCAGATGCAGACGTGGACAACTCGTGGGCTCGGTACCGCGCTGTTTGTCCTTGGGGTGTATGTCTTGATTGGATGGATGACCGGCTTTTTGTTTCATCTTCCCACGCTCCGTTGGGTCGCTGAATCGGGGAGGTTTGTTTCCGCACTTGTCATCGGGTTGCCGGTCGCGATTCTGGTGATGGCTGCCGCCTATTTGATCGCCCATCCGTGGTTGTTGGTTGTGATTGCGATCGGGATCGCTGCGGCGATCGGACGCCTGTGGTGGCGCGCCCGATCCTCCCAACAGGCGTTGCAGCGCGACTTGACTCGCCAGTACGGTCATCCTTTGGAAGCTGGCGAACTGAAGGACCTTGAGTTCTTGCAGTTGGCTCAATTGGCGATATCCCATGAAGGCATCCATCAAGACGAATCGAAGGTGATGCGGAAGTGGGCCAAGAAGCATCGTTGGAATCAAGAAAAATACGACTCGATGATCGCTCGGGCTCGGGACAAACACGACAAAGCCCGCTCGGCGCCGCCAAGCGAAACCCAGTTGTGTAACTTGATCCGCTTGGCGATGGCCGATGGAACACTCGCCATCCACGAGATGCAATCGATTCTCAAGGTCAGCGAGCAGCTCGGGTACGACCGACGCACGATCGAAACCATTGTCAAACGCCTGCAACGAAGCACCACCGGAATCATCCCACGCCCTACCAAAAAACGGCGACGTCCACGCAATCCTTTGGCTTCGGCAGCTCGCCGGAAAAAATAGGAGGCTCCTGAAGACATCTGGTACCGACCGGGTGTTCTCGCAGGTTTCTCAGATTCGGTATCTCTGGGGAACGCGGCGCCTCAGCGGCCGCGCTCCGCCTTCTTGCGGGAACCCTCCTGAGGCTGTTTCAAATTCGCGATGCGGCCAGAGACGTTTTCTTCTGCAGGTTGATGTTGGCAGATTGATGTTCTGCGCTAAATCATTCTGCCCCCATCATTCTGCCACCCCAAAATTCAACCGTCCTCCTGCACAACCTGTTTAAGCTGTGATTCGAAGGTCGCTTTGGATGAATAGAGCCGCTGATCCGTTTCTACGAATCATTCCTGCAACATTTGGCTCAGGCCTTTTAGATCGTCGGTATTGATCAGGTCGACGCCAGCGGCTTGCATCGCTCGCCAGCTGCGCGGGTTATCGGGGATCGCCCAGACACGTAGCACTCGGCCTTTGGCGTGAACCTTCGCCACGATCGCAGCCAGCTTGGCCTGTTCTTCACCACTCATCTCCCCTTCACCACGCCACTTAAAATGTTTGCCCCAGCGGTCGCTGATCATCGGCATCAGGTGAGCCGGCATGTCGCTGTCCAAGTCGCTCAAACGTCCATCGAGGCCGGCTAAGCGTTCTTTGTCCGACGCGACCGCTGCAAACGGTCGATCGCCACTGATGACAACGTTCACCGCTTTTTCGGTTCGCTGGCCGTCGCGGATCACGGAGATGACGTCGGGATATTGGCTCAGCAGCTTGTCTAGTGCCGCGTAGGTCGCGGCACCGTCGGCTTTAAAATCGATCAACAGCGTGACGACGGGACCGCCCAGGTAGACCCGTCCGCCGCCTCGCTGCACTCGTTCGCGGAGGGGATCGAGGTAGAGTCGCTTGAGCGTTCGGTCGGGCGACAGCTCCGACCGCGAGTGAGCGACCAGCAATTCGCCATCGACAAGAAACACATCGGCTTCGACGCTACAGAATCCATGATCCAGTGCGTCCAGCAGCGGCCGGTCGTGCAGGTAATCGTTATGCGCATGGGCTTGGCGCAGCGGCGCGATCTCCGTCGCCGGTTGGTCGGCGTTGGCGATGTGCAGCATGGCGGAACAGGACAAGATCAGCAGCCCCGCCGTGCGCGACGCAGCAATCGCAGAGACGCGATATTTCGTTTGCAATGGAAGCTGAATCTTCGATGCGCTTGCTTTGTTTGTCATATCGACCCATGGGCGGAGGACTTCGTGCTGTCTGTTTTGGAAGAGGTGCCGGCGGCAATCGCGGTCATGTTAGGCGGACGCGCGGCGGTCGGCAAGCGAACGGAGGATCGAGATATTGCGAGTAGGCGAAGCAAGAAAGCGGGCGCTAGTTGCTTTGGTGGTTTGTTGTTAGCTAGACTTGCCTGTTTCATTGTTGGCAATCGCCCGGACGGCGCGCGGTATGGGCATGCGATAGTTGGAGGAAGCGGTTGCATGGGGAGCTTGATGAAACCAAATTCAAGGTATGTGTTGAAAAAAGCCGTGGGGGGGCATAGCGTTAAGTATGACTGTTTGGGGTGTCGCGTTCGTTTAACCTCCCCTTTGATGGATGCCGGAAATAACGACCATTGTCCGGACTGTGGCATCGCATTGATTGTGCCGGGGACTCGGGAGAAGTTGGCGGAAGCTCAACGCCAGTTGTTGGCTGGCAAGGAACGCGAGAAGCAGGCGCTGGTCAAAAAGGCGGAGACCCAAAAACTGCTTACCGAAAAGCTGGCCGAAGAAGCCAAGCGTCAGAAGGACTTGCAGTTGGACAGAGATCCGTTGCGAGAGTGGTTTATCTATGCGGCTGTGGTTGGTGTGCTGCTTGCCTTTGCCGCGGGCATCCATCTGGTTCGCGCGGTGGCAAGTGATAGTAGCGGTCTGTGCGCGATGATCTTCGGACTCTTCTTCTTTGGCATCGCTTTGAACTTTCGCGCCGTCAAGAATCTCAAGAGCGAGTTTGTTTGCGCTGCCTTCTTGGTGAAGAAGCTTAACGCGCCAGGAGGGTTCTCGGAGGTGGTGCGAGCAACACCAGCGGGTGTTTTTCATCAGCATATCCAGGATCTGGCAAAGATCGCCAAGCACGATCCTAATGTTTCCCAAGACAGCCTAATCACCTTGTTGTACAGCAAGATGATGGCTCGCTCCAAAATCATCGATGTGTTAGCGGGCGTGCTTGTTTCGCTCGGCCTGATCGGGACGATTGTGGGATTGATCTCGATGACCAACGGGCTCAGCAGCACGTTGGATTCCTTAGGGGACGCCGGTGATGCAACCGAGTTGATGGTCGGAATGCGAACCACGATGCAAGGTTTGGGGACCGCGTTCTACACGACGCTTGTGGGGGCCATTCTGGGAAGCGTTGTGTTGAGGGTCTTAAACAATGTTTACACCTCCAACGTCGATCATTTTGTCTCGTACATCGCTGCATTAACCGAAGTCCGCATCGCTCCGCAGTTGCGTAAATCGTCTCGAAGCAGCAAGCAGGAGGTGCTGGTCGGTGAAATCGTTGAGTGAACGCTATTCCGGTAGCCAATCGAACGTCTATGAGACCTTTGCCGATCTGATCTTTTGTGCCTTGATCGTATTGGTGTTGTTTGTACTAACGCTTGCCGTCGAAGTCAGCCAGCGCGTCCGCGCTAAGATTCCGGAAGTTGCGGAGGTGACTGTGGTGGAAGACATTCACCAGTTGTCGGTTGATGAAGTGGCCGAGCTATCGGAGAAGCTACAGAAGCAGCGAGCAGAAATGAATGCGCAACGCGAACAGATGCTTCGGCAGCAGGAGCAGATTGAGACACTCAGGGCCAATGCATCGAAACAGGCGGACGCCGTCGCCAGCAAGATGGCAGCTTTGGATGGAGAGCAGCGATTTACAGGGGCGACGGAACCGGCAAGTGTTCTATTGGCGTATGAATACGAGCGAGAAAAGTTGGTCTTTATTCGACGGAAAGAATTCGACCACGCGACAACGCGGCGGGGTGGAGAAACAACGGTCGAATTCTTGACGAGGCAGGTTCGTGAGATGGTAGATCTCGCGCTCGCGTCGCGTAAGCAACGGTTCTATACGATCGAGGAAGCGAATGCGATATACGCCGCTTTTTCAGAGTATCAGCAGATTAACCCTTCCGATGATAGCTACTCGATTTCCTCTGAACGGATAGGCGTGATTTACGCAAGCAAGCTTTCCGGGTACATCGCTGGTGACAAAACGCTTTCGGATTCGGCAGTCGCCGTGATTGAACGCGTGATTAATTCGAACTTTGATCAGACCAGCGGAGAGTCGGATGCTATGTATCCTGCGGCAACCGTCATCGTCGGTGACCAACAGCTCATGCTCAATGGAGTTGCCCTGACGGCGAAAGACTTCAAGGACATCCTGCTTGCGTTTGGTGGCCGCGGCGTGATGCTCGATTTCGAGGGTTACACTGGCAAGGCGCCCGATTGGTTGGTCAAACAAGTCCTGGAGCCAACCGGTTACATCGGGAAAACTCCCAAGCTGCCTGGGAGTTGATCGCAATCTGTTACGCGGTTGAATCCGGTGTGAGAGGGGCTACGAGTAAAAAGTGTTTCCGAGTAGGTCGGCTGGCGTATTAAAACGGGTCGCTAACCGTCTTCGAATTGCACTCCACTCTCTGCAGGAGGGCATTCTTGCGTCGCTCAAGACAGCCGAATCGTAAACCACCCTTTTTGCGGCTTGTATCCACTCCTCGCTCCCGAACGTTGCCACGTCCGAAGTCGGGAATATCGCATGGCTTCGTAGCCTCGGGCATCCGCTCGATCGAGAGGATCGGTTATGGTCGAGCGGCTTGGAGTCGTCATGTGGTTCGGTGTGCTGGGGATGGTTGCTGGCATGGAGAAGAGAGGCTTGTTCAGACCGGCGCTCGAATCAATAAGGCTTCACGACCGTTTGCCACTATGTTGAGCAAGGGCACGGGGGGACCGCCACGATGGAAGGCATTTTGCTGTGGTTTCTGGAGAGGCGGTGCGGATGCGGAGCGGTTTTTTGGAAAACTGTCGCCTCGAATAGGTTCGCGTTATGGTCGGTGGATCTTCCCCGGAGGGGGGGCGAGTGTGCCGCTGAGGGGGGGGTAGGCTTGCAACGGTTGTTGGGTGGAGCTCACCTTGCCGAGGTGTTGGCTGGTGGCGGAGGGGAAATTGGCACGTCAGTCGCTATTCGTGACATCGATCTGATCTATGGTTGCGGGGTAGCGTCTTGCTCCATCGCACATCGATTCGGTTCACTAGATCTCGTTCCTCTTTCGTGCCTATCACATTTGGGAATCTGTTCCTTGTTCACATCAAAGAAACAACGCGCGTTTACTCTTGTCGAATTGTTGGTCGTGATTGCGATCATCGGCATTCTTGTCGGTCTGCTTTTGCCAGCGGTTCAAGCCGCTCGTGAAGCCGCTCGCCGGATGCAGTGCAGTAACAATATGAAGCAGCTCGGTTTGGCGATGCACAACTACCACGATGTGTATCTGAAGTTCCCGCCGGGAGGATTGGAGGTCGGCGGGTATCAGATTGGATGGCCGGGGCGGATCTTCGACTTTATCGAAGAGGGAAACCGGTTGGACACGATGAATGGGATGGCCCCCGACGCATTGGTGAAACTTTGGCCCTACCGCTATACGACGGCACCTCACAACGGGGGCGATCCGATTTTTGCCGATCCCATGCCGAGCTTCGCCTGTCCTTCCTCGCCGCTTGGAGATACGGTGAACGCGTCCTCCTATGCAGGAGTTCAGCACGGCACGCTGCACTATCGCGCCAACGCCGGTTCGGTGAATTACGACATGGTCAACGTCGCAACCAGCAGTCGCGATTACAGCACCTCGGGCGTGATCTACCCGACCAGCAAAACCAAGTTCGCCCACATCACCGATGGGACCAGCACCACGCTGTTGGTTGGCGAATGCTCCGACCGCCAGGGCTGGACCGATTCGATGCTCTCCAGTTGGGGCGGAATTCAGCCGTGGACCTGGGGCTATTACTACTACGGTGCCGGAGCGGGCTTCTTGCAGTTGGATAACAAGAACCTGCAATATCCAATCAACTTTGAGGGGACAACGACCACCAACGCGACCGCCTATCGAAGCGCGCATCCCGGCGGTGCTCAATTCTCGTTCTGCGATGGCAGCGCGCGTTTCTTGACCGAAACGATGGACATGCTGGAGTTGGACGCGATGGCAACGCGGGCGCGAGGCGAGGTGGTTACGACCCCGTAGCTTTTCAAATGATCTTGTTTGAGGACTCAGGGGGGGATGCCCTCCTATTTCCTGCCGCTGTCATCGCACTGTTCCCATTCAAGCCAAGTGGGAAACAGTGCGACGCCCCATGGGGCTCGGGCATTCCTTCCCCTCCTCTTTACCGGGCCTCTTTGTCTGGCGACGCTCGCTTATTGTGCTGTGAAGTTAGGCAACAATGCCTTGCATTGCACTTCCGCGAGGCACTCCTCTGGCGCGGTTATCTTTTGTTGCTCGGGGCGGTTTCTGGCGTTTCGGCGAGGATTTTCCACAAAACTCCCAGTTTCCGTGATGAAACATAAGGTGGGCGGATGCCGTCGCTAGGCAGTTTGCTGGGGGGGATGGTGCCCCATTCCTTGTCAGGCGATGGATTGTGGGGGCGGTGGGCGGAGGGATGAGCGAACGGGTGGGAGAAATTTGGCACGCCACTCGCTTTAACGCAGCAACAGTCTCGCTCGCCGTTCAGCTTGTTTTTAGGGCCGAGCGAAGCTTCCTACCTACATTCACTTTCCATCTTCCTAGCCTTGATTTCTGGAACATCAGCCTTGAGACCTCCCAAAAAACGAAGTGCGTTCACCCTTGTCGAATTGTTAGTCGTGATTGCGATCATCGGCATCCTTGTCGGGCTGCTGTTGCCGGCGGTACAAGCCGCTCGCGAAGCCGCTCGCCGGATGCAGTGCAGCAACAATATGAAGCAGCTTGGTTTGGCGATGCACAACTACCACGATGTGCATCTCAAATTTCCGCCAGGTGGTTTGGATGTCGGCGGTTACCGGATCGGCTGGCCCGCCCGAATCTTTGATTTTATCGAAGAGGGGAACCGTATCGACGCGATGGATGGATTGTCCCCCAACGCGTTGGTTACCATGCAACCGTATCGATTCACGACGGCTCCGCACTATGGTGATAATCAAATTTTCACCGATCCGATGCCGAGCTTCGCCTGTCCTTCTTCGCCGTTGGGCGGCACTGCGAAAGCGGCAGGTCAGATCGGCAGCATCGACCAAGGAACGCTGCACTACAACGCCAACGCCGGTTCGGTGAATTATGACATGGTCAACACTTCAAGTTCGAGCCAAGACTACAGCACCTCGGGTGTGATCTATCCGAAGAGCAAGGTCAAATTCGCTCACATCACCGACGGAACGAGTTCGACGATCTTGGTGGGCGAATGCTCCGACCGCCAGGGCTGGACCGATTCGATGCTCAACAGTTGGGGCGGGATTCTGCCTTGGACTTGGGGCTATTATTCCTACTCGTCAGGTGGCTTCCTGCAGATGGACAACAAGAACCTTCAGTATCCGATCAACTTCGAAGGGACGACGTCAACGAACGTGACGCCTTATCGCAGTGCACATCCCGGTGGTGCCCAGTTCTCGCTTTGTGATGGCAGTGTGCGTTTCTTGACCGAAACGATGGACTACGTCGTGTTGGACGCCATGGCGACCCGAGCTCGTGGTGAAGTTGTTTCGTTCGAGTAGTTTCTCGTTTACCCGTCTTTAAGAGTTTGGAAGCTATCCAATGAAGTCCATGAACTATTTCGCCGGCCGATCCTCGCTGCTTCGCTTTGCCGCAAGCGGTGCCGCGATCGCTCTGCTGTGCATCGTCGGCTGTGGGCCTGCTGAAAAGCGGGTTGCGACGGCACCGGTAAAAGGAAAGGTTGTCTATAAGGGGGCCCCGGTGACAACTGGGACCGTGATGTTTATCCCCAGCGGCGGTGGACCGCCTGCGACGGGAGAGATCCAGCCCGATGGCAGCTATAGCCTGAAGACCTATGATCCCGAAGATGGAGCGGTTGTCGGCCGACATGCCGTGACGATCTCCGCGATCGAACTGGCGACCGGGTCTCCCGAAGATCCCGCCTCGGATCCAAAGCTTTTGGTTCCGACGAAATACAGCAGTTCCAAGATGTCGGGCCTAACCGCCGAAGTCAGCGATGGCGAAAACGCTGTCGATTTTGAACTAGAAGGGCCGTTGAAGTAATCGGTGATATCGCTTGATCCATCAGTTGCCCATGTTTGAATCACTCCCTCCCGAGATGCGGCTGTTCTGGTCGCATCGCCAGTTAACTTTCCCACCTTTGTTCGAATCCCACCTCACTACGATGCGATCGTCCTGATCGCATTCCCGCCCTTATCTTTCCCGCCTGGGCTCATACCCTTTGAGTCTGCAAAGCGCGGCACGTCATCTAAGGCGTGCCGCCTTTTCTTTTTTATAGACGTCGCCGATGCGTTGGTTCATCGAGATGTTAGAAGCCGCCACGGTTTCCGAAATGAAAACCGTGGCTGTTTCCCGATGTTTTGCGTAGTGCGTTTGGTACGCGACCGCCGGAGCGGTCTCGCGAACCTGGAGTGTTAACGCAACGTTAGGCGTTTGCAGAGTCGCCGCCGGATGCTTGCAGAACTTCCGTAACAGCGGCGAGAGCCGCCGGCAGATCCAAGCAGCCGTCGTAGAGAGCCCGACCGATGATGCAGGCGTGCGTGTTTTGCGCCGTCAGTTGACGAACGTCTTCGACAGTCGTCACGCCACCGCTGGCGATCACGGGGATGTCGGTCGCGGCCCGCATCTCCGCCAGAGCTTCCAAGTTGGGGCCCGAGAGCATTCCGTCTTTGGCGATGTCGGTGTAGATGATCGCCGCGATGTTTTCGGTCTTACTGCGAAGATCCTTCGCCAGATCGACAGCAGATCGTTGGCTTGTTTCCAACCAGCCATCGGTAGCGACCATGCCGTCGCGGGCATCGATCCCAGCGGCCAGTCGTTTTGGATAACGATCGCACATCCGCGCGAACCAATCGGGCTGCTTCAGCGCCGCACTGCCGACGATCAGACGCGACAGTCCGAGACCAAACAGGTCATCGATCGCCGCGTCATCGCGAACGCCGCCGCCCAGTTGGCAGGGAACATCGACAGCGTGCAGGATGTCGGCGATCGCTTGTCGGTTTTCGGGGATCGGTGCGCCGCGAGCGGCGTCCAGATCGACCAGGTGCAGGAACTGGGCGCCTCGGCTGACCCACTGCCGCGCCATCGTGGCCGGCTCGTCGCTGAAGACGGTCTCGCGGGCGTAATCACCCTGTTTCAAACGAACGCATTTGCCACCACGCAAATCAATCGCTGGCCAAATCTCCACTCGCGGCTCCTCGCTGCTTGCAATATCTCGAATTCAGAAGGTCCCTTCTGAACGCATTGTCGCACACCCTGGAAAGACCGACAACTTGGGGTGTTGGGGAATCAGGGCTAATAAGTGTTTGCGCTTCGGCTGATACCTAAGATTAAAACACTGGATAACCCTGTTGGGGATTTCAGGGGGTCTCGATGACCATGTTTTCCGCGATCCGATTCCCCTCGCCCCCCAGCTGCCGAATCGCTTTGGCGGCTGCATTTTCTTCGGTGACGATACAGTTGTTGACGATCGATTGGACGCATTCGTCCAACAGGACCCCCGCTTTCGGGAAGCCGCGGACCGTCGATTGACTGAAGACAATCTGGCTGCAGCGGTGCAGTTCGATCGCTCCGTCGACATCGCCCACGCCATTGATCGCGTTGGCGACCAGCAGGCATCCGCTGCACTGGGTCAGCCGGATGCCAAGTTTGGCGTCGGAGGCATCGCCGTAACCGTATCGCGGGTTGCGGTCGAAGGTGTTCCCCGAGACGACAACCGCTTCGCAGTTTTTCAGCAGGATGTTGCGGTCGTATCCCTTCCAAATCGTGTTGCCGGTGATCGCCACGCCACGGGTGTTCTGGACGTAGATATTGTGCTGGACGTCGGACAGGATGTTGCCGGAGATCGTGACGTTGCCGTGCCGCAGTTCTTCGGTGAACTTCTGCCGGTTGCTTTGTAAGTCGATCCAGATGTTGGCCGAATCCTTGCCGTGGTGGGTGTGTTGGATCGTGCAGCCAGTGATCGCCACCTCACCGATGCTTCCCTCTTCGGAATCCAGCAGCACGTTGGCGGCTGCCGGAGCGTCGGGAGTCCCCATGTTCGCTTCGATGTCACAGCCGGCAATGTGGACGTTGCGGACATCGCCGCCGCGGATCACGACGCCTCCCGCAGCGTTGTAACTGATGTGCGAACCGACGATGTTGGCTTGGTGCAAACTGACGTGGTCGAAGTAGACGCCGGCGCCGCTGTTTTCATACAGGTGGCAATCGCTGACGATCAGATTGCGGTTCCGCGAGGTCAGTCGGATCGCGTGCCGCGATTTGCGAATCGTCAGATCGCGGATCGTCGGCTGCATCACACCGACCAGTTCGATCCCGTCGGCTTCGGGGTGATTGCCGATGATTTCGAAACCGGCGATCAGCGGTGCGTTCTCTTTTTCAAAGACCTGCGGCTTGATCGTTTTCGGGGCGGCGGTTCCTTTGAGCGTCCCAGTGATCCGGATTGCGGGGCCGGGGCCATTCATCACGATCCGCGAATGACCTTGGCCAACGATATGCAGCGGCCCCGTCTTCGACAGATCGATCTCCAGCGGTTGGTCGATCTCCAGCGTTCCAGCTGGCAACAGCATGCGACCTTCAGAGATCAGTTTATCGGCGGGGTTGTCCTGTGCCGCAGAGAAATTGGGCAGGCAGATGAGGGTGAGTATCGCAACACGCAGCGAGGCAGAGAACGGTGCGGAGCGAAACGATAGGAGGGAGGGGAAGGCGGGGTGGGAGGTCACAGTCGGATACACCTGTGCAGGAGGAATCGAAAGCCCAACGTGAGCAGAGGACAGTCTAATCGGTGACGCCACGGAAGAAAGCAGCTTGCGGCCGTCTCTCTCCGTGGGATCACAATTATGTCACTCGGGTCACATTCCCGCTTAGCTATCGATTCCGCAGGCGTTACGCCTTGGCGGTATCCAGTGCCGCTTGCAGCGAACCCTTCGGGCGAACGCCGACGAAGCTTTCGGAGATCTCACCATTCTTGAAGACCAAGATGGTTGGGATGCTGCTGACGCCGTACTTCTGTGCAGCGCCGGGGTTTTCGTCGATGTTGACCTTACCGATTTTCAGATCGGGGTTTTCACCGGCCAGTTCTTCGATCATCGGCGCGATCTGACGGCAGGGACCGCACCAAGGCGCCCAGAAATCGACCAGAACAGGCGCATCCGACTGGAGCACTTCGGTGTCGAAATTTTGATCGGTGAATTCGGCTACGTTTCCAGCCATAACTACTACTCCAGTTTGGTGTGATCGAGGCAGCCGATGCCGCCTCTGAGAACATGCGTTTCAGAAATTCGATGCTTGGTCGAACTGTCCATCGAAGAACAAAATTGTAGCGCAACGGTGGAAAGTGTCAATTTGGCATGCGGATTTCAAACCGCCCAGATTCATGAGCGAATCTCGTGCCGAGATCCTTGCCAAGGCTTTCCGGATCGCCGTACAGTGAGATATAGGTCGGTTCATCTCTCACAATCGAAAGGTTCCCTCGATGGATATCAGTTCAATGGATCAATTGGCGAAGAAAAAATGCAAGCCGTGCGAGGGGGGAGTGGACCCTTGTTCGGCGGCCGAAGCCCAGAAGCAGTTGCAAAACCTTCCGGGCTGGCAGTTGTCCGACGACGAGAAATGGATTCGCAAGCAGTGGAATGTGAAGCACTTTGTGCAGGGGATGGAGTTCCTGAACCGCGTGGCGGAAGTGGCCGAGCAGGACGGGCACCATCCCGACGTCCACCTGATCGGCTACCGAAAGGTCAACATCGAACTGAGCACCCACGCGATCGGCGGGCTGAGCGAAAACGATTTCATCCTGGCGGCGAAGATCGATCAGGTCGCTCCGTAGGGTAGAGGTAGTCCGTTGCGAGACTCTTTTCCGGCCGTTGGCACCCCACAACGTTCGGTTACGTCGGTCCGTTCGGATCGACAAGGGGCATCTGCATCGCGGGCTGATCGGGTTGATCCCAGCGATGTTGCGCGAGCTGTCCGTCGCCGCGGGCCATCAGGCGCCGAGGATCGATGTCGATCTCATCATCGGGCTGTAGATCGCGAAGCAGTCCTTCGGCGACAAAGTTCCCGGCGTCATCTAGATGGCCATATAAAAATCCCGAACCCTTGGCGGTATCGGATTCGTGTTGCTCGATAAACATCCCGACGCGATCGCGCGCCGCGTCGATCGAGTGCAGCGCGGGGTGGGGCAGCGTGTTGGAAAGGTTGCCAAGCGGACTGATGGCGACGAGTTTTGCATCGTCCAGAGAAATCGTTAGCAACAACGCCGCTGTCCCTTGGTCGCCATCGATCGATAGATCGCGCAAGCGGTCGATTGGATCGACGTGCAGGGGGCGTGTGGCGAGGACAACAACGCGATTGTTCGACATCCGTAGCCCTTCGGGATGCAAGGTCCAATCGGAATCGAGTTCGATCTGGCGAACGGGCTGGGCCGTTCCGGGGTGCTGCGATTGGATGTCGACCAAAACCAACCACTCGGGAGTTGCTTGGTCATATAACAAGACAAAATCGGGCTGGGCGGCGATTGCGTAGCCGGCGAAGTTTGCCACCGTCAACGAATCGAATAAACGGATCGAATCGCCCGATAGATCCAAGATGTCGATCGACGTGGCGATTCCCGAACCGTCGGATTGAACGGTGCGAACGGCGGTTGCCGTTTGGTCGTTGGCGATTTGGAAACTGCCGATCCATCCGCTGCCCAAATCGATCTCGGCAACTGGAGCGATCGCCCCCGCGCCGACCGCGTATTGGGTGAGCCAGTTGTGCAGCGGGACACCGACGTTTTCGGAGTCCTGCATGTTGAAGGGCTCCGTCGTGTCGTCGCGCGTAGTCAGGGTCAGCAAGCGATCGCCCAACGGTCGTGTGATCCCGGCGGAGATCGGCTGCGACGCGATCTCGCGGAGGCCGTCGTCGGTGATCGCAAACGAATGGACGGTTTCAGGTGCTGGTTGCCGATCGATCGTCGCGATCGTTGGTAGTTCGGAGTGCATCACCAGGATCAAATGCCGGTCCGCAAGATGCAGCTCTTTGAGAAGGCCTGGCACGGTTTGTTGGATCGCTTGCCGCGGCGATGGGGATGGCGTTTGCAGGTCGATCGTCGCGACCAATGTTTGCAGGGGAACGCCGTCCAACGATGCCGATTCGGAAGTCCCCTGTTGCCACGTCCACTGAGTCCCAAAGACGATCGCGCGATCACCGTCGATCAGCATTCGGTCGACATGAAAACCAGGATCGATGACATCGCGAGCCGGCCTCAAGCCGCCATGATCGTCGCGGTCGAAGATCCACAGCCGGCTGGCAAAGCCTGTCTGTTGTGAACTGTCGACGACGACGACACGCCCCTCCGATTCGTGAATCAAACCGTCGGTTGCATGGCCTGGGGATACGGCGATTTCGACAGCAGCGGCGTGCAGCGGTGCCAATAGCGGTTGGTTGCGATGATCGATCGCGTTCGAATCGCTGGGGAATCCTGGAACAATCGTGATGTCGCTGGCCAGCAGACGGCGGGCTTCGAGCGATTCGTAGCGAAGCTTTCGTTGCGATGTCATGCGTCGGGAACCCGTGGTTTTCGCGTGGCCGATCCGCCCGTGTGGAATGCTGCCTGGGACCGTGCTGCTGGGCCCGCCGGTGTTGCCCTCGGGCGCTGCTCCCCGTTTTGCGAAATGGTTGCGGGGGAACAAGTTGCCATTATCGGTGCGATAGCACGGCGGTTGCAAGGTGTCCGCAGTCTGTTCCAAGGGGAAGTCTGTTTTTGCGTGAGGCAAATCAGCCGGACGCTGTCGTGTGGCGGCTGAGCCTTCTATTGAGACATGGACTGGGGCTGCCGCTTGGCTGCGGGGGAGGGACAAGGTCTGCCGCTGGTGCGACGCTAGCAAAGTACAGATTGCCTGACCCGAACGACCCACACCACCGGGAGTAGGGATCGTATCGAGCATGCCGACTTCGCCTGATTTACCACCGATTGTGCCGACGATACCGATTCGTGGATGCGCCCGTTGTCGGGCCTTTGCCGATGCGGCCGTATTGGCAATCGAAAACGCCATAGTGGTGGAAACGCGATGAACCGATTAAATCAAATCACCCGAACGCTATTAATCGCGATGCTGATCGGACACGCGGCGGCGCGTGCCGAAGAGGTTCAGCCGTTTTCGAAGCGAACCGACGTTGGGCAGCGGACGCCGCCGCTGCCGCCATTCCAGAACAAACGTGGAGAACCGCAGCGCCCCGTCGACGCCGAGAGTCGCGCCGTCGGTTTCAAACGGGTGTGGGTGGAATGGGAAAGCGAGCGGCCGCAACGGATCACCGGCAAGATGGCGCTGCGCGGAAGCGAGATTCTGAACTTCCAGCGGTTGGGGACAGTGGGGGATGAAGTCGCGTCGGTCCAATGGTCGGTCGACGAGATCGACATCTTCGCTGGGCTTCCTCAAACGCACGGCGGGTTCGTCTTTGAAGCGGATCTAACCGAGACGACCGTCCTGTTGTTTGGGGTGCAGGGAGAGAGTGCGATCGGTTCCACCGCGGAGACACATCAGATCGATTTGGCGACGCTTGCTCGCAAGCAAGCGGTCTATGAACTTCCTGGGGATATTCGTGTTGTTGCGCGAGTGGAACCGATGCCGACAAAGTTGATCTACCCGCGGCGACATTTGATCTTCAGTCCTGGAGAGACCTTCCGGTTTGAAGTTCTGTTGGACGAAGTTCCAACCCGCGCAAATACTGAGATGAAATTGACCGCCACCCTGAAGCCAGCGCGAGGCGGTGCCCCATTGTCGGAGGTGGTTCAAGATGTGATGACCGATGCTTTGGGACAGTTTCAGGATTTGCGTGACTTTGCGATTCCGTTGCCTGCAACCGAAGGGGCGTATGAGATCGACTTGCAGATCCGATCGTCGGTCAATACCGCCGGCAGTAGTCGATCGCTGTTGCACAGTCGTCGCCAAGTGCAGGTGCTGGTGGTAGATGAAAGCAACCCGCAGCAAGATTCCGTCGATACGACGGCCTGGGAACTGTTGCAGGATGTCGAAGTGGATCAGTTGGCTGAGGTCGTCAATTCACCTCGCCGCAGCGGTGGGCAGCGAGCCGAGGGGGACAAAACCTCTGTCACGCGAGCGGTTCAATTGGAAGGTGCGGTCGCTGGCCGGCCCCATATTTTGGAGCTGGTGTGTTCGGGGGACGAAACGGCCGAGTATCATGTGTCGGTGCTTCGCGACGCGGGATCGGTCGTCGAAACGATGATCGAATCGACGTTTTCTGTCGATCCGCGAGCAGGTGAAACCGCGACGCACCAGTTGGTCTTTTGGCCAAGTGCCGATGACATCGCAGTCCTGGTAACGCGGCAGAGTGTGTCGCCGCAGCCATCGTCGACGCGGATGCGAATCTATGCCGGTCCGAAATCGCTGCCCGCGGTCAGTTTGCGTGGGGTCACTGGTCAGCGGGTTGTGGCCGCTCATCTCGATTCGCCCGCGTTGGACTTGCGATTGGGAGGGACGCATCTGCAATCGCCGCTGGACAAGGATTTGAAAGACTGGCAGTTCTACCTTGATTCGACAGCGCGGCAGGCACAATTGTTGAACAATGCTGGCTATTCGGCCGCGATGGTCACTGTGGCTGGTGGTGGCGGTTCGATCTACCCGAGCAGCTTCATCGAGCCATCGATGCTGTTCGACAATGGCGAACGGATTCCCCACGGCGGCGGTTCGCCGCGCAAAGACGTTTTGGAATTGATGTTCCGAATGTACGATCGCCATCAGATGGTGTTGATCCCAACCGTTCGATTTGATTTCCCGCTGGCAGCGTTGGAGAGTCAGATCCTTCGCGGCAATCGCAGTCTGCGCATGCGCAACGACCAGCAGCAGACTTGGTGGGAAGCGAGTCCCAAAGCGCCGCCGCAGGGCCCCTATTACAACCCCGCGCATCCCGCGGTCCAGGCAGAGATGCATCGGATCGTGCAAGAGTTGGTCGATGCATATTCGCATCACATCTCGTTTGGCGGAGTGGCGATCGTCGTCGATGATCAGACCTACGTCCAATTCCCCGGCGAGCATTGGGGTGCCGATCCGGAGGCTCACGCGGCCTTCGTTGCTCAGCAAAATCAAACGAATCGCGATTCGGAAACCAGTTCACTGGTGGGGGATGAGCTGCGCGAATGGCGCGACGCCCGTCTGGGGGCGATGTTTTTGGGCTTGGGGAAAACGCTGGCCGACGGCCAATCGAACCACAAGCTGTACGTGATCGATCGACTGACCCAGCCGACCGCCGGGCATCGCGCACTGCGAGACGCGTTCTCGGACGCGCCGTCCGCTGAGACAAGTGTCGTTTGGGTCGATGCTTTGCAGGTCGATATCGACGGCCAAGCGTCGTCACCGATTCACGCGGAGGAAGCGGAGGATGTGACGAGCCCCGCGCCGGTCGTGACGCTAGCCAAGCAGGCAGGCTTGCTGTTGCCGGAGGATGCGTTGGTGCAGGCGATTGGGCCGGCGGGGCGTTCGGGGGTGATAGAACAAATCGCCGCTAGCGATGCTGACCTGATCGTGCATCCGTTGCGGGATCTCAGCTTGGGGCAGATCGAAGCGCGGCGGAACCTTTTTACCGCGATCGGATCGCTGCCCAGCGGCCGGTTTGAACCGGTCGTCAGTTCGCAGACCGATGATCCGATGATGATGCTGCGGTCGGCCGCGTCGTCGGTGGCCCGTTACGGATACGTGGTCAACAACTCCGCTTGGGCAACCGATGTGCAGATCCGCTTCAACGACCTCGCCGGACTGGAAGTGCAGACCGTTTCGGATGCGGCCACCTCAAGACCAAGCGATCACGTGTGGCAGGTTCGGGTTGAACCGTACGATATGGTTGCGTTCCGGGTGCCGAAATCGGATTGCCAGATCGTCGACTGGAGCATTCAACGAGACCGTGCTATCGCGGCGCAGATGCGCGACTGGTTGGCGACGCTGAATCAGCATCTCGATGCCGCGATGAATCTGCAGTTGGAAGAATCGACGCTGTTGCCAAACGCTGATTTTTCAGAGGTCGATACGGAGGGCCAGATTGCCCATTGGGAACTGGCTCATGGCGCAGGGATGAAGTTGCGGTTGGACGACGACGATTCGCAAGTCGACAAAACGCTGTGCATCGAGACCGAGTCGCCGCTCGGTTGGCCAACGCCTCCGGTCGCATGGGCGCGCTCGGCATGGATTGGGATTCCCGAATCGAAGCGAGTGTTGTTCGTTGGTCGGATGCGAGCCGAAGACGATTTTGCAACCACGCGGGTGAAGATGGTTGTTGCCGGCCAGACCGGCGGTCAAGCGTATGAAGAGTCGATTTGGATCGATGGCTCGCTACCCGAAAGCGTCCGCGTCGAGCACGATGTGGCGACCGACACTCCCTATCGTCAGGCGGGAATCCAGATCTTGGACCTTCCAGATGATCCAGGTGATCGGCTGCAGGTCCGTTTTGAAGTCTACAATGGCGGCAAAGTTTGGATCGACCAGGTCGCCGTTTACGATCGCTTTCTGACCAGTGAGGAAGTGGACGAAGTTGGAGCGATGCACGACGATGCGGTGGCGGGGATCGATGCAAACGATTTCGGGCCGTATCTGCAGCTGCGGAAGCTGCCGCTGGCCGATACGCTGATGAATCAGACCGCCGTGGTGCTTTCGGAAATCGAAGCGTCCCAGGGGGAAAAGGCCGGCGAAACGATCGCCTCGATCGATGATGCCGGTTCCGATGCGGACAAGGCTTTGCCGCAGTTAGCCGCCGCGGAGCCAGCCGATCCGCCGGCTGCAAAGCCCTCGCCGCGGCAGACTGCTGCAACGACGGTGGAGCGAGCCGCCGCCGCACCATCGCGCGATTCGGTCGATCGCCGAGCGTCGATCGCGGCGTTGGACGCTTTGGGATTTGGGATGATCGGTTCAGAACCCGCTCCGGAATCGCCGGGGCAGCTGCAGGTCGCCTCGCGGGCAATGCTGGAAGCCGAACTTGCGAAGCAGACTCGGCCTGCCCGAACCGCCGCCGCTCCAAAACAGGATCCAAAACCGGCCGCCAAGCCAAGTCTAGGTCAGCGGATCGTGGGCTGGTTCCGGGGTGGGACGGATCAGCAAGCGACCGACGAGGCCGTCGCGGATGGGAGCGATCGGCCGTCCGATCAGGCGGAACAGACCGAGCGTGTTTCCGGATTCCAGATTTGGAAGAGCCGGCGAAAGTAGGTCGTCAGCAACAGGCATCGGATGGTGCCCCAGTCGGCCTGTCGAGATCGCGATATGTTGTCGGACGAGAACGGTCGCCGTTAGCGACGGTCGCGAAGGTGGCGGCTGTGGCGTTCGAGCACTTTTCGCTCGGCGTTGGTTAGGCTCTCTTCGCCATGTTCGTGGATCTTTTGCAGGATCCGTTCCGCTTCGTCGGCATCGCGAATCTCCTGACGCGATTTGCGATCGGGGTCGTGCAATTTCAATCGCGTGCTGCGTTGGGTCAGCTTGGAAAGCGACGCGGGAGAGAGCATCCCGAGGTTCCAGTGAAAGTAGAAGTAGGCGCTGGCAAAGGCGATGCCGACTAGATGGACATCGAAGGCCGTCGTTTCGGACCCCATGCCAAACAGGTTACCGGCGATCATCAACACGCCGACGATCCAGGCTTTCACCGGTAGAACCATCATCAGATAGATCTCGGTCTGCGGATACCAGAAGATGAACAGCATCGTCACGGCGATGACGCCCCCCGAAGCGCCGATCACGCCAGGGACGGGCGAACCGGTCAGGTTGGCTCGCAGCGACCAGACGATTCCGCCCAGGATGATCGCGACCAGATAGAACCGCAGGAATTCGAATTTCCCCAGTCGCTGTTCGACGATCCGCCCGAAGAAGAACAGCCCGATCATGTTGAACAGGATGTGGTTCATGTTGCCGTGGGCGAACCCGTAGGTCACGAACTGCCACCACATCCACGGTTTGACGATCGTCTGCGGCGTGACTTCCATTGCCGTCCGCAGCGCGAAACCTTCACCGCCGAAGATGAAGTCGGCGAAAAATACCGCGACGTTGACAACGATCAACACGATCGCAAAAGATTGTGTCGCTAGCGAGGGGGGCAGGTGCGAGCGTTCTTCGTCCTGGTAATACGGTCGATCGTAAAGACCCATTGCGCGGGTGTCCTTGGGGAGCGGTCAGGAAAGAGATTCTTTCCACTGAGTGTATCGCAAGGCGATGCCACCTCAAGTAGCGTCAGTGCCCAATGGTCAAGCAAACAGCGGCAGCGGCCGGCCGTCGCAGGCAGTCAGCGGACGCCCCAATGTGTCGTAGAGCGTGAAGTGGTCGGAAATTCCCAGCGAATGAAAGATCGTCGCGTGCAGATCGGCCGGCCCGCAAGGCTGATCCAGCGGTTCGGCTCCGTTGCGGTCGCTCTTGCCGTAGACCAAGCCCCCCGCGATGCCAGCGCCAGCAAATGCAACCGAATAGACGTTCGGGTAGTGGTCGCGACCGCCGCCGGGATTGACCCGTGGGGTGCGGCCAAATTCGGTCAGCCAGACAACCAGGGTTTCGTCCAATCGACCGCTGGCGGACAGGTCGTCCAACAGCGCCGCCGAAGCTTGATCCCAGGGTGGAATCATCTGGTTCTTGAGCCGGTTGAAGCCATTGCCGTGCGTGTCCCAATGGGCTCCAACGCTGCCGTTGAGGTCGCCGGCGCTGCAGTAGACGGTCACCAGTGGGACTCCCGCCTCGGTCAATTTCCTCGCCGTCAGAACGCTTTGCCCGCAGACGTGCATTCCGTAGCGTTCTCGAACCGCCGCCGGTTCGCTGTTCAGATCGAACGTTCGCTGCACCCGTTCGCTCAACAGCATGTCGAGCGCTTGGGTTTGGTGCCGCGCCATTCCTTGCATCCCTTCGGTCGACTGCAAATCGCGGCTGGTATCGATCTGCGACAGCAGTTTGCGGCGAGCCGACAAGCGGTCGCGGTCGAGCCCTTCGACGAGTTCCAAGTCGATGTGGCCGGAACTGGGGCTGACACCGTCGTAGGGTTTCCCTTCGCGCGGCTTGATGATCATCGGGTCGCGTTGCATCCCCAGGAATCCGCCGTCCTGGCCGTTGGCGCGGCCACCATCGTACATCGAATAGGGCAGACAGACGGCTCCCGAGAGACCGTCGCGGGAGAGTCGCTGTTCCAGGTCGCTGCCGGGCTGTTGGCTCTTGGCGTCCCAGACCATCGATCCCAGGCTGGGCCAGTCGTCGCGCGATGCTTCCCAGTTGCCGCTGAGGTTGGGGGGCTCGTGCCCGGTCAAATTCCAATACGCTCCCGAACGATGCGACGGCGCGTTGTGATGCACGCTGCGAACGATCGCCATCCGGTGCGTCTGTTGAGCAATTTTGGGCAGGTGTTCGGAAACGTAGTAGCCCGGCGTGCGAGTCGCGATCGGATGGAAGATGCTGCGGATGTCCGACGACGCGTCGGGCTTCACGTCCAACGTATCGATGTGGCTCATCCCGCCCCAGGCGAACAGCACGATACACGATTTCGCCCGGCCAAACGCGTTGGTGGTTGCTGTTGTTGGCGGAGCTTGTTCCGTTTTCGTGGCGGCTGCCGACGATCGGATCTGCAACAGGCTCGACGCGGAGAGTCCAGCGGCACCGAAGCGAAGCAGTTGGCGACGCGATAGCCGATTGCTACGGTGGGGGTGGGAAGGCAACATCGTGGACATGCTCCCGCTGTGGAGGAATGGCGAGGGGGCTGTGCTGTTTGGGGGGATGTTCATCGTAGCCGGTAACGCCTTGTTACGCTACATTAGACGCCCGTATTTCCGGGGCAAATCACCGTTTGTGTTTAGGCACTCTTGGTAACCCGACGCGTACGGCTCGTTGGTTTAATCAGCCGATTGGGCGTTAGCCCCGGTTCCGCTGCCACTGAACCGGGGCTAACGCCCAAACGGCTAATGCAAGGAAGCTGGTTGTGACTGAACCGACAGGCCGCGTAAGCAAGGCACGGTCTGAATTCCTCGCTTACGCGTCGGGTTGCCGTTTCCTGAGACGCTTCAGTTTGAAAAAGTGAATAGCCCCTGCCCGCTTAGCAACGATTGAGATACCGCGATGAAATTACTTCTGTTCAGCGATCTGCACCGCGATCGCGACGCCGCCACCGCGTTGGTTGAATTGGCCAAAGACGCCGACGTTATGATCGGTGCGGGGGACTTTGCTATCAAACGCAAAGGATTGGCCGACACGATCGAGATCCTACAAACCGCCGACTGTCCCGCGATCCTGGTTCCCGGCAACGGCGAATCGGTCGAAGAGTTGACGCTGGCGTGTCGCGATTGGCCACAAGCTCACGTTTTGCATGGCACCGCGGCGAGCGTAGCCGGAGTCTCGTTCTTCGGTATCGGCGGCGGGATCCCAACGACTCCCTTCGGCGATTGGAGCTACGACTTCAGCGAAGAAGAGGCGGCTGAGCTGCTGCGACCGATGGCGGAACAGGACGTCTTGGTGACGCATTCGCCTCCGTGGAACTGCGTCGATATCGACGGTTCGGGAACGCACCGCGGCAGCCCCACGATCCGCCAAGCGATCGAAGCGAACAAGCCGCGATTGGTTGTTTGCGGGCATGTGCACGACAGTTGGGAACGGACCGATCGCGTCGGCGATTCGGTCGTCATTAACGCCGGCCCGCGAGGCGTTTGGCATACGATCGATTAAGCCAACGAACAGCCGGTTTCGGCTGCCCGCTGGCTAGCGATCATTCTCTGCGTTGTCGCCGCTCTATTGGATTGTCACCAATCCGCGGCTGTTGCCTCGCTTGACGACCAACTGCAACGGTCGCCCGGCCTGCTCGGCTTGAGCGATCGTCTGTTTCAGTTGATCGATGCTGCCGATCGGTTGCCCGTTGGCACGCAGGATCACATCGCCCGCATCGAGTCCAGAGGCTGCCGCGACGCTATCCTCGGTGACGTTGGTGACCAGCAAACCGGTTGTGCTTCGCATTCCCAGTTGCTGCGCTGTCTCTTCGGTCAGCGGTTCCAAGTCGGCTCCCCAAAGTTCGCCGGCGGGATTGAACCGCGCCAGCGCCGCGTTGGTTCGTTCGCCCAACACGATCGTTAGCATGACCGGCTTAGAGGCGCGGATCACTTTGAACTTCAGCGTCCCGTTGGGAGGCGTCAGCGCGACGATGTTCCGCAGTTGCAGCAGGTCGCGAATCTCGCGGCCGTTGACTTCGACGACCACGTCGCCAGGTTGCAAGCCGCCGAGGTGAGCCGGTTGCCCCTCGAGCACTTGGTCGATGTAGGCACCCACCATATTAGGCAGCCCCAGTTGTTCCATTCGCTTTTCATCGATCGGTCCCAGTTTGGCCCCCAGGAATCCGCGGCGAACCGAACCCGATTCGATCAAGCTGTCGACGATCGGGCGAGCCAGCGAGGTGGGGATCGTAAACCCGATCCCGTTGTATCCGCCGCTGCGCGATGCGATCGCTGTGTTGATGCCGATCACTTCGCCGCGCAGGTTCACCAGCGGGCCACCGCTGTTGCCGGGATTGATCGCCGCGTCGGTCTGCAAGAAATCTTCAAAGCCTTCGCCTTGACCAACGATTCCCTGAACGCGGTTCTTGGCGCTGATGATGCCAGCGGTGACGGTTTGGTCCAGACCGAAGGGGCTGCCCATCGCCAACACCCAATCGCCAACCTGCATCGCATCGGAATCGCCCAGTGGCGCCGGTTCGAGGTTGGGGGCATCGATCTTGATCACCGCCAAGTCGGTTTGCGGGTCGGTGCCGACGATGGTGGCTTCGATTCGGCGGCGGTCGGAGAGTTCGACCTCCAACGCATCCGCTCCTTCGACGACGTGGTTGTTGGTCAGGATGTAGCCGTCGGCGCGAATGATCACCCCGCTACCGACTCCCGATTTTTGAGGCTGAGCCGATCCGCTGTCACCAAATCCGTTGCCAAACAGTTGGTCGCGGATCTCCGGCGGCAAGCCTTCCAAGATTCCGTCGGGGATCCCGCGGGTACCGCCGCGGACGACGCGAGCCTTCTGCATCGAATTGATGCTGACGACGCTCGGCCGCATCGAATTGGCGACCTGGCGAAAAGCGGTGGAGAGGTCGTTTGCCGTCTGCAAATTTTGCGGATTGATGTCGCGTTGAGCCAATACGTTGGACTGCAAGCCCGATGGCAAGCTCAACAACACGCCGCTCAACAGCGTCCCGACCAACAGGCTGCCCAATATAAATGACACACCCTTCCACATTCTTTCCATCGGATGTTACTCCTCATTCGTTTGTAGAATTGTAAACCCCGTGTCGTTTTTACATGAGATTCTGCCAAATCTGCAACGTCACAGCGAACAGAGTCAGGCTATGCAAATCTCAGGCCAATAGCGATCTGCGGCGCGGCAAGTCGCCGCGGGGCAATGACTTGCGATTTGCATCGGCGGGGCGGTTACTGTCGCCGCCGCGATCGGTCACCAATCCATGATAGAGCGCTCGGCGAGGCGAGTGTTAGCCAGTACCGGGGGCGGGATTGCGGCAACGCTAACGCGGCCGAAAAGAGATCCCACCGAGAGCGGCGAGATTTCGAGCGCGCGGCGGAAGAAAATGGCCAGCGCGCGGTAGAGTGAATTTGCCGAGAGCGAGCTAGCTGTTGCTGCGCGCCGCGAGCGTCTCTTTCAGAGCGCTGATCGGGATCGGAATCCCCTTGATGATCCCTTCGACAGCCAAGCCGCCGCGAACGACACCTTGGAAGCGAGCAACGATCATCCGGCCGCGGCGAATGCGTGTTAGTTCGCACATCAGCACCAAGCGGTCACCGGGGAGGACGGGGTCGCGGAAGCGGACTTCATCGACGCCACCGAAACCGACCATATCGGCTCCCAGCAGATCGTGCTTCTGGGTGAAGTAGCTGCACAATTGAGCGGCAGCTTCCAGCATCACAACGCCGGGCATCAGCGGCATGCCAGGCATGTGCCCGCGTACCCAGAACTCATCTTCGGTGAGGTCTTTGTAAGCTGCGCAAGCATTTCGCTGCATGTCTTCCCCGACGATTGCTGTCAATTGCAGCATCTCGTGTCGTTGGGGATTGACCTTGCAGATATCGTCGATATCGCCAATCGGTGCGTCAAAATCGAGATCGGCCAGGTTGAAAATGAGATCTTTGGCAGCCAAAGGAAATACGCTTTTCGAAAGAGTTTGGCAGACGGACGAGCAAGAGAACCTACGGGCGTCGATTATCGACTAGGTACGCAGCTTTTTACGTTTTGCTTTGCGAGCCTTTGCATTGGCGGGACGCTTGCCGTGGTTCGCTTTCTTCAATTTTCGGTGTGGTTTTGCCATGATTTGATTCGTTTCAAGATGCGGTGAGATCGGAATATATTCGAGTGCGAGCGCCCTGCGGCTCAGCAGATCTTGTTTTGAGCCTCGCAGAATACCAAAAAAGGGTTCCGCCCGAAAGCCTAGACTTCCCGTCGAACCATTTATCGAATTCGCCCAATGTCCTACATCGGCAACTGGAGCCGGTTCCCTGACCTTTCCCGGGCGGTAAGATTTACTGTAGTCTGAAAAATGAAACGCGACGCGCTGCGTCATCATTTCCCCTCCTAAAATCCCCGCCTGCCGATGCAACCTTTTGACTTCCAGCTGCGCCCTCGGATCGTCTTTGGCGCTGGCGTGATCGAGCAACTTGGAACCCTTGCCGTCGAACTCGGCGCTAGGACCGTGTTGGTGGTTTCGGACCCCGGCGTCGTCAAAGCGGGGCACTTCGGTACCGGCCTGCAATCGCTCGAAGCGGCCGGTCTGGTGGTTCATTCGTTTCATGAATTCACCGAAAACCCGACAACCGCATTTATCGATGCAGGGGTCGAAGTCGCCCGGCGGGTTAAGCCTGACCTGATCGTGGGGCTCGGCGGCGGCAGCTCGATGGACTGTGCCAAAGGGATTAATTTCGTCTACAGCTGTGGCGGCGAGATCAAAGATTATTGGGGCGTTGGCAAAGCGACAGCCGACATGCTGCCGATGATCGCTGTCCCGACCACTGCGGGGACCGGCAGCGAGGCGCAGTCGTTTGCATTGATCAGCGATGCGGAGACCCATGTGAAAATGGCTTGCGGCGATCCGCGAGCCGCCTGTGCGGTGGCGTTATTGGATCCGGCGCTGACGCTAACGCAGCCCTACGCGGTCACGGCGCTGACCGGAATCGACGCCTTGTCGCACGCGTTGGAGACCCATGTCACGACGCGACGCAACGCCGTCTCTTCGACCTTCAGCCGCCAAGCCTTCCGCATGATCGCCGGCAATCTGGCGCGGGTGTTGGAAGTCGGCGACGACCTCGAAGCCCGCGGTGAGATGCAATTTGGTGCATGCCTGGCCGGGATCGCGATCGAAACCTCGATGCTTGGTGCGGCGCACGCCACTGCAAACCCGCTGACTGCCCGCTTTGGCATCACGCACGGCCAAGCCGTCGGCCTGATGTTGCCCCACGTCGTCCTTTTTAACGGCCGCGACTATCCCGAACTCTATGCGGAACTGCTGGCGGAAATCGATCCCGGCGAGAGCCAGCACGATGCGCCACAGCAGATCGCCCAGCGGGTGACCGAACTGGTTGGCAAGGCGGGGCTGAAGACAAAGCTCAGCGAATTGGAGATCCCACGCGATGCCCTGCCTCAATTGGCCGAAGATGCCACGCAGCAGTGGACCGGAACGTTTAATCCGATTCCGGTGAACGCCGAGAACCTGTTGTCGATTTATCAGGCGGCGTATTAGCCATCCGGTGTTTACTCGCTCGTCTCGACAGCGATCTCAGTGTCGTCAGTCTCGGCTAGCTCTTTCGATCGCCGCGCCATCTGCTGCAACACCTCTTGGTCGCCGCTTGCCGAATAGAATCGCACGCGGCCGCTTCCCAGCAGCAGGTTGACGCCCCCAGGGTGCCGGCTCGCCAGCCCGCCGACCCACAGTCGGTTTGGTTCGCCGTTGGCATCGGTCGGGATCGAGTCGATGTTCGATCCATCCCCCAGCGGATGGTCGACGTTGCGGATCGTCGCCCGCGTACCGCTCATCCAGCCCAGGTCTTCGGCCGGATCGCTCAACTTCTCACCGACGAACAGCGTGTATTCCAGTCCACCGTCGATCTCTTCGGGCATCACCCCTCGGTTCAAGAAAAGCATCCCGTCGTTCTGTTCGTCGATCGGTACTTCTTGCGAGGAATAGATGCCCGCATAGTTGCTGGTCGTTGGCAGCGCGGTGCTGGCAGCCGAGGGGCAGCGGACGATTGACAGGGGAGTCTCGCGCGGTGCCGCGTTGGCGGCGGCGTAGACGCTTGCGTCGGGATCGATCTGATCAGCGAGAGCCTGTTGGTCCAAGTCGGCCAGCAACGCGATGATCCAGTTTTGATGAAAGCCCTCGGCGACGTTTTGAATTGGCGATTGCGAATCGATCGTGCCGGCGGGATAGTGTTCGTTGGTCAGTTGGTATTCAGCCATCGCAACGCCGATTTGAGTCAGGCGGTACTCGCAGGTCATCCGCCGCGAATTCTCGCGCATCGACAGCAGCATCGGCAGGGCCAAGGTCAGCAGAACGGCTGCGGCGACGATCACCACCAGCACCTCGGTTAAGGTGAATCCGTGTCGTAGAGAAAACCGTTTCATATCAATCCTTCGACTTCGCTTTTGTGGGGAGAGTCGCTGAGGCGTGTGGGGTAAAACTGGGGGAACTGTCGGAGCCGAAAGGGCTTTGGCCGCTAAGTGTCTTCTAGGCGAGCTGGAACCGCCGAGTTGTCGGCGCATTTTTTTCGAGCGATTGACGCGCTCGATGGCGGCGGTCTGTAGAATAATTGGCGAATTCACAACTCGGCGCGCCAACTCGCTTTGCGGAAGCGTAAAATTGGAACTGACACAACGCTAGCCGCGGCGATCGAATTCGTCAGCAGAGCTTACTTTAAAACAGAAACAACTTTCAGCAAACCGATTCTTGAGGGGAAAACAATGTTCAAACGGCTCTTACTATTGATCGCGGCCGTTGCAATTCTGTCGGCCAGTTCAACGGCGATGGCTCGCTATCCCTATCGCATGGGGTACCGCGGCTATTATGTACCGGCGCCGGTTGTCCGCGCCTATCGACCCGCTTACTCCTACAGCTATCGTGCGCCATACACGAGCTACTATGCTCCGCGCCCTAGCTACTACGTCGCGCCACCCGTCCGACGCTACTACGCACCAGTCCCCGTTTACGCTGCACCTTATGGTGGCGTTTCGGTCCGTAGTCCTGGCATGTCGCTGCGGATTGGATTCTAGGCTTATCGCCAGGGATTCGGCGCCCCGATTTGGGCCCATTGTTTCATCGACGCTGCAAATGCTGTTATTGGCTTTGCAGCGTTTTTTATTGGGTGGGGCGAATTGTTGGGGGGAGTGGAGGGAGATCCCGCGCCGATCGGGGTTGTTCCTCCCGGGGTAGATTCTGTAATACGCAGCATCAAGGAGATCTCTTATGCTGCGGACACTTTGCGTCACCATTCTATCGACGACAGTTTCGATCCTCACCTCGGCTGCCTTTGCCGCCGGTCCGGTCGATGAACCCTACACCGTGTATGTCAGCGAAGCTGGCAGCTACGCCCGCTGCGGACCATCGGGCGAGCACTATCGAACCGATCGGTTGATCGAGGGCGAAGCGTTGGAGGTTTATTTGGAGACCGACGATGGTTGGTTGGGGATCCGGCCACCGGAGACGAGTTTCTGCTGGGTGCCAGCGGATCAGGTGGAGATCGATGCCGATGGGACGACGGGGACGATCACCGATCCCGATGCGGTCGCGTGGATCGGGACCAATCTGGGGCGTGCTCGCAAGTACCGTTGGCAGGTCCAGTTCCAAGTCGGTGAAACGGTTGCGTTGATCGGCAACAGCAGTCGCGAAACGGAGTCCGGCGATCAAGAGACTTGGCTGCGGATCGTTCCGCCACCGGGAGAGTTTCGCTGGATCCACGACAGCCAAATCGTCAAGAGTCGCGAGGCGATGGCTCAATTGCAGTTGGATCGTAAGAACAATCAAGTGGCTGCGGTGGTGCGTCAACCAGCTGGCGAATCGGCCGATACGCCACGCGTCGAAGATCCACCGCCAGCCCCGTTTAATGTGCAAGCGGCACAGCAGCAGGTGGCAACGGTTGGTGGAAGCATCCTGGGGGAAGACGTTCCGGTCACTCAGGTTGGCCATGCCGAAGTCGAGCCACAGAGTCATTTTCAGAGCCGGATGAGTGTTGCCGACAACGTTCGGATGCAAGACATGGAGGCCCAGGAATCGGGGGCCGCGATGGTGCAGGAGGAGGGTTCGTCTTGGACTCAAGCGTTGCGGTCGGCGCCGCCACGCGATCGACCAACAAACCAAAATTTGCAAGCTTCGGCAACCTTTCCCAGCGATCGCCCCCGTGCCGCATCGAGCCAGTTGCAGCAGATGCAGATGGAACTTGCTCGCTTGATGGCATCGGAGGGTTCGGTGCAGCAGGCCCAGGCGTTGCGAACCCAAGTCGAATCGTTGATTCAAACGGCAAGCGATCCGGTCGATCGAGGCCGCGCTCGGTTGCTGGTCGATCGGATCGACCAGTATCAAGAAATCGCCAGTCGCCACAGCGAACAGCCAATGGTCCAGTCCGCTCCAGCGTCTGCCCCGCCCCAGGCCCCGGCAGTCGCTGCCGCGCCGCGAGCGTCCGCCCCGGTTCGTTACGATCGGCAAGGCTGGTTGGTGCAAGTCTTTTCCGCTCGCCCAGACGCCCCGCCGTTTGCGTTGACCGATCGCGACGGTCAGACAATTGCCTACCTCTCCCCTGCGGCGGGGATCAATGCGCGTCGGATGCTTAACAAAGAGGTCGGGATCGTCGGTCGGGTCGACCCGCGTTCCGAGAGTGCCACACCTCACTATCTTGCTGAGCAAATCGTTCGTCTGAAACGCTAATCGGATCGTCGCCACGACCGCACCGCGGTCGCAGATGGTAGCCGGTGGTTTGAGCGCAGCGAACGCCACCGGATTCGAACGGCGCAACAACGATACCACCGCAGTGCTGTCGTGCCTCTTTCGCGAATCCCGTCGTTTGTTGCGTAGGGGCAACGGTCGGACCGTTTGGAAGCTGGTATCTGCGTCGGCTACAAATCGATTGGCCGTCGGACCTCACGGCATTCTCGCTTGAAATCAAACCAGGCACGCTGTCTGGGCTGCGCAAATTGCTGGGCTCTTCGGTGGGCGTTGCTGTACCGCTGCAGGCGGCCGGGAAAATATGGGCTCTCTCTTGCGGCCAACGTCCTGTCGGGCGGCGAATGCTAGCATTCTGAAGACATCAGGTTGACATACATCTGTGTCCTGCTTAGCATGAATTTCCCCCCCCAACCCCCCTGCGAAAATGTTCCACCTCTCCTCCCTCCTCCTCGGGGTTTCGTATGCGCACCGTTCCACACGCCCGTTACGGGTTGTCGATGTTTGTTGCCATTCTGGCATTTTGCTGTCCTGGATGTTCTGAAGGTGGCCCTGTATTAGGCGCCGTCACCGGAACGGTCACTCTGGATGGCCAGCCCCTCTCGGGCGCGCTGGTGACTCTGACTCCCGAATCGGGCCGTTCGTCGTCGGGGCGGACCGATGAAGCGGGAAGTTATGAGCTGAAGTTTACGTTTGATCGCGCCGGTGCCCATGTGGGAAGTCATGTGGTTCGGATCACGACAGGTGGGAATCCTGAATCGGCAGGCCATCAGCTTCCGGCACGCTACAACAGCGAGACAGAGCTTCAGACGCAGATCGATTCGGGCTCCAATCAGGTCGATTTCGATTTGACCTCTGACGGCGCCCCGCCGTCTCCTTCAAGAAAACGGTCCTCCGCCCGTACCGCCGCCTTGGTGTCGGGCAGCTAAAACGTTCACCGTGTATTAAGCGTAGGGTTCCGCCTGCGCATTGCGCACCTGTGAAGATGTGTTGGGTGTGATTGTCTTTTGATTTTTCAAGTAGAAGGAAATGATGGAATGAAACGATTCGTGCCAAGCCGCAAGGGCTTTACGCTTGTCGAACTGTTGGTTGTGATTGCGATCATTGGAATTCTCGTCGGGTTGTTGTTGCCCGCCGTTCAAGCCGCTCGGGAAGCTGCGCGTCGGATGCAGTGCTCTAACAACTTGAAACAGATGGGGCTCGCGTTGCAGAACTACCACGATACGATGCTCCGATTTCCGCCAGGCTTCATGGCCCACAGTCGGCTTGGTTGGGGCGCGCTGCTTCTCCCATACATGGAGCAAACTCCGCTTCACGATCAGATGGACAGCCATGGTGCGTTCGATGCGAATTCAACCAACGGCTACTGGCACGGCATCACATCGGGTTCGCCGGCCGAGGCAAACGTGGCGCTGATCGATGCGAAGGTCTCGATCGCGGGCTACCTGTGCCCCTCGGACATCATGGGAGAGTTCAACACCGAGATGGGCAACTATGCCACCTCGAATTATGTCGGCACTCGCTCGGCTTGTCATTTTGCTTCTCCCACCGACACGACCTGCACCGATCAGCCTGGAGCACTCCCTTCGACAGGCGATTACGCGACACTCCAGCGACGGTTTCGCGATTTCACCGATGGTACCAGTAGCACGATCATGATTGGCGAAAAGACGACCAAGGGAACCCCCAATGGTTCGATGTGGATCGGTGCCTACGACGCCGAGGCGGCTCGGGTTCTGGCCCGAGTCTATCGAACCGTCTGGGCAGCTCCCGACTATTTGTTGAACCAGGATTACGCATGGACCATCAGCAGCTTGCATCCTGGTGGAGCACAGTTGGTGTTCGCTGATGGAAGCACGCACTTCCTTTCCGAAACGATCGATGTGCACACGTGGGCCGCCCTGGGTACGGTGAACGGCGGAGAGATTGTTGGCGAATATTGATTACTGGTTTGCCTGGCAGTTTGCGAGCTAGGCATCGCATTTTTTATGCCATCGGCTGGCTCGATGGCATCGTCGGATCTCGCGTCTCTTTCGCCGGTTGGCGCCGGCGAGAGTTGGCTGTTTGGTGGTCGAGTTCGATGTTCTTCACGATGGGTGAATCGAGACGCCGTGAAAGTGGAGTGTTTGCGTAGGGCTTGTTTTTGATGTGACTTTCGTGTTGCCAATTCCGTGACGGGGTGCGGTTGTGCGGGGCGTTTTTGTCTGTTGCGTAACGTGAGGTCGTGCCGGGGCGTTTTGCTTCGCAAATCAAGCGTTTGGCTAGGCGTTGACTTTAGGTTGGAGGGCAGTAAACTCGATTGTTCCTACCTAGCGGTCGGTGGAACGAATGCTCAATTCGGGCCGGCCGTCATCCTTCCTTCTACCAGCGAAGCGTGTTGTTTGTCGGCTCGATGAGCCGGATGTCGCATGTGGTGTTGGTATCCCGTGTTCTGGAGCAATCAATATGAGAGTACTTCGTCCGAAGCGAGGTTTCACTCTGGTGGAACTTCTTGTTGTTATCGCGATTATCGGGATTTTGGTCGGTCTGTTGCTGCCGGCGGTTCAGGCTGCACGCGAGTCGGCGCGGCGGATGCAATGCTCGAACAACATGAAGCAGTTAGGGCTGGCGCTGCACAACTATCACGACACCTACAGGACCTTCCCGGCGTATCGGCAGAAGGCGGGCAACCCGTCGGCTCTCGATTTTCAAGGCTACGGTCCGATGATCCCGCTGCTCCCTTACATCGAGCAGACGGCTGTCTACGACCTGATTAAAACAACTTCACGCGATTTCTATCTGCCGATCACTTCGGCTGTCGATGGCTTGGTCGCTGGCATGCCGATGGATGCGTTCACCTGTCCTTCCAATCTGCCGTTCCCAAGTTCGACGGTGCGTGGTGGATCGAGCTATGCGGTTTGCGCAGGGTCGAATATCGGATGGACGGTTGCCGAATCGCGACGCAATGGCGTGTTTGGAATGGATGTCCCGACAAAGATGGCGAGGATCATCGATGGAACTTCCAATACGATCATGCTGGGTGAGCATCTCTCGGGAGACGGGGATGACTCCTTGTATCGCAAGAAGGCCGACCTGGTTCGCGCTCAACCATGGACGGCCGCCAACGAGTCGACGGCACAGGGGCCGATTACCGACGGGGAAATGGCCGCATATGGTCAAGCCTGCGAGGCGGGAAGCAACAATCACACCAGCTACTACGGCTATCGTTGGGGCCGCCCCGTCTACATCTACACTGTCTTCAATACCTTGGCCCCGCCAAACTGGAAATACCCAAGCTGTATGACGTGTGCAACTTGCGGGGCGGGAGACAGCAGTGGCGTCTACCCTTCGCGAAGCCGCCATCCGGGCGGAGCGATGCACACGCTGGCCGACGCCTCGGTGCGGTTTATGACCGAAACGGTTGAGCTTCAGCTGTATCACGGTCTGGGGTCGCGCGACGGTGGAGAAGTCGTGGCGCTTCCATAGCCCGAAGCTGTGTTTCGCATCATTTCTTTTAGTTCTATCTTGGTTTTCAGGAGCGGAGTCGATGTTGGCTCGATTGATTGTTTGTAGCTTGTTGGTTGGCGCGTTGGTTGGCTGCGATGGACGCGAAGCCGGAGTTCCGGTGGAACCACCCGGACCGGTGGAGTTGGCCAAGGCAGTGCTTCAAGATATCGCTTCCACCGGCACGCTTAACAGTTCGATCGAAGGGCTGCAGGATCGCTTGGATGCGGTCCGTGCGACCGATCCCGCCAAGGCCGATGAGCTGTTGGCCGATTACGAAACGTTGATGGCGATTCCCCGCGGAAACGTTGCGAAGATCAAAGCGACCGCGAAGCAGATGGTCGACAAGTTCTGATCGCTTCCGTTTTCCGCGTGTTCGCTCGCTCATTAAACTTTGCTGAATCGCTCGCTGTGAGGCTGAGCGATTCATTTTTTTGTTTTGCTTCCGGCAAGACGCTTCAAGCTTCCATCCCCCCATTACACCTGCCCTACCCTAAGAGAAATTGCACCATGAAATTCTTGCAGTCAGCCATCGCGATGGCGCTTCTCGTCAGCGCCGCTATCACAGGCTCGGCGCTCGCCGCCGAACCCGATCCGTGGAACGTCTATCAAGACGGTTTGCCCAGCAGTGCTAGTGCGTTGCGATTTAATATCGACGCCTGTGTGGAGATCAGTCGGCAGCATGTCGATCCCGCGGGAAAGCAGGCTTGGGAAAACGCAAAAGAGCCGCTTGCGAATGAGTTGCGAGATGCGATCGGTTTGTTGCCGTGGCCCGAGAAGACGCCGCTGAACGTTCAGGTGACGGGGCGAGCCGATCGGGATGGCTACACGATCGAGAACCTCGCCTTTCAAAGCTTTCCCGGCTTTTATGTGACGGCGAATCTATATGTTCCCAAGGGTATCGAAGAGCCGATGCCGGCAATCGTTGTGACCGCGGGGCATGCGATGGAAGAGGGGAAGAATTACGATCTCTACCGCACCGCCCAGCTGGGATTGGTCCGGCAGGGATACGTGGTGTTGGCTTATGACCCGGTTGGGCAAGGAGAGCGAAGGTTGCGGGGCAACGGGCACGCGGTCAGCTACCCTGCGATGCTGGTTGGGCACACCAACCTGCGTTACATGTTGTGGGACAGCATCCGGTCGGTCGACTATTTGGAGACGCGTGCGGATGTCGATCCGAAGCGGATTGGAATCGCGGGGAATTCCGGCGGCGGACTGAACACGATGTATGCGATGCCGGTCGAGAGTCGGTTTGCTGCGGGAGCGTCGTTCTGTTGTCTGTGTTCTTATGAAGCTTGGATCAAAGATGGAGGCAATCACTGCATCTGCAACCACCTGCCGGGGATCGCGCAGCACATGGAGCAGTTCCAGTTTGTTGGCCTCGCCGCGCCGCGTCCCTTTATGGCGGGCAATGGCCAGAAGGATCCCATTTTCCCGATCGGTGGTACTCGCGATACGATTCGTCGTGCTCAACAGATTTATGGTCTCTACGATTCGGCCGACCAAGTAGCGTTGAGCGAAGCACCGGCTGGTCACGGCTGGTCGAAGCCGCTGCGCGAGGCAGGGTATGGCTGGTTCAATCGTTTTCTGCAGGGCCGTGGCGATGGATCTCCCGTTGCCGAACCGGAGATTCCGTTGGAAGACCGAAGTTCGAAGGATCTGTATGTTTTTAAGGACGGCAAATTGCCGGCCGATGCGAAGACCTACGTCGATCTGGTGCGTGAAGAAGCGGACCGATTGGTGCAAGGTTATGCAGACGTGCCGAGCGACGCCGACGAATATGCTGCTTGGGCGAAAGACCTACGCGGCAAGCTCTGGGAGACCTTGGGTGGCAAGCCGGTCGAATTCGAATCGGCTCCGGCCGATCACGGAGCGTTTGATTGGGAAGGGCGCAGCGTCAAGCGACTCTCGATTCGAACCGAACGCGATCTGGAAGTTCCGGCTCTGTTGATCCAGCCCGAAGATGCCCAAGGGCCGCTGCCGTTGGTGATCGTTCTCGACGCCGGTGGCAAGCAGGCCGCGATGAAGTCGGAGACGGTGGGACGTTTGCTCGACCAACCGATCGCCGTTTTGGCGCTCGACGTGCGGTCGCTGGGAGAAGGGAAGGTCAATCCGAATCAGTGTGCCAGCGACGCGATCGTGCTCGGACGTCCGCTGTTGGCTCAACAGGCGTGGGATGTGATCTCCACTGCCCGTACGCTTTCGGGGCAGGAAGAATTTGACAAGGTCGCCGTTTACGGTCGTGGAAGTACCGGTCTGATCGCGATGCTCGCCGCCGCCCTTTCCGATGAGATCGATGCCGTGGCGACACAGTGGACGATCGGTAGTTTCGTCGATGCGATTGCCGATCCGCTGCCGCAACCGATGTGGGTTTATGCCCCGAACCTTCTCAAGGTGGCCGATGTTTCTCAGCTGGCTGCACTCTGTGCGCCACGACCTCTGCTGTTGGCCAATCCGGTCGATGGCAAAAAGAGTTCGCTGTCGGACGCCGAGGGCAAGGTGCTGTTCGATCCGGTGTTGGCCGCGTACCGCGCGACAGCTGCGGAGTTCGGCGCGCAGCTCGCGACAGGCAAAGAGTCCGATCAAGCGGCGGGCGACTTCTTGATCAAGACGTTGCTGCCGTAGCGCGCCGATCCGTGTGACGTCGCTTGTCTGCTGTCGCAGCGTGGTTTTGAGGCATGGTCCGCTGGGCCATGCTGGCGGTGGGCGAAGCGACGTGTCGTGGCGCTCCGCCGCAAACCCTAACGTAATCTTTGCCGTTTGGTGTCAAGCTCCTCTGTTTGCAAGTTCCACATTCGGGTGTGGCTTTAGCCGCAGAGCGCTTCTGGCTCACGGAGGTTTGAGGGGGGACGCTGGATCTCGTGCACTTGGCCGCGGTGGCAGCAGCAGCTTTCGGTGCGATGGAGTGTTTGTGGTTGGAGGTGTTATTCTGCCATCGAATCGCGGCGAAGCCAGCGGCTGATCAGTGATCCGGTGTGGAGCAGGGTGCCGAAGAACGAGATCAGGCAGATCAGCGTGATCGATTGTGAGTTGTCGTCGATGAAAAAGGGGAGCGCCATGAAGCCGATCAGAAAGCAGCCGCTGATCGCTTCGGCCACGCGGCTGTTCTTCAGGATGTAGCTGCCGACGACGATCCATGCGATCGCCCAGGGCAGGAACGCGGGGGATGAAAGTGTCAGCGATTCGGTGCGGTTGGCGTCCCACAGGCCGCCGGTGATGAAGAAGACCCATGTCAGTGGCGCGATGATAAAGTAAGTCCCCAGCATCTGGGTTGCGTGTGACGGGTACCATCGCATCAGACGATCGATCGCTGTCGGCGGGGTTGCGTGGATCGGTTCGTAGTTCAGGAAGCGTTTCAGGTCGTCACGCAATTCGCTCGCCGATCGATAGCGGTTCTCTGGTTTTTTCTCCAGGCATTTCATGATGATCGTTTCGAGATCGATTGGTACCGACGAATTGAGTTGTCGTGGCGAGGGATGTTGGTCGTGAATGACTTGGTGCAGCAGCATTTGGATCGTGCCACGGAACGGTCGCTCGCCGGTTACCATTTCGAACAAGATCACCCCCAGGGCGTATAGATCGCTGCGTAGATCGGCTGTGCTTCCTTCGCCTCGGGCCTGTTCGGGCGACATGTAGGCAGCGGTGCCCAGCACGTCGCCATCGCAGGTCATCGTGACTTTGTTCTGGTGGTTTTTGGCCAGGCCGAAATCAGTGATATGGGGGTTGCCTGTTGTGTCGACCAAGATGTTTGCTGGCTTGAGATCGCGATGGACGATTCCTTGGTTGTGGGCATGCAGCAGCGCGTCGGCTATCGCCACGCCAGCTTGTGCCGACTTCCGAATCCCCTGCATCTTTTCTTGGGCGATCAGCTCCGCCAGGTTTTGTCCATCGATATATTCTGAAACGATGACGGGGAGATTGTTCTCCATCACGCAGACGTCGTAGACCGAAACGATTCCTTCGTGGTGAAGCTTCGCAACTGCCTGGGACTCTCGGAGGAATCGCTCGCGAATCGCATCGTTGACGGTGGACTGGTGGGGAAACTTGATCGCCACCAAACGCTTCAATTGTAGATCGAGTGCTTTCCAGACGACGCCAAAGCTTCCGTTGCCAAGCTTCTTGCGAAATTGAAACCGATTCGACTGGAAGGGTGCCGTTAAATCGATCTGTTGTGTGATGAAGCGTAGACGCGTATTGCAGCCGACGCATCGCAAGTCGGCCGAATCCCCAAGAGCTGAGGGTGCGTTTTCGAGTCCGCAATTGGGGCATGGGGGCGTGTTGGCGGTCGGGCGAAACGTTCCCGCGCGAGTGCCGGGCAGCGTGTCGGCTGGCGAGTGGTTGGCGTGCAGTGCCGACAATCGGTTGGTGACTGCAGGGCGTTCGGGATACCGGTTCAGTAGGTTGGCGAGGCTCTCGGCGTCACCTGTCTCCGATCTTGCGTGATATTCCGCTTCAATCCACTTTAGCGGTGCTTGGGGGTTCTGTTGGTCGAGGAAGCGTTTGGCGTAATCGTCGGCTGTAGGGCGTCTGCCGAGCTTACCCCAGTCATCGGCGGGGACCGCTTTTTCGGCCGCCGCTTGCCAGCGGTGTTGCAGGTCGATGCAGACCAATTCGAGAATCGTCATCGCTCGTAGCGAGGAATCGCCGGCTGGCACTTCGCGTACGAATGCA